>SKSM01000157.1 GCA_007122985.1 Nitriliruptoraceae bacterium | reverse complement strand
TCGGGCGGCTGCGAGGGCCCGTCGATGGGGACCGAGTCCCCGGGCCCCTCGGCCGGCGGTACCGGGCTGTCGTCGGTGCCAGGGGCCACCGGAAGGGTGATGCCGCGTTGCTTGGCTCGGCGCAGGCTCTCGCGACGGCCGCGCTCGGCCACCCAGCCGTGAGGGACGACGCCCTGGGGGCGGGCCCGCGCGCGCAGCGACGGGGCGCCGTCCCGCGAGGTGCCGTCGTCGCGGCCCTCGAAGT
The DNA here is from genome assembly GCA_007122985.1 of Nitriliruptoraceae bacterium. Classification (GTDB taxonomy): domain Bacteria; phylum Actinomycetota; class Nitriliruptoria; order Nitriliruptorales; family Nitriliruptoraceae; genus SKTG01. The sequence continues at coordinate 11,795 of SKSM01000157.1, read as the reverse complement.
ACCGGCCGAGCGCGATGGGCAGCAGGAACGCCAGCGACGCGAACCCCAGTGCGATGTCGAAGAACAGGTTCGGTCGGTCGAGTGCGACGCCGAGCAGCACGATGACCACGACCCCGTTGACCGAGACCAGCGCCACCGCGACCAACCGATCGAAGACGGTGGGGCCGGCCCAGACCCGGTAGAGGCCGACCGCGATGAGGACGGCCACGATGATCAGCGCGGTGACGATGAAGGCGCTCATCGCCCACGCTCCTCGGTCGCGCTGTGCTTGCGCCGGCCGCTCAGCCCCGCCCGACGCAGCGTGGCGCTGGTCGCGGTCTCCTCGGGCAACTCGTCGTGCAGCGGCTCCCAGATCATCTCCGGAGGGTCGTCGGGCGGGACCCCGAATCCCTTGGCGATCAGTGCCTGGGTCCGGGCGCTGGCGAGATCCGCGACGCTCTCCGGGGTGAAGGCGTGGACGATGAACTCGTCATCGGCGACGTTGAGCGTCATCGTTCCCGGGACCAGGGTGATGGCGTTGGCAAGCATCGTGCGGGCGGCCGGGCTGTCGAGCCCGGTCCGGAAGTGCACGACACCTGGTCGTGGTGGGCGGCGGGGGTTGAGCACGACCCAGGCGACCGCGATTCCGGCCGGTGGGATCCGCAGCAGCAGCCAGACGTGGAACCGGACGAGGTGCCACAGGCGCATCGGCGGGCGGGTGCCGGGCGGACCGACGACCGCCTCGAGCAGTCGCAGCGAGAACGCGGTCACGGTCACCGCGGCGACGACGCCGATCCCGATGAACAGCGGATCGACCCGGGCCGAGAGCGCCTGCCAGAACGCCAGCAGGCTGACGAAGAGGACGATGGCACGAAAGCTTCGCATCACATCAGGCTCGCGAGCAGCAGCAGCAAGGAGGTGGCGAGCACCACCGCACCCAGCGTCCAGGTTCCGCGTACATCGGGTGGGCCTTCGTCGGGGGTGAATGCAGCCGCCAGGGCCGTGCGGCCACGGGCGAGGGGTGAGGGCGTGGGTTGCCCGGGTCCGCTGGTGTCCCGGCCGTCGCCGCCGGCGGCGACGGGCGTGCGGTCGGGACGGTTGGCGAACGCCTCGGCCAGCGCCTTCGGGCCGCGACGGTAGAGCCAGTCGACGTCGAGGTTGATGCGCGGCTTGGCGGCCAGCAGGTGCTTGACCAGCAGGTATCCGAGCACGGTGAACAGCAGGATCTGCAGCTTCTCGACCACCGGTCCGAAGGCGTAGGCCGTCCGCGTGACCTCGTCTGGCATGAAGCGGTAGAGCAGGTCGGGGTAGAGGCCGATGGCGATGTTCGCCACGGCGCCGAGTCCCATCGCGAGATACATGCTGGGCGGGATCGCAGCGACGTGGATCCTGGCGCCGTCGTTGGTCGCCGGGCCGGCTCCCTCCTTCCCGAAGAATGTGGTCTGGGGCAGCTTGAGTCCCGTCGACAGCCAGGTGCCGACCGAGACGACCTTGAGCGCGACGACCAGCCACGCCAACCCGGCGCCGCTGGCGGCGTAGGGGATCAGCTCCTTGGAGACGTACCCGCTGAACAGCGGCACGCTGGAGATGGACACCGCGCCGATCATGTAGAGCACGGCGACGGACCTCATGCGGGTGAACAGCCCGCCGAGCTCGCTGGCCTTGGACCTGCCCGTGGCGTAGAGCACGGCACCGGCGCCCATCAGCAGCAGACCCTTGTAGAGGATGTGGGCGAAGGCGTGGGCGACGGCACCGGTGACGGCCGCGGTGGTGCCGATCCCGACGGCCGCGACCATGAAGCCGACCTGGCTGATGATGTGGTAGCTCAGCAGCCGCCGGATGTCGTTCTCGAGGATCGCGTAGATCACGCCCCAGGTCGCCATCACGATGCCGAGGTAGATCAGCACCTCGAAGCCCGCGAAGCCCCGGACCAGCGCGTAGACGGCTGCCTTGGTGGTGAAGGCCGAGAGGAACACCGTGCCGGCGACCGTCGCCTCCGGGTAGGCGTCCTTGAGCCAGGCGTGCAGCGGCGGCACGCCGGCCGAGAGCGCGCAGGCGGTGAGGACGAGCCACGCGCCGGCGCTGGGCTCGAAAGCGACGAACGCGATGGAACCGGTGGCCGAGAGATGGACCAGGATGCCGGCGAGCAGCAGCTTGCCGCCGGCGATGTGCACGAACAGATAGCGCAGGCCGGCCCGGTCGGAGAGGTGGGTGCGTCGGGCCAGGATGACCAGCGTGCTCGCGATCGCCTTGATCTCCCAGAACAGGAAGAAGGTGAACAGGTCGCCGGCGTAGACCACACCCATCGCGGCGCCGGCGTAGGCGAGCACCGCGGTTCGTTCACCGGGTCCCTGGGTGGCGAGCCCGTAGATCGCGGCGATCAACGCGGCCGCGGCGAACACCACCCCGAACGCCCGCGCGAGCACGTCGCCGCGCAGTGGCTCGAGCTCGAATCCGAAGGCCGGCAGCGTCGCGGTCGATCCGAGGTCGAGGGTGAGTGCGGCGACCAGTGCGAGGCTCGGTGCGAGCACCATCAACGCACGCCCGGCCGACGCGGGCGCGAACCGGACCAGCACGGCACCGACCAGCAGCGGCAGGGCGGGGTGGAGCAGCAGCTCAGCCACGGATGCGACCGCCGGGTTCGGTCTGCACGCCTGCCGGCCCCTGGCCACGGTCCGGTTGGAGGTCGGGGGGTGGCTCCTGCGGGTCGTGGTCCTCGGGCCGGTCGACGACCGGCGCCAGCAGCTTCTTGGAGAGGAGGATCAGCCCGAGGCAGCCGAACAGCCCGATCGCCGCCCCGTAGCCCGGCACGGGGGAGTAGCCGATCAGCAGGTCGAGGCTGACCCCGACGGCGAAGGCCACGACCGTGATGGTTGCCAGTCGTCGCGTGCTCATCCGCCACCTCCGGTGACGGCCGCGGCCGCGTCGGCGGCGAGCTGGTAGAGCCCGGCCGGCTCGACGATCCCGACCAGCAGGCTCAGGCCGGCGGTGATGCACAGCGGCACGACCATGCGGGCGGACGCCTCGCCGTGGTCGACATGATGGTCGTCGAGGTGCTCTGCGGCTGCCGTGGCGGGATCGGCCGTGGCCAGCGTGGTCGCGGTGTGGTCGCTGTCCGGTGCGGCGGTGCCCGCGTCCACGGTGAAGCTGGCGGGTGCTGCGTCCGGATCGCCTGCGGTGTCGGGCCGGGGCTCGGGGCGGAAGAACGCCCGGTGGACGATGGGGAAGAGATAGCCGGCGGTGAACAGCCCCGAGCCGACCATGATCGCCGCGAAGACGTAACGGTCGGCCTCGAGCGCCCCGAAGACGAGCGTGGCCTTGCTGAGGAAGCCCCCGGCCGGCGGCAGCCCGGTGAGGCTGTAGGCGGCCACGGCGAATGCGAGCATGGTCCACGGCATGCGTCGGCCGATGCCGTCGAGCTCGCTGACGTGGTCCTTGTGCGCGGCGATGTGGATCGCGCCGGCGACGAAGAACAACGTGATCTTGGCGAGCCCGTGGTTGAGGATGTGCAGCAGCGCGCCTTCGTAGGCCGCCTCCGACAGCAGCGAGAACCCCAGCACGATGTAGGCCAGGTGGGCGATCGTCGAGTAGGCGAGGCGCCGTTTGAGGTGGTCCTGCCGCAGGGCGATCACCGACGCCACGATGATCGTGGCGCCGGCGACCGCGGCCAGGACGGTCTGCAGGTTGATCGCCGCGAGCGCCTCGGGGCCGACGACGTAGCCGATCATCCGGCCGACGGCGAACACGCCGCCCTTGACCACGGCGACGGCGTGCAGGAGCGCGCTGACCGGCGTCGGGGCGACCATGGCGCCCGGCAGCCACGCGTGCAGCGGGATCAACCCGGCCTTGGTGCCGAATCCGACGGCGAACAGCAGGAACACCAGCGCCGTCATGCCGCCGCCGAGCGAGTCGCCGAGCATCCCCCCGGCGGCGAACGCCAGGTCGCCCGTGGCGGCGAACACGATGATCATCGCCAGTAGGACGAGTGCACCACCCGGCAGGAGGTAGCCCAGGTAGGTGCGGCCCGCGGCCAGGGCCTTCGCGTCGCCCTTGTGGGTGACCAGCGGGTAGGTGGTGATCGTCAGCAGCTCGTAGGCGATGAAGAACGTCAGTAGATCCCCGGCGAAGGCGACGGCGAAGGCCGTGGACAGGCACGCGGAGTAGAAGGCGTAGAACCGGGTCTGGTGCATGGCGGCGTCACCGCGCATGTAGCCGATCGCGTAGAAGCCGGCGAGCACCCACAGCAGCGATGCGAGCGCGGCGAAGACCATCCCCATCGGATCGGCGCGCAGGGTCAGCTCCACCCCGGGGATGAGCTCGCCAAGCCCGGTCGTCGGCACCTTGCCGTCGCGGGTGGCGGGCAGCAGGCCAGCGACCAGTGCGAAGGTGACCACCGCTCCGATCACCAGGATCGCATCGCGCAGCCGCGGGACGCGTCGCGCTGCCACGATCAGCACGGCCGTGACCGCAGGAGCGGCGACGACGAGCAGTGGCAGCAGCGACTCTACGACCAGGGGCGGCCTCCGGGAAGCGTCGTGCGGGGCGTCGGGCGGACGGTGAGGGTCGGGCGCTGGTCGCCGCCCACGGGATGCGGGGCGGGGGTAGGTCGAGTTGGCCGGGCTCGCTGGCCACCGACTCACGTGGCGGCACATCCTACTCAGCAGCCCTGCGGTCGCAGAGGTGGGCGTTGCCGCCGCCGCGTTACGGTGGCCCGGTCTGGCTCGTTGCCGGCCCCCCGCACCCCGGTCGACCGAGGCGGCGCGGGCCGGTCGGCACCGCGCCCGAGAGGAGGGCCACCGTGGAGGGCAGACTGGAGGGACGGCGGATCCTGGTGACCGGCGCGTCAGGGGGCATCGGCGCGGCCACGGCGCGGGCTGTTGCGGCTGCGGGGGGACAGGTGGCTCTGCTCGCCCGTCGTGAGGACCGGATCGCAGCGCTGGCCGAGGAGCTCGGCGGTGCTGCGGTGCCGGCCGACGTCGTGGACGTGGCTGCGGTCGGCCACGCCGTCGCACGCGCGGCCGAGGCGCTCGGCGGGCGGCTCGACGGGCTGGTCAACGCGGCCGGGGTGTTGCGTCCGGGCACGGTCGCCGAGGGCGACCCGGACGACTGGGCGCTCACCTTCGACGTCAACGTGCGCGGCCTGCTGCACGCAACCCAGGCGGCCATCCCCTACCTCACGGCCGCCGACCACGCCGACGTGGTCAACGTCTCGTCGATGTCGGGTCGGCGGCTCGGCTCGGCCCCCATGGGGGTCTACGCCGCGTCCAAGGCAGCCGTCCACATGCTCTCCGAGGGGCTGCGGCGCGAGCTGGGGGAGCGCGGCGTGCGGGTCGCGGTCATCGCACCCGGGATCGTGGAGACCGACATCTTCGCCGCCTCCGACCACGAGACCGCACACAGCCTGGCAGCGCGATCCCGGCAGATCGGGCTGAGCGCCGACCAGGTCGCCGACCGGATCGTCGAGGTGCTGGCCGCGCCGCCGGGCGTGGTACATGCCGAGGTGGCGATGCTCTCCATCGACCAGTGAGCGCGCCGGTCAGCCGGTGTCGCGAAGCGACCGCTGGGGCCGGGCGACCAGGGCGATGATCAGCACCCCGACGGCGATGAAGACCGCCGGCAGGCCGACCAGGTCCGCGGCGACGCCGACGGCGCTCGGTCCGACGACGAATCCCAGGTAGCCCACGGCCGCCACGGCTGCAACACCCGAGCCCGGGGTCTCGGCAACCGCCCCGGCGGCCGCGAAGGCCAGTGGCACGGTGACGCCGATGCCGAGCCCGACGAGCGCGAATCCGGCGACGGCGACCAGCAGTGTCGGAGCCAGCGCGACCGTGAGGAATCCGATGCCGGCGAGCACGCCCCCGGCGACCACCGTGGCCTCCCGGCCGACGCGTCGGACGAGCAGGTCGCCCAACAGCCGCACCACCGTCATCGCCCCGGTGTAGGCCACCAGTCCCCACGCGACCCGGCCGTCCGTCGCGTCCAGGTTGTCGGCGAGGTGGATGCCGCTCCAGTCGCCGGCGGTCGCCTCACCGATCGCTCCGGCCAGGACGATCAGGGCGAGGGGCAGCAGCGGGCCACGAGGGATCGCGAACCGTGGAGCCCGCAGTGCCGGCTCGCTGGGCCGGTCCTCGATGCTCAGGGGGCCCTGGGCGACCGCCAGCAGTACGAGCACGACGGCTGCGACCCCCAGCAGGTGCCAGCCCACCGGAACACCGGCCGCGATCGCCACCGAACCGACCAACGCGGCGAGCAGGGTGCCGACGCTCCAGGCACCGTGGAGCCCGAGCATGACCGAGCGACCGAGCGCCCGTTCGACACCGACCCCCTGGGCGTTCATGCCGACGTCCATGACCGACGAGGCGGTGCCGGTGGCCGCAAGGGCCAGGACGAGCACCGGGACGCTCGGCGCCGCCCCCGCGATCGGCAGGGCGACCGCCATCGCCACTGCACCACCCAGCGTCAGTGACCGGCTGCCGAACCGGCCGACGATGCGTCCGGCGAGCAGCAGGCCGGTGACCACGCCAACGGCCAGGCTCGAGAGCACCAGCCCCAGGGCGGCCTCGCGCAGGCCCAACTGGTCGCGGACGCTCGGGATCCGCACGAGGAACGAGGCGATCGCGACGCCGTTGGCGAGGAACATCAGCGTGACTGCCACGCGGGTGGCGCGGTCGCTCGTGGTGATGAGGAAGATCACAGAAGATCTCGAGAAAATATGATATTACATGATGGTTTGCCACGAGGGTGCATGCGCCGTCGGCTCGACCGGCTCGACCGGCTCGGCTGGGAGTGGGGTGGCCGGTGGACCTCGCTGGTCGACCACATGCAGTTCGAGCGGCCGTGAGCGGACGTCTGCCCCGTGCGAGGAGGGGCAGACGTCCGGTCGGCAGGACGTCGAGGTACGGGGACCTGCGCCCCGAGCGCTCACTCCTCGCCGCTGGCCTGGCTGAGGTAGCGGCCCTTGATGGCGTCCACCACACCGGCGTCGGCCAGGGTGGTGGTGTCACCGAGCTGCTTGTCCTCGGCGATGTCCTTGAGCAGTCGGCGCATGATCTTGCCGGAGCGGGTCTTGGGCAGATCCGCGGTGAACAGCAGGGACGCGGGCTTGGCGATCGCCGAGATCATGTGCGCGACGTGGTCGCGCAACTCCTTGGCCAACGCCTCGTCGCCATCGATGCCGCTGCGTGGGGTGACGAACGCCGCGATCGCCTGGCCCGTCTGCGGATCGCTGCGCCCGACGACCGCGGCCTCAGCGACGGAGGGGTGGCTGACCAGTGCCGACTCCACCTCGGTGGTCGACAGGCGGTGGCCGGAGACGTTCATGACGTCGTCGACGCGGCCGAGCAGCCAGAAGTAGCCGTCCTCGTCGCGCTTGGCGCCGTCGCCGGCGAAGTATCGGCCGGGGAAGCGCGACCAGTAGGTCTGGACGTAGCGTTCGTGGTCGCCCCAGATGCCGCGCAGCATCCCGGGCCAGGGCTGGTCGAGCACGAGATAGCCACCGCCCGGGACCCCGACCTCCGCGCCGACGTCGTCGACCACGGTGGCGGAGATGCCGGGCAGCGGGAAGGTCGCCGAGCCGGGCTTCAAGGTGGTGGCGCCCGGCAGCGGCGAGATCATGATCCCGCCGGTCTCGGTCTGCCACCAGGTGTCCACGACCGGGGTGCGTCCTCCGCCGATGACCTCGCGGTACCAGATCCAGGCCTCCGGGTTGATCGGCTCGCCGACCGTGCCGAGCAGCCGGAGGCTGGACAGGTCGTGCTTGGCGGGATGCTCGTCGCCCCACTTCATGAACGCCCGGATCGCGGTCGGGGCGGTGTAGAGCTGGGTCACGCCGTACTTCTCGACGATCTCCCAGAAGCGGGCCTCGTGCGGGTAGTTCGGCGTGCCTTCGTACATCACCGACGTCGCCCGGTTGGCGAGCGGTCCGTAGACGATGTAGCTGTGACCGGTGACCCAGCCGATGTCGGCAGCGCACCAGTAGACGTCCTCGTCCGGCTTGAGGTCGAACACGTAGCGGTGGGTGAAGGCGACCTGGGTCAGGTAACCGCCCGAGGAGTGCATGATCCCCTTGGGCTTGCCGGTCGTTCCGGACGTGTAGAGCAGGTAGAGCAGGTCTTCGCTGTCGAGCGGCTCGGCCGGGCAGTCGGCTGCCTGGTCGGACACGAGCTCGTGCCACCACACGTCGCGCCCCTCGACCATCGCGACGTCGTTGCCGGTACGCCGGACGATCAGTGCCTTCTCGATGGACGGGGTGTCCTCGAGCGCTTCGTCGGCGTTGGCCTTGAGCGGGAACACCTCGCCGCGGCGATGTGAGCCGTCAGCGGTGACCACCACTTTGCAGTCGGAGTCGTTGATGCGGTCGCGCAGTGCCTGTGCGGAGAACCCGGCGAACACGACCGAGTGGATCGCCCCGATGCGGGCACAGGCCAGCATGATCGTGGGTAGCTCCGGGATCATCGGCAGGTAGACCGCGACGCGGTCACCCTTGCCGACGCCGAGGGCCTTGAGTGCGTTCGCGGCCCGTTGGACGTCGGTCAGCAGGTCGGCGTAGGTGATCGTCCGGGTGTCGCCCGGCTCACCCTCCCAGTAGTAGGCGACCTGGTCGCCGTGGCCCGCCTCGACATGGCGGTCGACACAGTTGTGCGCCACGTTCAACCGTCCGCCGACGAACCACTGCGCGTACGGCTCATCCCACTCCAGCACCGCCTGCCACGGCTCGAACCAGTCCAGCGCCTCGGCCTGACGCGCCCAGAAGCCTTCGCGGTCGGCGGTGGCCTCGTCGTAGACTTCCGCCCCCGTGATCAGCGCCTCCTGCTTGAAGTCGTCCGATGGCGGGAAGGTCCGGCCCTCCTTGAGTAGATCCTCGATCGCCTCGGATGCCATAGACGTCCTCCCTGGTCGTGTCACTGGTCGGCTCACCCCGCGCGGCACAGCCTAACGGGGGGTCGGACCCCTCCGGTGTGAATCGTCGAGCTGCGGCCGTCAGTTCCGCGAGGGTGGCAGCTGTGCGCCCCCGGCGGAGCGGGGCAGGCGAACCTCGAACCGGGTGCCACCCTCGGGCAGTGAGTCGACGGTCGCCTCACCGCCGTGCAGCTCGGTCAGCTGCCGGACGATGGTCAGGTCGAGACCGGTTCCCGGCGTGGGGTCGGCTGCACGCTCACGGCCCTGCACGAACGGTTCGAAGATCTCTGCAGGCTCGTCGAGGTTCACCCCGGGCCCGTCGTCCGAGACCGCGATGACCGCGTCGTCGTCGCGGGTGGTCACCTCGACGCAGATCGAGGCGTCGGCCGGTGTGTGCCGCACGGCGTTGGTCAGCAGGTTGTCGACCACCCGCTCGATCTTGGCGGCGTCGACCGGAGCGACCACCGGCTCGAGTCGGGTGGTCAGCGCGCGCCCGCCGATGTCGGCCTGCCGCAGCACGATCTCCACCAGCTCGCGCAGATCGCGTGGCTCGGCCACGGCCGACACCAACCCGGCGTTCAGCCGGTCGATGTCGAGCAGCTCCTCGATGAGACGCTGGAGGTGCTCGCCATTGACCACCATCCGGTCGAGGAGGCCGCGAAGCGACTCCTCGTCCAGCTCGTGCCAGGCACGACGCAGGGTCGCCGCCAGCCCGGTCACGACCGTCAGCGGTGTGCGCAGCTCATGAGAGGTGGCGCGCAGGAATCCTGCCCGGATCTCGTCGCTTCGCTCGAGCCGTTGGATCGTGGTCAGCAGCTCGTCCTCCAACTGGCGCCGCAGGACCGCGCTGGCGAGCACCCCGGCCACCGCATCGACGAAGGTGACGTCGTCTTCGCTGAAGTCCTGCAGGTCGGTGGTGTGGACGCCGAGCACGCCGTAGGGGACCTCCCCCGCACGGATGAGCGTGCTGATGCCGGACACGACGCCGTGCTCAATGAGGAGTCCGGGGCCCGAGAAGCGCGTGTCACGTTCGAGGTCGGTGACCACGATCGGCATGTCACGGTGCAGCGTGTAGCCGGCCTGGGAGCCGCGATCGGCTGGGACGTGCGCCACGCCGACCAGCCCGTCCCGCCACCCGACGCCGGCGCGCAGCCACAGGACCTGCCGTTCGCGGTCGAGCTCGAGCACCTTCGCCAGCGGTGCATCGAGCTCGTCGGCGAGCGTCTTCACGGCGTCGTCGAACAGGCGGTCGAGGTCGAGGTCCTACAGCGCCGAACGCCCGAGCGCGGCGACTACCGCCTGCTGGTGGGCCCGTCGCTGCGCCCGGCGCCGTACACGCTGCAGCTCGCTGATGTCGGTGGCCACACCGACGACCGCGATCAGCCGGCCGTCGCGGTCCGGCACGCCCCGGTTGACGATCTCGACCGGGATGTGCGTCCCGTCAGCCCGGTTGACGACGAACTCGTCGGTCACGGCCTGACCGTCCCGGAGGCGGCGGCGCTGCTCGGGTGACATCGTGTCCCAGGTGGACACGCCCGTGAGCTCGACGACCTGCCGGCCGATTGCCTGGTCCGCCGACCAGCCGTAGAGCGCCTCGGCTGCCGGATTCCAGCGGGCCACCCGGCCGTCGAGCTCGACGACGACGACGGCCTTGCCGATCGCAGCGAGCACTGCGGCGTCGAACTGCGTCGTCGCAACGGCCGTGCCCACGTCCTGTCCCAACTCCGGCGATGCCCGACGGGTCGTGGCCACGCTAGCTCAGCGCCGAGGGCAGGAGTCGTCAGGCACGGCCGTGCCGTGGCCCGGTGCCCCGGCGTCGCGTCAGCCCCGCGCCCCGCCGGTGAAGCTCCAGCTGGCCAGCCGGAGGCTCGGGCAGATCACCATGCCGGCCGCGAGCTCGCCGTTGGCGTAGCGGTCATCGTCGCCCACTGCCGCGACGCGGCCGTCACCGAGCGCCTGATGGAAGCTCTGGGTGAATCGCAGGTTGCCGACCGCGCCGACCACCTCGCCGTCCTCGATCAGGAAGGTGCCGTTGCGCGTGAGCCCCGTCGCAACGGTGGACTTGGGGTCGAGGATCCGCACGTAGTGGAACGCGGTGACCAGCAGGCCCCGTCGGACGCCGGCGACGAGCTCGTCCGGTGGGGTGTCACCCGCCGGCAGGCGCACGTCGGTGGGCACCGCGCCGATGCCGGCGCCGCCAGGCACCGCGTTGCCGGTGGTCGTCGTGCCAGCGCGCGCCGCGGTACGGCGGTCGTGGGCCAGCGCGGTGGTCACGCCCTGCTCCACGAGGGCGAACCGCTGCCGCGGTGAGCCTTCCGCGTCGAAGGGCAGCCCGGTCCGCCGCGGATCGGTCGGATCGACCAGGATGGTGACGGCCGGGTCGAACTGCTGATCCCCGAGTCGGGCGAACGACGAGCCCTCGAGGTGCGATTTCGCGTTGAAGCCGTAGACGGACAGGAAGGTCAGGATCGTCCCGACGGCCTCTGGGCAGAGCACGACCTCGTACTCCCCCGGGTCGAGGTCGACGAAGTCCTGCGAGCGCACGGCGAGGTCCGCCGCCCGTCGGCCGGCGCCGGCCGCATCCAGTTCGTCCAGGCGGACGGAGGTGCCGTGCGCCGACCCGGCCGACGAGGTGGTCTGGTGGATCCCGTCGATCGTGGCACGCGTCGTCGCTCCGCCGATCCGCTGGCCGGCGGTCGAGGCGAACGCGGCCTGGGTGAGCTCGGTGTCGCAGTAGCCGGCGGCGGACAGACCGTCGCCCGCGGCGACGAAGTCACCGACCAGTGCTGCGCGTGCATCCGGGGAGGCGGTTGCCGTCGCCGTGTCGAGGTTGCCCGCGTCCGATACCTCGGCCGGTGGCGTCGCACCGGGCCAGTGGGGATCGACCGGCTGCAGGCGTGCGGAGTCGACCGCGTCGC
>SKSM01000328.1 GCA_007122985.1 Nitriliruptoraceae bacterium | reverse complement strand
GGCGTGCTGGTCGCAGAGGACCTGCTCGACCACCCCGACGCCCGACCAGCCGCTGACGACGCCTACGCCAGCCGGACCCGCGCCGCCTGGGTGCACCTGTTCGACGACACGCTCAAGACGGGTTCGGGTGTGCAGGCGCTGGTGGACGAGCTGGCCGCGGCGGATGCGAACATGGTCATCGCACAGGTCGTGCGCCGCCAGGACGCCTACTACGACTCCGACGTGCTGCCCCGGACACCGGACCCGGACATCGCACCAGACTTCGACGTGCTGGCCGAGCTGATCGCAGCGGCCCACGTGCGTGGCATCGAGGTCCACGCCTGGTACAGCGTCGCACCGACCTGGCACGGGGTGTACGAGGGCTACATCGACGACGGCATCCCCACCCCCGACGGATGGGTGGCCGCCGAGCACGGCCACCTCGCACCACCGGAGGACCGGTGGGTCACCAAGCTCCACGGCGAGGAGTGGGTGAGCGATCCGGAGGACGACGACTTCCCGGCCCAGTCGACCTACCTCGACCCGGGGGTCCCGGCCGTGCAGGACCATGTCGCCGAGGTGGTGGGCGAGATCGCAGAGCGCTATCCGGTCGACGGCATCCACCTGGACTACGTGCGGTATGAGTCGGCGACGCGCGGCTACAACCCGGCGGCGGTGGCGGCCTACCAGGCCGAGCGGGGTGTCAGCGGGGTCCCCGACCCGAGCGACCCGGACTGGACGGCCTGGCGGCGTGACCAGACCCGGGAGATCATTGACCGGTCCCGTGAAGCCATCGACGCGACGGGGCAGGACGTCGAGCTGTCCGCGGCCGTGATCACCTGGCAGGACGGTCCTCCCACGCCCGACCGCGCCGGCTTCCGGGCGAGCACGCCCTACACCCGTGTGCTGCAGGACTGGGACGCGTGGGTACGTGACGGCGCGGTCGACACGGTCATGCCGATGAACTACTTCCGTGCGCACGAGACTGAGCCCGAGAATGACCAGTCGGCCTGGTTCGACGAGTGGATCGCCTACGAGCGGGCACTGGCGGCCGCAGGGCCCGCCCAGGTCGTCCCCGGGCCCGGCGGCTACCTCAACGAGCCGCGGAACGCCCTCGCACAGGTCCGCGCCGCCATGAGCGCCGACGGTGCCGCCATCTACTCCTACCAGCAGCCGACGCTGGACGGGACGCGGGCGATCTGGGGCCGGCTGGCACAGACGCGGTGGGGCTACCACCCGCAGCGGTGACCGACGTGCGGGGGGTCGGTGATCGTGCTGCCGACCCCCGGCGACCTGCCGCGTGCCGGCGTTCGATGCCCCAACCCGCCGTGGCGTTGGGCTTGTCCACACCGGGGAGCGACGTGCTTGCATCCGAACATACGTTCGCTACAGTGGTGCAACCACCAGGCACGGGGAGTCGCAGACGATGACGCAGTTCGGCAGGGTCGCGGTGTCCGATGCCACCGTGGCCCGTGACCGGCCGTTGCGCCTGCTCTGCGGTCACGGCTCGTCCGATCCGTGCGGGAGGCAGGACGCGCTGGTCGAAGGGCGTGCCGGGGAATCGACGAGCCTCTACACCGGCAGGCGCCCGGGCCGCGCGCGGTTCGCAGGCGCACCGCAACTGGCCGCGGAGTCCGGGCCCAGCGGGTCGTGGACCGGCGCACAGCCGGCCTCGGAGCCGTCTGCGACCACGGAGGAAGGCCGGCAGGCGGCTGCTGCGCCCCTGGAGGAGCTGCGCGCCGCGGTCGACCGCGTGACCCGGATCGACCTGGACCAGATGGACGACGCCGCCATCCGCGGGCTGCTGCAGGGCATCCAACGGCAGTTCGACCGACTGGCGGCGGTACGAGCAACGGCGGCGGGAACGCTCGAGACGCGCGCGATCCGGGCCGCAGGACCCGGACGTGAGCACGAGGCGACGCGCGAGTCCCGGCGCAGCCTGCGTGACGGGCTGCGGTTGCCGCCCTCCGACGTCAAGCGCGCCGCGCAGACCGGACGGCGCCTCGGCGGCGCGCGGCCGACCGCGGAGCGCTTTGCCGCCGGAGACCTCGGCGAGGCGCACGCAGCGGTCATCACCGACACCCTCCACCAGCTGCACGGCCCGGACCGCGAGCGGCTCGAGCACGAGCTGATCGACGCCGCCGGGCGGCTGGATCCGGTCGGGCTCGGCCGGCTTGCGCGTCGGCGCCTCGCACAGATCGACGCGCAGGCCGGCGAACAACAGGAGCGGCGCCGGCAGCACCGCCGTCGGTTCTCGATGTCCGCCGCGGCTGACGGGTCGGTCCGGTTCTCGGGCGAGCTGTACGGGGCGCAGGCGGAGAAGGCCATGACCGCCCTGCACGCGTTTCGGCGACCCGACGTCCCGCGCGAGTCGCGGACCCCGGAGCAGCGGGGCGCTGACGCTTTCGAGGCGTTGATCGACGTGGCCCTCCGAGCTGGTGAGGCCCCGACACGCCACGGCGAACGGCCCCACGTGACCGTCCTGATCACGTGGTCGGAGCTGACCGCGGCCGCTGGGGTGCCCGAGTTCGCCTACACCGGTCCTGCCTCGATGTCGCAGGTCCGCCCGCTGCTCGACGACTGCACCGTGAGCCGCGTGGTCCTCGGCCCCGACGGCGTGCCGATCGAGGTCGGCGCCAAGGTGCGGACCGTCCCCGCCGGGCTGTGGCGGGCGCTGGTCGCCCGGGACCGCACCTGCACCTGGGATGGCTGCGACGCGCCCGCCGGTTGGTGTCAGGTCGCTCACGGCCAGGTGCCATTCCGCCTCGGCGGTCGACTCTCCCTCAGCAACGCGGCCCTGCTGTGCAGCCGCCACCACCGCTGGTTCGACGGTGGCGGCTGGCGGATGGTCATCGACGGTGACGACGTCACCTACCAGCGCGACGGGGGCGGAGGTTCGGGACCCGGGGGTTCACTTGCCGCAGTCTCTGGTCCTCCGGGTGGCTCGGGCCAGTGTCGCGGTGCGGAGCCACCGGACGATGGGCCGGCGCCGCAGCCGTCGCTGCTGGAGCGGGAGGGTGACGACCGGGGCCGGCCCGCAATGCCCCCGGCGCGACCACCGCCGTGAGAGCGGCAGGTGACGATGAGCGTGTGGTGACAGCCACGCAGCTCGGCTCGGAGGCATCGGACCTACGTGCCGGCCTCGCGGGCTGGTCTCCTGGCCTGTAACCGACGTTCCGCCGCACTCGACGCTGCCTGCACTTGCGATCGCCGCGTTGCTCGTTGCACGTCGGGTGCGGAGCGCCGTTGTGGACCCTCCTCGCGCCGTGCGCTCGCGGCGCAGCCGACGTCTCGGTGCAGCCGACGTCTCGG
>SKSM01000322.1 GCA_007122985.1 Nitriliruptoraceae bacterium | reverse complement strand
GGCGCCAGCGCCCCGCCGCAGCTGGCCGGGGAGAAGGGGCTGATCAGCCGTGAGGGTGGCAGCCTGCTGTTCCACGTCAGCTTCTACGTGCTGCTCGCCGCGATCGTGTTCGGTCAGCTGCTGACCTTCGAGGGCCAGCGTGGCGTGGTCGAGGGCGAGCCCGGATTTCGCGACACCGCGGTGTCGTACTGGAACTACCAGCCCGGCCGGTGGTTCAGCGAGGACGACCACGCCGGCTGGCGCCTCGAGCTCGACGAGTTCCACGTCGACTGGGTCCGCGACCCCACCGCGCCCGGTGCGGGGCAGCCCACCGAGTTCCGCTCGGAGATCACCGTCATCCCCTCCGACGGCTCCGAGCCGTACGCCGCCACGATCGACAGCAACCAGCCGGTCACCATCGAGGGCCGGCAGGTCACCCAGCTCGACTGGGGCTACGCGCCGCGGGTCGTGGTCGAGGTGGACGGCGAGGTGGTGCACGACGCGTTCCTCACCCCGGTCCTCGAGGACTCCGGCGCCTACCGTGGCGCGGTGAAGGCGCCGGCGGCCGACCCGGACGTCGGGCTCGACGTCTTCTTCTACCCGTTCGCCCCGGACGACGAGGAGCTCGGTCGCCCGGTCCCGACCGGGGCGCCGTGGCCGGAGGCGCCGATGCTGCTGTTCCAGAAGTACCGGGGTGACCTCCAGCTCGGGGCGACCCAGCAGACCGTCAACGAGCTCGACACCAGCGGGCTCGAGTCCGACGGAGGGGCGTGGCTGCGTCCAGGCCAGGAGCTCGAGGTCGGCGAGGTCACCGTGTCCTTCCCCGAGCTGCGACGCTGGGTCGGGTTCCAGGTCAGCTCACGTCCGGCGGTGCCGGCCCTGCTCGCCGGAGCGGTGCTGCTGGTGGGCGGGCTGATCCCGGCGCTGTACGCCTACCGCCGCCGCCTGTGGGTGTTGGCCGCCCACGACCAGCACAGCGGGCGTACCCTGGTCACCGTCGCCGGGCGGGCCTTCCAGCGTCCGGACGCGTTCGACGTCGAACACGCGCGGATCGCCGCCGAGCTCGCCGCCGCCGTCGACGGGTCCCCGCCGCAGGTCCGGGCCGGGTCGGACGACGCGCCCCAGCCCGGGCGCGTGCCCGGTTCGACCTCCGACGGCGCGGTGGCGGACGCCGACCGCACCGACCACCTCGACGACCGCCCCGCCGTGACGGTGGGGGGACCCGACGACCGTGCCCACGACCGTGCGGACCCACCCGCTGATCGCCACCGCACGTCCGCGCCAGGCCACACTGCCGGCCACAGCGCCGGCCACACCTCCGACGACACGCCCGACACCGAGGTCGCCCGTCCATGAGCCAGGTCCAGCTCGCCGAGTTCTCCCGGCTGCTCTACTCACCGACGACGCTGCTGCTCTACCTCACGGCGTCCTTCGTCTACCTCTACGCGTTGACGACCACCGTCGGGCGCCGCGCGGAGCGGGAGCGTGGACGGCGCGCGCGCCGTGTCGGCGGGATCATCGCCGTGCTCGGGGTGAGCGCGCACGTCGCCCACGAGATCCTGCGGGGCCTGGCCCAGGACCGGCTGCCGCTCGGCAACATGTTCGAGGTGACCTCGCTGATGGCGCTGGTCGGGGTGCTGACCGGCTTGATCTACCTGCAGTTCGTTCGTCGCCGTCCGGAGCTCAACGGCTTCGTCCTGCTCGGCGGTGGCCTGGTGCTCGCGCTGGCCCTGCTGATGTACGCCGAACCCGGGCCGCTGATGCCGATCCTCGACACCTGGTGGCGCACGTTCCACGTGACGCTGCTGGTGGTGGCGATGGGGATCTTCGCGGCCGCGTTCGTGTTCAACGGCCTCTACCTGCTGCGCGACACGGCCGAACGCTCCGTGGCGGCCTCCGGCCCGGCCGGTCGCGGCGGGTCCACGGTCGGTGCGGCCCACATCGGCGATCTGCGCTCGGATCCGACCGGCGGCGGGGGTGGCGGCCCGGACGGGCCCGACGACGACGAGGTGGATCTCGAACAGCTGCGCGCCTACCACGCCGCGCTGCGTGCGGGCATCCCCACCCGCAAGCTCGCGCTCGGCACGTTCGTCGCAACCGGCATCGTCTCGTGGGTGTTCTGGTACGGGGCCGACACCCACCTCGAGGGTGTGACACAGTTCCTGACCGTCAACCTCGCCATGGTGGCCGCCGCGCTCATCGCCCGGTGGTTCGTGCCGTTCCTGCCCTCCACCGCGACCCTTGACGGCCTCGCGCACCGCACCACGACCTTCGGCTTCGTGCTGTGGACCGTCGGGGTCATCGCCGGGGCGATGTGGGCCGAGGTGTCCTGGGGGCGGTTCTGGGGCTGGGATCCGAAGGAGACCGGCTCGTTCCTGACCTGGATCGCCTACGCGGGCTACCTGCACGCACGCGCGACCCGGGGAGTGAAGGGCCGCAACGCGGCCTGGATCAACGTCGGGGCGTTCATCGTGCTGATGGCGACGTATCTGATCGCGAACTTCGTCGTGGTCGGACTCCACTCCTACGCCGACCTGTGACCACCGGGGCTCGTGGGGGCAGCGGACGGGCGGTCGCGCCCGACCGCACCGACGAGCAGCTGCTCACGGCGACCGGCCAGGGCGACCAGGCGGCCTTCGGTGCGCTCTACGACCGGTTCGCCGCACCGGCGTACGCCGTGGTGCGCCGCGTCGTGCGCGACCCGGACCACAGCGCCGAGGTCACCCAGGAGGTCATGGTCGAGGTCTGGCGCACCGCGGCGCGCTTCGACCCGGCGCGCGGCGCGGCCAGGACGTGGGTCCTGACCATGGCCCACCGCCGGGCCGTCGACCGGGTCCGCTCCGAACAGTCAACGAGGGACCGCACCGAGCGGGTCGCTGCCCGGGATCGGGAACGTGATGTCGACGTCGTCGCCGACCAGGTCGAGCTCGATGACGAGTACGCCACCGTCCGTGCAGCGCTCGCCGGGCTCACCGACCTCCAGCGCGAGGCGATCGAGCTCGCCTACGTCCACGGTCACACCTACCAGGAGGTCGCAGAGCTGCTCGGAGCCCCGCTGGGAACCGTCAAGACGCGGATGCGCGACGGCCTCATCTGCCTGCGCGACGCGTTGGGGGTGAGCCGGTGAATCACGACCATGATCCACACACCCTCACCGGCGCCTACGCGCTCGACGCGCTGCCGGACGCCGAGCAGGTGGTCTTCGAAGCCCACCTCGAGGTGTGCGGCGACTGCCGGCAGGAGGTCGCCGCGCTCCAGGCGACCGCGGCCCGGCTCGGCGCGGCGGCGGGGCACGAGCCGCCCGCGGAGCTGCGG
>SKSM01000072.1 GCA_007122985.1 Nitriliruptoraceae bacterium | reverse complement strand
TGGCGGACGCGCCGATCGCGCTCTGCGAGGTGCAGGGCTACGCCTACCGGGCGGCCATCGGTGGCGCAGCGATACTCGATGCCCACGGCCGTCCAGGCGCCGCGGACTGGCGCGGCTGGGCCGACGGCCTGCGGGCGCACTTCCAGGCCGAGTTCTGGGTCGATGACGACGAGGGCGGGTTCCCGGCGCTCGCGCTCGACGGTGTGGGTCGCCAGGTCGATTCGGTCACCTCGAACGCGGCGCACCTGCTCGGGACCGGGATCCTCGAGCCCTGGCAGGAGGAACGGGTCGCCGTACGGCTCGCGGCGTCCGACATGGACTCCGGGTGGGGATTACGGACGCTCAGCAGCAGCTCGCCGCGGTTCAACCCGCTGTCCTACCACGGGGGCTCCGTGTGGCCGCACGACAACGCCATCGCGATCGACGGACTCGCCCGGGTCGGTGCCGGCAGCACGGCCAGCCACCTCCTCCACGGCTTGATCGCGGCTGGCGACCACCTCGGTTTCCGCCTCCCTGAGCTGTTCGGCGGCGAGCAGCGCACCGACGGCTCGCGGCCGCTGCCCTACCCGAGCGCCTGCAGCCCGCAGGCCTGGGCGGCGGGTGCGGCCCTGCTCGCCTTGCGTGCGGTCTTCGGTCTCGAGCCGGACGTGCCGGCCCGTGTGCTCCATCTGCGGCCGATGGACCCGGCACCCTTCGCTCGGTTGACCGTCGAGGGGATGCCGCTGGCCGGGGGCAAGCTCAGCCTCCACCTCGAGGACGGGATGCTGCAGGTCTTGGAGTCGCCCGAGGGGATCGAGGTCATCGTGCACCCGACCGAGACTCGCGACCGCCGACTGGGGGTGTGAGCTCCCAGCGACGGCGACGATGCGCGGGTCGTCGGTGGAACGACCGCGCGTCTCGTGATCAGAGGGTTGCCCCGGCCCAGCGCAGCACCCGCATGGCTCGGAGGGTGTTCCACCGGCTCGGCTGGCCCTCCTCCTCCATGTGGAAGTGCACATCGCCCTGATGCGTGTGCTCCAGCGGCCATCTCCCCTCGGCGTCACGCTTCGCCTCGACCAACTCGAGTGCCTCGTGCACTCGCTGGTCGGGCTCGGCCCGTGCGCTCCTGAGGTACTCCAGGCCTCGTAGGACGTCGTAGCGCCAGCGGGTGGGGAAGGAGAACCGCGCCCAACGAGGGTCGATCACAGCGTCGGTCGACAGCCGGCGCTGCAGCCGGCGTGCCAGGAGGAACTCCTCTCCTCGTCGACGCGCGGCCGTCACCTCCGGGTGCGCGCCATGGGCATCCTCGTAGGCGAGCAGCCCCTCGAGGACGTTGATGGTCGTGTGGAACGACCCCCGCGTCGAACCGTGTTCCTGCTCACAGTTCCATCCACCATCGTCCATCTGCTCGGTGAGGAGCCGCCCGACGATCTCGTCGACGTCCGCGCCGAAGTACGCACCGATCCCGACGGTCCTGCCGTTGATGCACGGTTCGACCTCGCCGTCGAAGAACCGCTCACCGGCATGCTCCCAACGACAGTTGTCCCGAACCAGTTCGACGGTCTCGCGGGCCTCGGGGCTGTGCGGGTGAAGGCCGAGGTCCTTGAGCAGGATCATCGCCCACTGTGTCGCTGTCCAGGGCTGCCCGGGGCCCCACGGCGCAGCGGCAGGGAAGAGGGCTCCCCCCGCCCACTGGCCGTCCGGATCGCGCAGCGCGAGCAGACGCGCGCCCCAACCGTGGGTCGCCACCCTCGCCCGCTCGGCGGCCACCACCTCGTCGGGCTCTCCTGTCAGGTCCCGCATCACCTGCCAGCGGATCGACGGATCCGAGTCGAGCAGCCAGGTCACGCCTGTCTCGGTCATCAGGCCGCCTTGTCGCAGCTCGCGGTGGTCAGCCGTGTGTGGCGACCATCGCCTGGATGGTGCCCGAGCCACGCCGTCAACGCACGGGGACCACGGTGCCGTCGAGGTGGAGCGCCACCCAGATCGTGTCGCCGACCTGCACCACCGCGCCGGGGCACGAGAAGTCCTCGCGGTACCAGTCGAAGGGCTCCTCAGGCGGGTAGGGGGTGCCCACGACGAGTGGGCCTTGCAGAACCGTGCCGTCCATAGGGTCGAGCCGGGTCAGCGTCCCGCCGAGGCAGTCGGACAGCCACAGCCCGTCGTCAGCGAACGTGAGTCCCGTCGGGAAGCGACCCACCTCGACCTGGTCCGACACCTCGCCGGTCGCTTCGACCGCGACGATACGTCCCGAGCCGTTGTCGCCGAGCAGCTGGCCCAGCGGGAAGCCGGCGAACCAGAGCCGACCGTCCACCAGCGCCGCGGCGGACACCATGAGCTCGTCGGGCAGTTCGACGTCCAGCGTGGTCAGCTCGCCGGTTGCGGGTTCGAGGATCCGGACGCGTGCCGCGCCGGATGGACATGGCATCGCTTCACAGTTGCCGGCCAGCCAGAGCTGCTCGCCGACCACGACGAGCACGCTGGTGCTGACGGAGCGGTCTCCTCGGACGCCGTCCCCTTCCTGTACCGCGGTGGCGCTGTTGGTGAGCGGGTCGATCCGCCACACCCAGCCGCCCTGACCGGAGCGCTCGCCGACGACCCACACCGCGTCGTCGGTCGCAGCCAGGAGGAGCTCGTCGCCGAGGTCGCCGATGGTGGCCACCGCGGTCCCGTCGAGCGGGTCGATCCTGACGACCGCGTCGAGGCGGTACTCGACCGTGCCGTTGACCTCCTCGGGCTCGTCGTCGCCGCCTGCTCCGGTCTGCACCACCCACAGGGACCCGAACGCTGACAGCGGGGCGGAGAGTCGGTCGGAGCGCTCGGTCAGCAGCTCGACGTCGCCGTCGGCGGTGATCTGGACGACCGAACCGTCGCCGTGCACGACGACCAAGAGGTCGTCGTGGACGGCGAGGCCGGTCGGACCAGCCCCGGTCGACAGCGGTGTCCCCGCCTCGCGCGGCGCTGCCGTCGGTGCCGCTGGTCCACCGCACCCCCCGATCCCGACCGCCAGCACCATTACCAGCACGCCCCACCCACGCAGGAGCCGCCTGATGGGTCGCAGGGGTCGGGAGGACCGTGTCGCACCTCGGTCGGGGACAGAGCCACGACGGCGCGAGGCCTCGGGGGCGGTGTCCCGGCTGGACGATGGGGAAGGTTCGTCGTTCAGGAGCCGAAGGGTCCGGATACCGGTCATCGTCAGGCCTCCGATCAGGGCCTGCCCCGACGGCGGGCGACTACCTCGATGGTGCCCCCGCGCCCGCTCCCCCGGAATGGGGGAAGGCCCCCATGTCGCGGTGGGACCAGCCCTCACAGCTGAC
>SKSM01000069.1 GCA_007122985.1 Nitriliruptoraceae bacterium | reverse complement strand
TTCGCCCCTGGCCACGACGGTCCCTGCCTGGTAGGCACAGACGACACCGTCAGGCCAGCGGGTGCGCACCCCTGGACACTGCGGAGACCACTGACGGTGAACGAGCACACCGTGAGCGCAGCCAGCCATCACGCCAGGCGCATCACCGTGCTGAGCCTCGGGCGGGAGGTGTCGGCGACCGTCCTGCCGCGCGAGCCCACCCGCCGCCCCGCACCCCCCGTCGATGACCCCGAGCCGTCCGAGGTGGCGGACCTGGCCCCGACGGAGGCTGAGGCGGCATTCGTCGCCTGGGTGGTCCGGTGCCGCCGCCCCGATCACCAGGACCCCGAGCACCGGACGGAAGCGGCCGACCACTCACCCGAGCACCTGCTCGACGCGGTGTGCGGCTCACCGCGCCCGCTGCCGGTGGACGCTGCCAGCAAGCTCGGTATGCCGGCTGGCACCACCCTCGGCGCTGCGGCAGCGGAGGTGATCGACGCGGTCCGCGACCCGAACGGCCCGCAGTGCCCCTCCTTCCAGGCTGCGCTGTTCCACCACTTTGACCGGGCCGACCTCCGCGGCGACGAACCGGAGCCTCGAGTGCGGAACGAGCACCGACCGCAGGCCCACCCAGAACCGCAGACCTGACACCGCGGTGGTCGAGGTCCGCCGAGGCAGGTGGCCGCTCACCAGTGACAGGCGCCGGCGGCATGACCCGGGCAGCGTGGAAGAGTTCGCCGTCTCCGAGCACCGGAACACCGGACCGGAGGGCAGGACCTCAGCGACCCTCAGCCGCTCCGTGCCCCGGGCGTGGCGGCTGGGTGCTGGTCACCGGCAGCCGGACCGCCGGTGCGCGGTGCCCAGGCATCGAGGTGGGCCACCAGCGCCGGCGCGAGCACGGCCCAGTGGTGGGAGCAGAAGTGGAAGTCCTGGCCGTGGATGTCCACGTGGTGCTGGGCCGGCGCCGGGCAGTCGCGGCAGTCGCAGGTGTGGGTGCTGCCCATGTCGCCTCCACGGCCACGACGGTGTCTGATCATCATGCGCCCGGGAGAGGCGGCCCGGTAGACCTGTTCGGCTCGACCCTCACCGGCACTTCGGCCCTGTCAGCCGACGCCGCGGCTCCACGCCGGCGCCGTACAGTCCCACCGTCAGCCCGGCCGGTACCCGTCCACGACGAACGGACCGCTTGTGCAGTTCGGCATCTTCTCCGTCGGTGACGTCACCCCGGACCCCACCACCGGCCGCACGCCGACCGAGGCCGAGCGGATCAAGGCGATGATGGCGATCGGCCTCAAGGCCGAGGAGGTGGGGCTCGACGTCTTCGCGACCGGCGAGCACCACAACCCGCCGTTCGTCCCGTCGTCGCCCACCACGATGCTGGGCTACCTCGCCGCCCGCACACAGCGTCTGATCCTGTCCACCGCGACGACGCTGATCACGACCAACGACCCGGTCAAGATCGCCGAGGACTACGCGATGCTGCAACACCTGGCCGACGGTCGCGCCGACCTGATGCTGGGCCGCGGCAACATGGCGCCGGTCTATCCGTGGTTCGGCTACCGCCTCCAGGACGCGATGCCGCTGACCATCGAGCACTACGGCCTGCTGCACCGGCTCTGGCGCGAGACGGAGGTGGACTGGGAGGGGCGCTTCCGCAGCCCCCTACAGGACTTCACCGCCACACCCCGGCCGTTGGACGGCGTGCCCCCGTTCGTGTGGCACGGCTCGATCCGCAGCCCCGAGATCCCCGAGCTCGCCGCGTTCTACGGGGACGGCTTCTTTCACAACAACATCTTCTGGCCGATGCGTCACACGCAGGCGATGGTCGCCACCTACCGCGCGCGCTTCGAGCACTACGGCCACGGCGGCGCCGACCAGGCGATCGTCGGGCTCGGTGGGCAGGTGTTCATGCGCCCCAATGCTCAGGACGCGGTCGCTGAGTTCCGGCCGTACTTCGACGTGGCGCCGGTCTACGGCCACGGACCGTCGCTGGAGGAGTTCACCGAGGTGACACCGCTGACCGTGGGCAGTCCACAGCAGGTCATCGAACGCTACGCCGGCATGCGCGACCAGGTCGGCGACTACCAGCGTCAGCTGTTCCTCGTCGATCACGCCGGTCTGCCGCTGTCCACCGTGCTCGAGCAGATCGAGATCCTCGGCAGCGAGGTGGTCCCGGTCCTGCGGCGTGAGCTCGCGACCGGCCGCCCCGCCCACGTACCCGATGCCCCGACGCACGCCGACCGGGTCGAGGCGTCCGGTGACGGTGACGCGCTGGGTGGCGCTCGGGAGCCCGGCTGACGAAATCAGTTGCAGTCTGCAAGCATCTTTCGTACGGTCGTGCCATGCCCGCACAGCCCGGCCGCCCCCACGGCGAACTCGAACGCGCGCTGACCCGGCTGGTCAGGCGGGCGTTCCTGCCGACCGCGGGTGAGGCGACGCGGCGTGCTGCCGGGGTCAACCTCGAACGCGCCACGTACGTGACCCTGGTCCGGACCGCCGATCTCGGCGGCGGTCGGCTCTCCGACATCGCCGCCGCGCTCGGTGTCGAGACCTCGACCGCGAGCCGGCACGTCAAGCGACTGGTCGACGCCGGCTACGTGGACGTCATCACCGACCCCGACGACGGCCGGGCGCGGCGCTACACCCCGACCGCGGCAGGCGACGATGCCCTCGCCCGGGTGCGCAGCGCCCGGCGGGCCCACCTTGCCCGCGCCCTGGACGACTGGGACCCCGCCGAGGTCAGCCGGCTCGCCGAAGAGCTCGACCGCCTGGTCGACGCGCTCGAGGCGGATGAGCGGACGCGCTCATGACCGATGTCCACGACACGGACGCAGCCACCCAGGCGATGACCCACCACGAGATCCTGGTGGTGCTGGGTGGGCTGATGACGGGCATGTTCCTCGTGGCGCTGAGCCAGACCAGCATCACCACCGCGCTGCCCACCATCGCCGGCGAGCTCGGCGGGGTCGAGCTCGTCGCCTGGATCGTGACCGCCTACCTGCTGGCGGCCACCGCGGCGACGCCGCTGTTCGGCCGCATCTCCGATCTGTACGGCCGGGACCGGATCTTCAAGGTCGCGGTAGTGATCTTCCTGGTGGGCTCGGTGCTCGCCGCGCTCGCGATCAACATGCCGATGCTCATCGGCGCACGCGCCGTGCAGGGGGTCGGCGGCGGCGGGGTGATGGCGCTGGCCATGACCATCATCGGCGACATCCTCTCACCGCGCGAACGCGGCCGCTACCAGGGATATCTGGGGGCGGTGTTCGGCGTCGCATCGGTCTCCGGGCCGCTGATCGGCGGATTCCTCGTCGACCAGCTCGACTGGCGGTGGGTCTTCTGGATGAACGTGCCGCTCGGGGCCGCGGCGCTGGTGATCACCGCCAAGGTCCTGCACCTGCCGCGCCGACGGGTCCAGCAGCGAATCGACTACCTGGGGGCAGCGCTGCTGGTGGTCGGGGTGTCGGCGCTGCTACTCGTCGCGGCGTGGGGCGGTGGGCAGCACGCCTGGCGCTCGGTGCCGATCATCGCGCTGGGGGTCGGCGGGGTGGTCGTGACCGGCCTGTTCGTGGTCCGCCAGCACCTCACGCCCCAGCCGATCATCCCGTTGGAGCTGTTTCGCTCGCGCACCTTCAGCCTGGTCGCGTCAGGTGCCTTCGTCGTCGGCGCCACGGTGTTCGGCGCGATGGTGTTCCTGCCGGTGTTCCTGCAGCTGGTCACGGGCGCGAGCGCGACGGAGGCCGGGCTGCTGATGGCGCCGCTGATGGTCGGGGTCATCAGCGCCGCGACCGTGTCGGGGCGGCTGATCACCCGCACGGGAAGCTACAAGCGCTACCCCGTCATCGGCACGCTGCTCAGCGCTGTCGCGCTGGCCCTGCTGGCCACCATGGACGTCGACACCTCGCGCATGGAGGCGGGCACCTACATGGCGCTGCTGGGCATCGGGCTCGGCATGACCATGCAGAACCTGATCCTGGTGGCGCAGAACGACGCACCGGCGGAGAACCTGGGGGTGGTCACCGCCACGGTCAACTTCACCCGGACGCTCGGCGGAGCGATCGGCACCGCGGTGTTCGGCGCGATCATGGCCGCAGGGCTCACCGCCCGGCTCGCCGGCCGGCTGCCGGACGGGGCGGACGTCGACCCGACCACCGTCCAGGGCACGCCGCAGGCCATCCTGGCGATGGACGCCGAGGTACGTGAGGTCGTGGTGGCCGCGTTCTCCGGCGCGGTATCGACGGTGTTCCTCGCCGCAGTGCCGCTGGCGGCGGTGGCGTTCGTGCTGATGCTGCTGATCCCCGAGCACCCACTGCGCGAGACGCGCCACATCGGCGCGACCCGCAGCGACGTGCCCACCGCCACCGGGATCGAGGCGGCGCCGGAGCCGTACGACGACGGCGAGGTGGTTGACGACCACGACCGGGACCGTCCCGGGCGCTGAGCCGCGGCGCAGGCCCGCATCACCGCGGGCGTGCCCGCAGGCGCGGCCCACCGCCGGGTCACGCCGGCAATGGGAGCCTCGAGCACCATGAGCGTCGCCAGACCGGCCACCCCGGTGCCCCGGGACTCGTCGCGGCCGGTGACCCAGCGGTCGAGTCGGCCCCGCCGATCTCGGCGGTGATCCGCTGCGCCGGCCCGTGACGCCGCCCACCGATGGTGGCACGCCACCCTCAGCGCGGCACCGCGACCGTCACGCAGGTGCCACGACCCGGCGCTGTGTCGATGTCCAGTTCGGCGTCGACCAGATGCGCCCGCTCGTGCATCCCGAGCACGCCGAGCTTGCCGCCTGCGGCCAGTTCGGTGATCTCGTCGGGCAACGTGACGCCGCGACCGTCGTCGCTGATGCTCAACCGGATCCCGTCGGGTTCGAACGACAGCGCGACCGTGATCCGGGTGGCATCGGCATGCTGTTCGACGTTGCGCAGTGCGGCCTGGGCGATGCGGAACAGGACGAGCTCGGTCGTGGCCGGAAGGCGGCTGGGTGCCCCCTGCACGGCGAGGTCGACGACGAGGCCGGTGCGCCGGTCGAGGTCGTCGACGAGCGACTCGAGCGCAGAGGCGAGGCCGAGGTCGTCGAGCACCGGCGGTCGCAGATCCCGGCTGAAGCGGCGCAGCCCCGCCAGCGTCTCACCGGTGAGGTCACGCAGCGCCTGCACCTCTGTCGCCGGCCGGTGACCGGAGCCCGGCAGCGAGGCCAGCGCATCCAGGCCCCGGCGGATGGCCACCAGGTTCTGGGCCGCCTCGTCGTGCAGCTCACGGGCGATGCGCTTGCGCTCCTCCTCCTGCGCCGAGGTGACCGCACGGGCGTAGGAACGGACGCGGTCGCGCTCGAGGTCCTTGAGTCGGGTCGTTGCCACAGCCGTGGCCAGCTGGTTTCCGACACCGACCAGCAACTGGCGGTCGTCGCTGCCGAGCGGACGGGCCGGGTCGAGTTGGACGACCAGCATCCCGCTGACGCGACCGGCCGGCCCCGGGTTGGGAAGGTCGGTGCCGAACGGAACGACCATGACCCCCGGATCGACGGTGTGCACCTGGCCCGGAGCGCAGTCGTCGGGGCATCGCTGCAGACACGTGTCGAGCCGCGCCCTCCCGGCAGGGTCGTCGGGGTGGCGCGCCAGCGGGACGAGGATCCTGCCGTCGTCGGGGTCCACCGTGGCCACACACGCAGCGTCGAGGCCGAGCACACCCACCAGCGCGTCCAGCGCCTCGTCCAGCGTGTGCTGAAGGTCGGCGGTGAGCGTGAGTGTGGCGATCTCGTTGAGCAGGGTCAGCCGCCGGCTGGTGGCCTCCGCGCGACGGCGTTGACGCCGTTCGCGCTCGACGGGAACGGCCATCGTCACCCCGGCACCGATGACCACGGCCACGTAGGCGAGCTCGGTGAGCCACTCGAGGTCGCTCGCGTGGAAGACGACGATGTTGGGCACGGTCAGCACCGCGCACCACAGACCGGTGAGCAGGGCCCCCTCGATGCCGTAGCGCAGGCTGGCGTAGGCGATGGGGGCGAGGTAGAGGATCACCGGAACGTGGTGCAGCGCGGGGTGGATCCCCGACACCACCTCGTCGGCGAGCAGCTCGCCGAACAGATGCAACGCGGTGACCGACAGCACACCGGCCTGGATGACCCAGAAGGGCCGTTCACGCAGCCGCTGCGGCGCGTTGCGGACCAGCTCGGCCGCCCGCGCCAGGACCACGACCGGGCTGGTGCCCGCCTCCGCGGTCATGGCGGCGGCTCCACCTGCTCCAGGTCGAACCAACCGTGCCGCAGGCCGTGGAGCACGGCCTCGGTACGGGAGCCGACCTCGAGCTTGGCGAACACCCGGCTCAGGTGCGTCTCGACCGTGCGGGCGCTCACCTGCAGTTCCGCGGCGATGTCCTTGTTCGGCTTGCCCTGGGCCGCGAGCTCGAGCACTTCGTGCTCCCGGTCGGTCAACGCGTCGATGACCACCCGCGTCCCGACGTCTGCCGTGCCCCGGGACAGGCGGGTCAGCACCTTGTGGGTGATGGACGGATGCAGCACCGACTCGCCCGCGTGGACGGCTTCCACGGCGCGCAGCAGTTCCTGGCCCTCGACGTCCTTGAGCAGGTAGCCGGCCGCGCCGGCCTCGAGCAGCGCGAACACGTACTGATCCTCGTCGTGGACGGTCAGCCCGATGATGCTGACCTGCGGATGGCTCGCCTTGATGCGACGCGTGGCGTCGATGCCGCTGACGCCGGGCAGCCCGATGTCGATGATCGCCATGTCCGGCTCGTGACGGTCGACGGCAGCGACCGCCTCTTCGCCGTCGGCCGCCTCGGCGACGACCTCGACACGGCCGCTCTCCTCGAGCAGGCGACGGGTGCCCTGCCGCACCAGGGTGTGGTCCTCGACCAGCACGACGCGGATCGGACGGCGGGCCTCGCCTTGCACGCTCACGGCACCGGTCTCCCTCGGCCTCCCGGGCACCGTACTGGCCCGACGGTCAGGCGGTGTCAGGTGACGAACACGACGTCGATGATAAGCCCGAGCAGGGCCATGCCACCCCAGGCCAGGGCAGTGAAAGCGGCGAGCAGGCCGATGCCGATCAGCGGAAGGCGCAGTTCCCGCGGGCGGCCGAAGACCCAGCCGGCGAGCATGAGATAGACCGGGGAGAGCACCACGGCGAAGATCAGGACGGGACCGATCGGCGTAGCGGTCATCAGGCCACCTCCTGCTGATCGTGGTCGAGTTCGATGACGGGGACGGCCTTGACCGCGATGAGCAGGAACAGCGCCACGATCGACATCGCACCGACCATCGAGGACAGCTCGACCCAGGAGGGGGTGTAGCTGCCGGGCACCCCGTCGTAGAGGTCGAAGGCGGGATACATCAGCCCTTCGACCACGAAGAGGGTCTTTTCGAGCAGGATGGCGACCAGCGGCAGGACCGCGAACGCGACGGTGCGGCCGAGGTGGAAGCGGGCCGGGGCGAGCATCTGGTAGCCGGTGTGGGCCACCGCGGCGGCCAACAGGCCGAGCGCGACCCAGTAGGTGGGGGTGGTGGCCATGGCGGTGGCCGCAGCGGTCGTGGCCTCAGGGGCCATGGCCAGGCCCGTGACCAGCTTCTGCAGCTGCAACCACAGGAAGATCAGCGCGAACAGCCCCACCCAGCGCGACAGACCCCGAAAGACCTGCTCGTCGATGAGCTGCTCCCAGCGGTAGACGCGTCGGAACACATAGGCCAGCAGCATCACCGCACCCAGGGCCGATGCCAGCGCCGCGGCGAGGAACGCCGGTCCCTGGACGGGCCCGAACCAGCCGGGCTGGCCCGGCAGTAGCGCGAACAGCCAGGGGATCACCCCGCCGTGGAGGAAGAACGGCGCGAGGATGATCAACCCCAGCGCCAGCCACCAGGCCATGCGCTCGGCCTTGGGCCGCTCGCCGGGGCGGTGGCCGACCAGCAGGAGCCGGTAGATCGGGCGGAACACCCGGGGCAGCCGCCCTGCCGAGCGGGCGAGATCCGCACGGATGGTCAGGGTCAGATACGTGGCGGTCAGCACGAAGTACAAGGTGATGACGACCACGTCCCAGGCCAGCGGCGAGGTCTGCAACGTCTGGGGCAGGTTGGGCAGGATGCTCGTGACCACCCGCTCGGGCCGGCCCAGGTGAAGCACGATGTAGAGCCCCGCATTGGCCAGCGCCGCCAGCGTCAGCAGCTCGGCCAGCCGGGCCACCGGCGCGAACGCCTCCATGCGGAACAACCGCACCGCCGCCGAGACGATGATGCCGCCATGGGCGATGCCCACCCACCAGATGAACGAGCCGACATAGAAGCCCCACGGCACCCCACCGGCGTACCCCCAGTCGCCGAGATTGGTGACCACCAGGCCGTGTTGCAGCTGAAACACCCACGCCTGGAGGAACCAGGCCAGGCCCACCCCCGCCACGGCGACCGCGACCAGCCACCGCCACGACGGTCGACCCAACGGCCGAAGGATCGTCGCAACCCGGCCGTCGTCGGGAACCTGCGAGGCGGTGTCCGCCGCGGAGGATGTCGTGGTCGTCATGCTCGCCCTCATCATCATGCCCGTCCGCCCTGCGTCATCCGGCGGAACCAGGGCTCAGGGCCCTCGAGCACCGCGCGACGGTCCTCGGTCAACCCCCAGTCCTCGTAGGTCCACGAGCCCTCGACCAGCTCGGCGTTCGACGACGGGGGCTGGCCGATGTAGATGATGTTGGGCTCGGTGCCCAGATCCTCGAGCAGCCGGAAGGTCGGCAGATTGCCGCCGGCCTCCTCACGCCGCCTGGCCAGGTGCCGATTGGGCGGGCTGTCTGGGTCGTTGAGGTCGCCGATGTGCAGCGCGTCCATCGAGCAGGCGTCCACGCACGCGGCCGTACCACGCTGGTCAGGGTCCTCCTGACGCAGCGGACAGAAGGTGCACTTGCCCATCACCCCCTTCGGGGGATCGCCCTTGACCGCCACGCCGCGAGCGTCGCGACGTTCACCCTCGAAGCCGCCGCCGTAGGTCTCTGGATCCCCCCACTGGAAGACGTTGACGCCGTAGGGGCAGGCGACCTGGCAGTAGCGACACCCGATGCACACCTCGTAGTCGGTCAGCACCAGCCCGTCCGCCAGCCGCCGATGACGCGCCCCGGTCGGGCAGACCATCACACACGGTGCACGGGTGCAGTTCTGGCACAGCCGCGGCAGGTACCGCGGATCGACATCCTCCGGCTCCTGGTAGGCGAACACGTACGGCCACAGCACCCCTTCGGACAGCCCGTTCTCGCTGACGCACGCCTGCACGCAGTCAAGGCATCCGTCGCAGCGCTCGAGATCGATCACCATCCCGTACTGGACGTTGAGCTTCTCGCCCGGCGCGACCGTGCCCGGCCCCGCACCCGGCCTGACCGCACCCGCCATCGGCAGCGGGTCGCCGATCCCGGGAGTCGAGGCGAACGCACCCTGCCGGAACAGCTCACCGAAGAACAGCGCCCCCGCCGCCGCACCACCCAACGCAGCGAGCACCCGACGACGCGACACCACCGTGGGGACGTCGGCCGCGGCCACCTCGCCGTCCCCAGCCGTGGAGTCCGCGTCGCGGTCGGGGCGGGTCAGCCCGTCGGCCAGCTGCGGTCGCTCGTCGACGCCGAACGCGTCGAGATAGGCGGCTTCGTAGCGCCAACGGAACTCGTCCTCATCGAGCTGTCCGGCGGCAACCCGCTGGGCATCGCGGGCGATGTCCACGCCGAGGTCGGTGTCGTGGTCCGTCTCATCGAGGATCGCACGGGCCCACGGCTCCCAACGCTCGTGGAGATGGTCCTGACCGTCGCGAAGGTCACTCATCCGGGCATCCTTTCGTCACCGTCTGCCAGGGGTGTGGCCGTCAGCCGGTGGCGATCAGCATCTCCTTGCGCTGGTGGTCGTGGAGCGGGCCGCAGTCCTCGGTGCAACGGAACTCGTAGGCGCCCTCCTCATGGACGGTGAACTCCAGGTGCGCCGGCTCGTCGGCGTGGTCGTCGAGGAACGCCTCGACACCGATGCCGGCCACCATCAGGGCGTGGTCCTGGGCAGGAGCAATGTGGTCATGGCCGTCGTGGGCGATGGTCAACGCCTCCCCCAGCGCCATGCCCGCTTCCTCCTCCGGGTCCGGGATGTCGCCCTGGTCGAGGTCCTCGTGGGCACGGTCGTGCCAACTGATCGAGGAGATCGTCTCTGCGACCGGCTCCGGCAGCTGTTCGATGGCGTGGCTGGCGTGGTCGTTGACTGCGATGAGCTCGACCTCACTGCCGACGGGCACTTCGAGCACCTCGAGCTCGGTCCCGTCCTCGTCGAACACCGCCCAGCCCCAGTGGTAGCCGACCACGTACGCCGTGACCTGCTCGGGCTCGGGAGCCTCGTCCCCGGTGGCCTCTTCCTCGGTCGCTTCGTCCTCGACGGCGTCAGACTCGTCGCCGGGGTCGGCCTGCTCCTCGTCGGCGTCCGCGTCGTCGACCGGCTCAGCCGATGCGTCGTCGGTGGGGTCGGGTTGCTCGACCGGCTCGGCGCAGGCCGCAACCAGCAGCAACAACACCGACACCGCCGCAGCGCTCCGCAGCCTCAGATACCGCATCATGGTGGTGCCTCCTGTGGGTCCGCGCCCGGTTGGTCGCCTGTTGGCGTGGTCTCTGTCCCCATGAGACTGCCGTGCCCGGACGTGCCGAACAGCGGGCGATCGTCACCGGAGCAGCGAGGGAAACCACCACGCCGCAGGCACCCCTGGCGGGATCCACTGAGGCGCGTGTACGTGGTTCCACGTACGCCGGCCCGGCCGTCGCTGCCATCTCCACACCGTCTCCACACCGCCTGCAGCCCGCATGCAGCCACAGACGGTTCGCTCCTGATCCAAGGAGGCGCACACCCGGTGCGACCACACGCGAGACGGAGACGACCATGACGGTCCGCAAGCGAGTCCTCACCATCACCGCCGCCAGCGCGGCCGCCGTGCTGGGTGTGGCCGGCGTGGCCACGGCGCTGCCGACGGTCGGCGTCGCGGCACCTTGGGCCGAGCAGTCCGAGGTGCATCGGCTCATGCACCAGAGATCAGCTGTGGACGGCGACACCTTCGAGCGCATGCACACTGACGTCGAATCGATGACCCGGCACCACGACGAGATGGTCGAGCGCTACCCCGGGATGCGCGAGCACATGGGCGACCGCGAGGTCACCCCCGAACGGATGCGCGAGCAGACGCGCGAGCACATCGGCGACTGCGACGGCACCCGCGAGCAGCTGCGCGAACACATCGGCGACCGCGACGGCACCCGCGAGCAGCTGCGTGGACGCAGCTGAACAGCACCGGCCAGCCGACGCAGACAGCTCGATTCGGAGGCGACGATGATGGGTTTCGCAGGCACCGCCTGGTTGTTGGTGGTCCTCGCGCTGGTTCTCGGCGGTGTCGCGATCGCCCTGGCCGTCTGGGCCGGCTCGCGCCGTGACTCGGACGCGTCCGACCGGGCGCACGACATCCTGCGTCAGCGATTGGCGACGGGCGAGATCGACGAGGCCGAGTACCGGGAACGCGCCCAGGCCATCGGTCCACCCCGCGCACCGCGGTCGGCGACCGGCCGCTGGCTGCCGGCCGCAGTGGTCGCCCTGGTCGCCGTGGTCGTGCTCGTGCTCGCTGCCGTCGTGGCGTCCGGTTCGGGCATGGCCGGCGGCGGTTGGTGGGGACCGATGGGTGGCCACATGGACGGCCACATGGGCCAGCGTTCCGCCGACGGCTCGGCGCCGGCTGCCATCCCGGACGCGGCAGACGTGACCGTCGAGGCCGGGGAGATGTGGTTCGAACCCCCCACGTTCGAGGTGGTCGCGGGCGAAGCGTTCAACCTCACGGTCGACAACCGCGGCGAGGTGTTCCACGACCTGACCATCGACGCACTCGACCTCCAGATCGACGTCGACGCCGGCCAGAGCACGACAGCCGGGCTCGAGATCACCACCACCGGCGAGTACGAGTTCTACTGCAGCGTGCCGGGCCACCGCTCGGCCGGCATGCAGGGCACGCTCACGGTCGTCGAGGCATCGAACTGACGCGGCGGGGCGGCTGCAGCCGCCCCGGAAGGGGACGCGGCGACACGCACGCCGGCTCGACGAGTCAGCCCGAGCAGGCTGCGGCGTTCAG
>SKSM01000173.1 GCA_007122985.1 Nitriliruptoraceae bacterium | reverse complement strand
TCCGGCCGGTAGCCGGCGAACCGGGCGACGTCGCCGCACCGGCGGCGGAGGCCGCAGCCGGGCCCACCGAGCGGGAGGTCGCGGCGGCGCCCGAGCAGCGAGCCCAGGCCATGCGCCAGGCCATCGCCCGCGCGATGGAGCAGTCGAACCGCGAGATCCCCCACTACTACCTCGGTGAGACCGTCGACGTCGAGCAGTCCCTTGCATGGCTGTCCGAGGTCAACGCCGACCGGCCGCCGACGACGCGCCTGCTGTCGGCCGTCCTGTTCCTCAAGGCCACCGCGCTCGCGCTGCGCAGCTACCGCGACCTCAACGGCTACTGGATCGACGACGCGTTCCGCCCGGGCGATGGCATCCACGTCGGCGTCGCCATCAACCTGCGCCGCGGCGGGCTGCTCGCACCGGCGATCCGCGACGCCGACGAACGGTCGCTCGACGAGCTCATGGAGGCGCTCCGGGATCTCGTGGAGCGGACCCGCGCCGGGGGCCTGCGCGGCTCGGAGCTGACAGACCCCACCATCACGGTCAGCAACCTGGGCGACACCGGCGTGGAGACGATCCAGGGCGTCATCACGCCGCCGCAGGTCGCCTTCGTCGGGGTCGGCCGCATCACGCCCCGCCCCTGGGCTGTGGACGGAATGCTCGGTGTGCGCCGCACCGTGTATCTCGGCCTGGCCGGAGACCACCGCGCGAGCGATGGTCACCGGGGCGGCCGCTTCCTCGCCGCGATCGCTGCCAACCTCACCCGACCGGAGGCGTTGTGAACACCGACGATCTGCGTGCCCTCGTCATCGAGGTGCTGTCCGGCATCGCGCCCGAGACCGATCCGGCCCTGGTCGATCCGACCGTGGACCTGCGTGACGAGCTCGACCTCGACTCGATGGACGAGCTCAATCTCATCACCCGGGTCAGTGAGCGGCTCGGCATCGACATCCCCGAGCGCGACTACGGGAAGCTGCGAACCCTCGACAGCGCGGTGACCTACCTGGCCAACCGCCTCGGTGCCTCCGCGGCATGACCGCCACGACGGTCGGCACGGCAGCGACCGCTTGGCGGGCGTGCCCGATCGCCGAGGGCTGCGGCACATCCGTGGCCGGACGCCTCCGGGATGTGGGGGCGAGCGGTCGTGCTCGCGCCGCAGAGATCTCGCATCCGGCCGCACGTGCCCGCTTCGTCGTCGGTCGAGCGCTCCTGCACGGCATGGTCGCCGAGCGGTGGCCCCATCGGCACGGGCCCGAGCTGGGCGTCGAGCTGGATGCCTTCGGTCGGCCGCAGCCCATCGCCCCGGACGGCCTGGAGGTGAGCGTCAGCCACACGCATGGTCTGGCCGTCGCCGCAGTGTCGCGCGTCGGAGCCATCGGCATCGACGTCGAGTCCCTGGCCCGGACCGACCTGCCAGAAGCCGGGGCCTGGCTGACGGCCCGGGAGCTGCGGCGGCTCGCGGCTCTGCCCCACTCGGAGCGTCGAACGCAGCTACTCCACCTGTGGGTTGCGAAGGAGGCAACGCTCAAGGCGTGCCGCCGGGTCGGGACGACGACCCTCCGCGGCATCGAGGTCTGGGCACGGCGTGACCGCGACGACGCGCCCGTTGGTGGCGACGTCGCTGCGGTCGCAGAGATGGGTTGGGTTGACGACGCTCCCGGCGCGGTGAGGGTGGGGCGGGACCGGGCCCTGGTGACCTTCGACGCCACTGACCCACTCGCGGCGAGCGCAGAGGTCGCCTGGTACACGGTGGCGGACGGTTACCTCGTGGCCCTCGCTACGTCCGTGTCGGCTCCGCCGCGGTGACGAGCCGGCACCGCCACGAGAGGTGGGACGTGCTCGAGGTCGACGGGTCCGCTGGCGAAGGCGGTGGCCAGGTCCTCCGGACCTGTCTGACCCTGTCCGTCGCGCTGGGGAGGCCCTTCCGGATCACCGGTATCCGAGCCGGTCGGCCGCGTCCCGGCCTGCAGCCTCAGCACCTCGCCGCTGTGAGAGCGGCGGCAGCGGTCGGCGCTGCGCACGTCGAGGGTGACCGGCTCGGCTCGTCGTGGCTGCTGTTCGAGCCAGGTGGACACGTGCCTGGCGAGCATCGGTTCGAGATCGGCTCGGCAGGAAGCGCCTGCCTGGTCGCGCAGACCGTGCTCCCCGCCCTCGCGCGAGGTAGCGCGCCCTCGCGGATCCGAGTCACCGGGGGCACGCACAACCGTGCGGCCCCGCCCTACGAGTTCCTGGCGCAGACGTTCCTTCCGCTCGTCTCGCGGCTCGGGCCGCGGGTCACCTCGCGTCTCGAGCGGCACGGGTTCGAACCGGCCGGTGGCGGCGCGATCACGGTCGATGTCCAGCCCGCAGCGGCGCTCGGCGGTCTCGACCTGGGGGAGCGCGGACGGATCACGCGGCGACGGGCACGCGCGGTCGTCGCCGGGCTCTCCGAGGCCGTGGCCGAGCGTGAGCTCGCCGTGGTCGCCGCCCGACTGGGATGGACCGATGAGGAGCTGACGATCGAGACCGTCGAAGCCGACTGCCCCGGCAACGTGCTGCTGCTCGAGATCGGATCCGCGGCCGTCACTGAGGTGGTCACCGGCTTCGGACGTCGCAGCAAGCCGGCCGAGGCGGTTGCCCGGGATGCCGTCGTCTTGGCGCAGCGCTACCTGGACGCCGAGGTCCCGGTCGGTGGCCACCTCGCCGACCAGTTGCTCGTGCCGCTCGCGCTGGCTGACGGCGGTCGCTTCGTGTGCCCGCCGCCGACCGCGCACTTCGTCACCAACCTTGACGTCGTACGTCGGTTCCTCGATGTCGAGGTGTCGCTGGTGGCGCTCGCGTCGCAGCGGGTCCGGGTCGAGGTCCGCCGTCGTCAGGGCTCCTGGGGGTGAGGCGCCGGGACACCGCGGCCCGGCCTAATGCGTTCAGTGCTGTGCGCGCGAGTCCGAGTCGCAGTGGACGACGCAGCGAGGTTGCCGGCTTCGGTCACATCGTCCGGCTGCGGCCAGAGGGCATGGAGCTCGATCCGAGCCTGGCCCCCGATCTGCCGTCCCGATCCGTTGTCCGCTGGCCGGAGCATTGCTCCGGCCCGTCGGGCAGATCGGCGGCCGGTTCACCTTCGCAGGGGCCGACACCGCTGCCGACCGCGCGATGGGGCGGGCCGGTCGGGCACTACGCGCCCGGTCGACAGTACGGGGGGCGATGACCTTCGAAAGGAAGTTGTCATCGCTCCGCTGACCGCTCCCAAGGAGGATCCCATGCGTCGCCTGTTCATCAGCATGATCGCCGTCGGCCTGTTGCTCGTCTCCGCACTGCCTGCGCTGGCCTCGGGTCCGCCGGCAGGCGCCGGAGGGCCGGACAAGCCTGCCGGCATCGCCTGTCAGCAGTTCGGTATCAGCGTCTTGCAGGACCAGGGGCTGCTCGTCTCGGTTGCGAGGAACGGCCTCGAGTACCCCATCGGCAGCGGTGAGGTGCTGCCGTTCCAGACCGTGCTCGCAGTCCACCGCACCAACCCGGCCCTGGCCAATCAGGTGCTCACCGACTACGCCGTCGCCCTCGACATCGCGACTCCCGAGGTCGTCGCGGCGCTGAACGCGGCGTGCCCGACCGACTGACCCTGCCGGATGCCGGTGCCCGGCCCGCCTGCTGCGGGCCGGGCACCAGCCGTTCGCATCAGATCGGCGGTGATCATCACGTCGTTTGCCTCGACGAGCAGCGCGCCGTCCAGCCGGCTGATGGACTCGACATTGGGGAAGATCTGCACCACGTCGGCGCGCCGACCGGCCACCGCGTGACCGGGATGGGACGCCATCCGGTACGCGACCGGGCGCTGGTCAGCGCACGCGCACGCTGCGGATGGTCGTGCGCACGAACCGGCTGCCGGCGGCCGTCTGCCCGTGGACCTCGATGGTCGCGTTGTAGCTGCCGGGCACGGACGTGCCCGGCCACTGGGCCGACAGGCAGAGGCTCTCCTCCGCGGGGGAGGGCAGGCGCAGCCGCGGATCGAAGCGCAGGCGCGGGTCGAGCCGCAGGCGCGGGTCGATGCGCGGACCGGCGGGTCCGACGACGTGGGCGGCGAGTGGGTCGCGGCCCCCGCCGCCGGGCGCCACGGACCCGGTCACGGCCGGATCGGTCCCACCGACCGTCACCGAGGGGGTGCTCCCCGCCCCCGGCACGGTCGTGCCACCTGGCAGCCGTCCGGGCCAACCGACGGTCGGCGGTGAGGTGGAACGCCGAAGCGGCACGCAGCGCGTCTGATGATCGATCGCAGCCAGATCCTCACGCCGCAGTAGTCGATCCAGGGTGACGAGCGGACGGAACCGTTCGGGGATGACATCACCCTTGACCGTGGTCGTGATCCGCTTGCCCCTGAGGCGGGCGGCGAAGCGGTCCAGCGCTCCTTGTGGCGATCGGGTGGGGGCGGTCACGCACAGCGTGCCGCTGGCCTCACGGATCGGTCCAGCGGAGTCCGAGGCGCAGACCTCGATGTCCAGTGGCCGACCGCGGACCCCGCTGCCGACGCCGACGTCGATGCGAACCGGCGAGCGCACGAACCCACCGACCGTATACCGGGTGTGCCGCCGGCGGCCGGTCGCGATCTCCACCCACCACTGGCCCGGCAGCGGATCGGGCACACGGAAGCCGACGTAGCCGCTGCCCTCACTGCGATAGACCGTCGGTTCGTGCGAATGGAGCAGCCGGCCGTTGGGTGAGCGCAGCCTCACAGCGATCTCGCCGTTGCCCGGATCACCCGGCGTCCAGCGCAGGTTGGGGTCATCGAGGTTGACGAGGAAGGTGACCTCGTCGGCCTCCTCCTCGACCCAGGCGCCGATCCGGC
Source organism: Nitriliruptoraceae bacterium (assembly GCA_007122985.1). Classification (GTDB taxonomy): domain Bacteria; phylum Actinomycetota; class Nitriliruptoria; order Nitriliruptorales; family Nitriliruptoraceae; genus SKTG01. The sequence goes on along the minus strand of SKSM01000173.1, from coordinate 7,308 downwards.
TCTCCGAGGCGGTGTTGCTCGAGTTGACGATCAGGCCGGTTCCCGTGACCTGTTCGCGTATGACGTTGAGCAGCAGGAACAGGTCGTCGATGGTCGGCATGTACAGATACAGCCCGTCGGTGGATGCAGCGACGTCTTCCAGCAGCTCCTGGTCGGACGTCGGCCCCATCGCGCAGGTGTGCACGGTGATGCCGCTGCTCAGTCCCCCAGCGACCGTGCGCGCGTCCGGCGAGCCGTTGTCGTAGCCGTCGGACAGGAGCACGACCGCACGGGTGCCGGAGGACCCGTCGAGCATGTCGGCGGCCGTCTGCAGCCCCGGGCCCATCTCGGTGGTGCCACCGAACGTGATCGCGTCGATCGCTGCCGTTGCGTCGTCGCGGTCGGCCTGGCCGACGATGCGACGCACACTGGGCGGCGTCTCCCCGGGGAACTCGTCCTGGGCGGTGGAGCCGAAGGTCGCGACCCCCACCCCGTCGTCGATGGCGAGCATGTCCACGAACCCGCGTGCAGCGGTACGGGTGGCGTCGACGTAACCGAAGAAGTTCATCGAGCCCGACCGGTCGATCGCCAGCGCGACGTCGACAGGGTCGGCCGCCGGGATCTCCGCGTTGTCGAGCACGAGCGCGAAGTCCTGCCACGGCGTGTCGGCATCGAACGGCGGACGCGCGTCCGCCCGCAGCGCGCTGGCGATCACGCTGACGTCGTAGACGCCGCTCGGATGTTCGATGTAGACGCACTCGAGGTTGTGCAGGTCGTCCGCGCCGCCTCCCGGGACCGAGAACCCGTTGGTGAGCACGTTGCCGAGGTACACCGATCCGGTCGCGTCCTCGGCTACCTCGAGGTCGAGGTCGTTGACCAGCGCCGGGTTCGCGCCCGAGGCCGCCGGGGCGTCGGTCCAGGCCAGGGTGACCCGCATCGGCCGGTCCGGATCGACGGGTGCGACGCGCAGGGTCCACTCCTCGCCGTTGGCGGTGAACCCGAGGCGCTGGTCGACGACGATGCGCGGTCCGCGGTCCGACGCCGGGGCCGACACCAGCAGGTTCTCCAGCGAGACCCGCCCCCAGCCCTGATCGTTGTTGGGCACGTTCGCGACCGGGTCCGGATCCAGGATGTGGATACCGACGTTGTTCGGCCCCAGAACGTACGGCCGGCCGCCGGTGGTGGTGCGAACCGTGATCGTGTCGGTCGCAGCGGTGTAGGCCCACTGGCCGGGTCCGTCGATCGCTGCCACGTTGGCGACCTCGGTGAGCGTCTGCCACGTGCCCGCACCGAAGTTCAGTTCGGCAAGCTGCGCCGGCGCGAACCCGAACCCGGTGACCTGGAAGTTCGCGCCGGCGGTCGTCCACCAGCGAAACAGCGCGAACCAGTTCGGACCGCCTGCGAGGTCTTCGGCGGTGTTGACCAGCAGGGCCCGCACCAGTGCCGGTGAGGGGTCCTGGCCGGTCCGCTGCCGCCAGCGCTCGACCAGCAGCGCGACCGTGCCCGCGACGTGGGGCGCAGCCATCGAGGTGCCCGACATCTGGGTGTGCTGGTCGTGCACGGTGCCGTCGGTGTCGGTGTAGGCGGGCCGGTTGGGCTGGACCCCAGGCGTGGAGGGGTCGGCGTCGATGGTCGAGCGGGCCGCCACGATGTCGGTCCCGGGTGCGACAAGCGTGGGCAGGATGCGGCCGTCGACGGCGGGACCGCGGCTGGAGCGGCCGTTGATGCCGCGCACGTCGTCGTCGGGGAACATCTCGTCGGGCCGGCTGGTCAGCGAGTTTCCGACCACGATGACATTCTTCGCTTCCTTCGGCTCGGTGACCGAGGTGAGGTTGCCGCCGTTGTTGCCGGCCGAGAACACCACCGTCAGCCGCTCGAACTGGGTGGTCGAGGTGTCAGGGTCCCGGACCGCTCCGTCGACGGTCCCGGCACGGGCGGTGTAGCCCGAGCCGCCGTTGCCGGCCCCCCAGGAGTTGTTCGAGACCTCCGCGCCGTTCTGCACGGCCGTGGCCAGCCAGGTGGCCACGGTCGTGGTCGCTGCGCCCGTGATTGCGTTGATGGAGCCGACGCGAGCGCCGGGAGCGACACCTAGTCCTAGCACGAAGCCACCGGGATCGGTGTTGCCGGTGGAGCCGTCCCCGGCCGCGATCGCCGCGACGTGGGTGCCGTGCCCGTTGACGTCGGTCGGCACGGTTCCGCCGGTCTGGTCGGCGAAGAACGCGAAGCGTCCACGAAGGTCGGGGTGGATGGTCGCGTTGTTGTGGTCGTCGATGCCCGAGTCGGTCACCGCGATGGTGGTGCCGCTGCCGTCGACGCCGTAGTCGGCCAGTTCGTCGGCGTAGCCGGTGACGGTCGGCCCGGCCGGTGACCCACCAGCGAACGACTCGGTGAGCACCTGTGCGGACCGTTCGTCCTCGAGCTCGTCGGGGGGTGCGTGGTCGACGTACCGCACCGAGGGCAGACGGCTGACGTCGTTGCGGGCGGTGCCGGCGGCGATCGTCGCCTCGATCAGGCCGTAGCGGTGCAGCGTGCCGGTACGGGCACCGCCGGGCTCGGTGTGCTCGACACGGTGGACATCGCCGCCGAGCTCGGTGATCGCCTCAGCGACGGCATCGCTCTGATCTGGTGGGCACACCCCGATGCGCACGCTCACCTCGCCCCGGAGGTCGCTGAGACCGGGTCCGATTCGCCACATCGGCTGGAGCGGGCCGACCCACGCCACGAACGGAAGTTCGGCGACCGCATCGGCCGCATCCGGAGTGCCGCACACGAACAGGCCGCACTGGCCGAGCGGCTCGACCACGTCGACGCCGGCGTCCACGATGGCGTCGATCCACTCAGGGGCCGGTGGCCCGGCCAGCTGGACCAGGTGGTGTGGCCAGCTTGCCCGCTCCGCGCGAGGGACCCGGAGTCGGGATGGCACGTCGGCGATCACGTCGTCGGCCTCGACGTCGATGACGTGTTCCCCGACGCGCAGCAGGTTGGTGTCGGTGAACACCTTGACCCGCATACCCCGCCGAGCGAGCTCGTCCAGGCCCTCCTCGTCGGCGCGTACGAGCGCCCCGTCGGAGCGCACGTGCTCCACCTCGACGTCGGATGGCGCGGCGCGCGCGAGCTGGTCCTCAAGCGCGAATCCCGCTGGGTCATCCCCGCGGGAACGGACGATGGCCTTGTCCGTCATGGGCGTCCCGATCCCCCGTCACGTCGGCACCCCCGGTACCGCGTGCGTCACGAAGAGTGACCCATCCCTGGAATGAGACTACGGAAGGGGCAGGGACCTGACAAGGGTTGCTCAGCGCGGCCACGTCGACGTGCACGGTGGCGGCAACGACGTTGCCACATCGCTCACCGACGCTGGCGCCGGCGAGGGTGGCTTCGGCGCCGCCGGATCAGTGTGGCTCAGTCGTCCTCGTCATAGCGTTCCGAGTCCTCGGCTGCGAGCGTCACGCCGGCGAAGGTCTGGTGCAGTCGCGTTCGATCGAGCGCCTCGACGGTGCCGGGCGCTGCCCACAGCAGCGCACCTGCGGGCTGGTGGAGGTAGAGGCCGCGCGCGGCCGCGGCCGTGCGATCCGGCCGGCGGGGCCAGTTCAGCTGTTCTGCGATCCGGTGCAGCTGCGCAGCCGAGGGTCCGGCCGTGTCGAGCCGGTCCCACCAGCGATCCAGGTGGGCGAGTCCGGGGAGGGCGTCGCGCTTGTCGCTGTTGCAGGTGCGGTCGGCGACCACCAGGTTGTCGAGTCGGTTGTCCGGCAGCCGGGACCAGGGCAGGAAGTGGTCGACCTCCCACGGGCCGCGCTCGCGACCGCAGTAGAAGCAGCGGCCCTGCTGTGCGTGCAGCAGCGGCTCACGGACGGGCTCAAGCGAGATCCGCTCGGCGCCGAACAGGAATCGTTCGAGTTGGAGCTCGTCGACACGGCCCTCGTTGCGTCGCGCGACGTGACGCAGCCATTCGCGCTCGACGACCGGACGGAGCAGCCCGGTGAGGGTGATCAGGTGCTCCGCGGCGCCGGGGAGCAGGCGTAGTCGGTCGTCGAAGTCGTCCCGGTGCACCCGTGAGGGGGTGACCGGGCCGTCCCAGGCGACCGTGTAGATGAACGGCTCGGCGCGGGCGCGTGCGCCGCTGCCGAACCGTTGGAGTAGCGGCACGGGGTAGCGGACGACCGTGGCCACGACCTCTCGTTCGAGCTCGCCGATCTCGCGCGGATGCAGCTGGCGGGCCCGGTGGACAGAGGTGTGCTGCGCCAACCCCAGCCGCTCGCGCAGCTCGGCGGTCTTGATCACCAGGTCGCGCTGGCGTGACTGCCGAAGTGGGCCGGCATCGGAGTAGGGGCGAGCCTGCTGCCAGTACAGCTCGAACACCCGACGGCCAAGGTCACGTGCCGACAGCGTCCGCGGTGGCTGGCCACCGGCATCGGACTCCTCCAGCACCGCATCCAGGATCGCGAGCAGCAGCGCGTACTTGTAGGAGGTCGTGAAGCTGCCCGTGTCCAGCAGCGCCAGCACCTTCTCGCCGAACGCCACGGGCGAGTCCGTGACCGGTCCGTCCGACTGTGAGGGGTCAGCCATCACCACCCCCTGGCTGCCGGCGATGTTGACCGCCCCTGGCGTGCTGCGTCGGCAAGCGGCGACGGGCCGTCCCTACCCGGCGGCACGGAACTGCTCCCAGCGCCGCTCGAGGAACTCCGCGGATGGCCGGTCACGTTGGTTTCGCGGCACGACGCCGAGCGCCTGGCCATGGAATCCCTGCAAGCCGTGCAGCAGCATCGGGCCGTCGACCTCGGCCAGGATGTCTTCGCGGACCGCGATGCGCAGATCGGGACGGACGCCGATGATGTGTTGGTCGAAGGCCGCATGATGCAGCTTGCACAGGCCCATGCCGTTGGTCACCACCGGCTCGCCTCCGTCGGCGTCGCTGACGATGTGTGCGGCCTCGACCAGCTCGGCGCGGCGCAGCCGACAGATCGCACAGCAGCGCTGGTAGGCCCGCATCACGGCCTCACGGAACCGGGCCTGGTGCATGCGCGCCTGCACGATCTGGGCACGGCCTGGTTGTCGGCTTCGGCTTGTGACCGGGCACGGGCGGTCGCCGAGCCGGGGTCGCGGTAGTGATAGCGGAACATCCCGTCGGCACCGAAGCGGTCGGGGTAGGGCGCGTCGATCCCGTGCTTGGGCGGGGTCGTGGTCAGCGCCAGCGCCGCATCCACCTGTCTGGGCTTGTGGATGCCGCGCTGCAGCGAGAACGGGGCCACCGATTCGCCGTCGACGACGATCGGTTCACGGATCACGTCGACCGGCAGCACCTCGCCGTGCACCGCCTGCCGCTCCCGGACCGCGGCGAAGCACGCGGTTCGCACCCGCTCCTCGAAGCCCTGACTCGCCATGATCACCCCGGGACGACTCTAGGTGAGGTGGCGATGGGGCGGGCTGGCAACCACGCGCGAACCTGCAGGCAAGCCCTTCGAGGACGGTGCGGATCGGGCTGGGGCCGCTTCCGCGGAAGCACCTACCGCTTCTACGGGCGCTTCCGCGGAAGCACCCACCGCGCCCGACGATCTCCACTAGCCGCCGCTGCTCGCCCATGACCATCCACGACGGGGTGTTCCTCGTTCAGTCGTCTCGAATCCGCGAGAACACCAGGGCATCGGCACGCCGCGACTCTCCCTGCGACTCGAAGGACAGGAACGACCGCAGCCGACCCTCGGACTCGAATCCGCACCTGCGGACCACGGCGATCGACGCGCGGTTGCTCGGCTCCACCCATGCCTCGACCCGTGCCAGGCGAACCGTGTCGAGCGCCCAGGACGCCGCGAGGTCGACGGCCCGAGACGCATAGCCCAGTCCTCGCGCCCTGGGGACGATCCAGTATCCGATGCCTGCAACGCCCGGTTGTGGCCGCAGGAGCAGTGCGACACACCCGACGGCCTGTCCCGTGACGGCGTCGGCGATCGCGAGCGACCATCCTTCGCCATCCGTGGTGCGTTGGTGCTGTCTGGAGATCCATGCTCGGCCCGCCTCTGGGGTGAAGCGGGAGGGAACCGTGGTTCCCTGCGGGATTCGACCGTCGCTGCTTGCAGCCTCGACGCAGGCGAGGTCGGTCATGCGCCAAGACCGCAGCTGCACCAGGTCATCGCTCGGGTAGGAGGCAGGCGCTCCCGGTTCGGGTTCGTCCGTCACCGCGTCGTCCCCTGCACGATCGTCACCGTCACCCAGGCTGCTGCCGACGTCACTCTTCGTCCGGCAGCACGATCTTTCCGTCCTCGAGCAGTCGGAAGTACGGATTGTGGGCAACTTCCCACAGGTGCCCGTCGGGATCGGCGAAGTAGCCCGAGTAGCCGCCCCACTCGGCCGGCTCCGCGGCCATTTCGATCGTGCCGTCGACGGAGGCGTGGGAGCGACGCCAACCCATCGCCGTGTAGAACCGCGTTGCACGGTCCAGGTCGTCGACGCCGAGCGTGATCAGACTGACGTGGGCCACCGTGCCGCTCCTCGGCAGAAGGAGTGTGCTCGCAGCCTACGTGTGGGGAGCGTCCGCCGGCCGTCGCACGGACGAGTTCTGGCAGGCGCCGGGCGGCGACCAGACCAGGGCACGATCCGACGTGGCCCAGCGACCTCGTCTGTGTGGGGCTTCCCAACCGGCCACGGGTGCGCTTGGGTGTGACCGGCCGCCGCTGGCGGAGCGAGCGCGACGGGTCGCAGCTCCGGTTCACCGCTTCGGACCGCCACGTGCGAAAGGGTCCTCGCATGACCGACGAAGTTCCCCGTGTGACCCTGAACAACGGCGTCGAGATGCCGATGCTCGGCTTCGGCGTCTACCAGATCCCGCCGGAGCAGACCGAGCAGGCCGTCAGCGACGCCCTCCAGGTCGGCTACCGGCACATCGACACCGCCGCCGGCTACGGCAATGAGGAGGCCGTCGGCCGCGCCGTGCGCGCCAGTGGCCTCCCCCGTGACCAGTTCTTCATCACCACCAAGCTGTGGATCCAGGCACCCGGCGAGGAACACGCCAGGCGGGCCTTCCACGCGTCACTCGAGCGGCTCGGGCTCGACCACGTCGACCTGTACCTCATCCACCAGCCGTTGGGTGACTACTACAGCTTCTGGCGTGCCATGGAGCAGCTGCACGCCGACGGGAACGCGCGTGCCATCGGCGTGTCGAACTTCCACTCCGACCGGCTCGTCGACCTCATCGAGAACAACGAGGTGGTCCCGGCGGTCAACCAGATCGAGGTCCACCCGTTCTTCCAGCGTCATGCCGATCACCAGCTCATGCGCGAGCGGGGCGTGCAGCTCGAGTCGTGGGGCCCGTTCGCCGAGGGACGCAACAACCTGTTC
>SKSM01000197.1 GCA_007122985.1 Nitriliruptoraceae bacterium | reverse complement strand
CGGGGCCGACGCGACGACGCCTCCGCGGCGCGACGCGGTCGAGGCCCGCGACGGCGACCGCACGGACGACGACGGCACGGACGGCGACGCCACCGACGGCGACGCCACCGACGACGACGCCACCGACGACGCCACGGACGACGCTACGGACGACGCCACGGACGACGCCGCGGAGCCGGCCACCGACCTCGCGACGGTCCAGGAGCAGCTGCGTGAGCTCGGGTTCCTCGTCGGCCCGGCGGACGGGGTCAAGGGACAGCAGACCCGCGCAGCCGTGATGGCCTTCCAGCGGGTCAACGGCATCCAGGTCGACGGCATCGTCGGACCGCAGACGCGCGCGGCCCTGGCCGACCCACGCGCCCCGGAGCTCCGGGGCGGGCCCGCCACCCGCATCGAGATCGACCTCACCCACCAGCTGCTGCACCTGGTCGATGACGGCGAGCGCACCGTCACCCTGCACGTCAGCTCCGGCAACGGCCAGCCCTACACCACCCGCTCGGGGGGCACGGCCTACAGCAACACCCCCGTCGGGGAGTTCGTCGTCGAGCGGCGCATCGCCGGGGTCCGTGAGGCCGACCTCGGCACGCTCTACGACCCGCTGTACTTCTACCGGGGCTGGGCGATCCACGGCTCGAACTCCGTCCCGGCCCAGCCGGCCAGCCACGGCTGCATCCGCGTGACCCGCGCCGACGCCCGCTGGCTGTTCGACCAGGTCGCCGACGGCACCCCGGTCCACCTCTACGGCGGCCAGCACGTCTTCACGCCCAGCCGCTGACCCCGGCCACCTCGGCCACCCCGGCCATCCCCCGCCGCCGGGACACCTTGTCCGGATCATCCGGACATCTGGCACCACCGGCCGCACGACCGCGCGACGTCCGCGACCCGCCGGTGGGTCCGGGGTCCGGCGCGCGGCTACGGTCCGGCCCACCGACCCGGGAGGCCGTTGGTGGTGTGGGAACCGCAGCTCGCCTCGATGCGGCGTCGAGCGCCCCGGGGCGCCAGCCATCCACAGCCCACGGCCGTGAGGCGTCAAAGGTCCCGCCGGTGAACGACGATCGGGCCACCGGGCGATCCGGCCACGTCGAGCGGAGCAGGCGGTGAGCGACGGCCGCCTCGCGCGACGACTGACCACCGGCGACGCGGTGGTCGTCGGGCTCGGGTCGATGCTCGGCGCCGGGGTGTTCGCCGCGTTCGGCCCGGCCGCGCAGGCCGCCGGCGCCGGCCTGCTGCTCGGGCTGGTGCTCGCGGCCGTGGTCGCCTACGCGAACGCCACCTCGTCGGCGCAGCTTGCGGCGCTCTACCCGCAGTCGGGCGGCACCTACGTCTACGGCCGCGAGCGGCTCGGCGGCTTCTGGGGCCACCTGGCCGGCTGGGGCTTCGTGGTCGGCAAGACCGCCAGCTGCGCGGCCATGGCGCTGACGTTCGGGGTGTACGCCCATCCCCCGCTCGCCCGCCCGCTCGCGATCGCGCTGGTGGTCGGACTGGCCGCGGTCAACCTCGCCGGGGTGAGAACGACCGCCGGGCTGACCCGCGGACTGGTCGCGGTGGTGCTGGCGAGCCTCGCCCTGGTGGTCACCGCGGCCCTCGGGGGCGGCGAGGTGGCACCGGCCAACCTGGGCGACCTGACCGGCACGGGCGGGGTCTACGGCGTGCTGCAGGCCGGGGGGCTGCTGTTCTTCGCGTTCGCCGGCTACGCGCGGATCGCCACGCTCGGCGAGGAGGTGGTCGACCCGCAGCGCACGATCCCAATGGCCATCCCGATCGCGCTCGGGCTGACCCTCGTGGTCTACGCCACGGTCGCGATCGCGGCGCTGCTGGCCGCAGGTCCTGCCGCGATCGCCGCGGCCGACGCGCCGCTCGCCCCCGCGGTCGAGGGCGGGCGACTGGCCGTGCTCACGCCCGCCGTGCGCATCGGCGCGGTCGTGGCAAGCGTCGGTGTGCTGCTGTCGTTGCTGGCCGGGGTGAGCCGCACCATGTTCGCCATGGCGCGTGACCGCCACCTGCCGTCGCGCCTGGCCCGGGTCGCGCCGCGAACCCACGTGCCGGCGGCCGCCGAGCTGACCGTCGCGGTCGTCGTCATCGTCGTGATCGCAAGCGGCGTCGACCTGCGGGAGGCGATCGGGTTCAGCTCGTTCGCAGTCCTGGCCTACTACGCCATCGCCAACGCGTCGGCGTGGACGCTGCGCGCCGACGAGCGCCGCTGGCCACGCTGGCTGGCCGGGATCGGCGTGCTCGGCTGTGGGCTGCTGGCCGTCACCCTGCCGGTGGTGTCGGTGCTGACCGGGGCCGGTGTGCTGGCGATCGGCGCCGCGGTCTTCGCCGTCCGGCGCGGACGCGTCCGGGAGCGGCGCTGATGCACCCCGCATGCCTCGCCGCGTTGCGATGTCCGCACTGCGCGGGCCCGCTCCACCTCGACGACCGGTCACTCGCCTGCGGGCACGGCCACCGGTTCGACCGGGCGCGGCAGGGCTATGTCAACCTGGTCGCAGGCGCGGGAACGCCGCACCACGGCGACGACGCAGCGATGGTGGAGCGACGCGAGCGGGTGCTGGCCGACGGCCTGCTTGAACCGGTCCTCGCGGGCCTGGCCGAGGGGGCGGACGCGGCACTGCGGCAGGCACCGCCCGACCGCGAGGCGGTGGTCGTGGACGTCGGCGCCGGGCCGGCCGTCCACCTCGCCCGGCTGGTCTCCGGCGACGCGCAGCGCTGCGGGATCGCCGTGGACGTCTCCAAGCACGCGGCCCGCCGTGCGGCGCGGGCGCATCCGCGGATCACCGCGATCGTGGCCGACACCTGGTCGGGCCTGCCGGTCGCCGACGGCGCGGCCGACCTGGTCGTGGTCGTCTTCGCGCCACGGAACGCCGCCGAGCTCGCGCGCGTCCTCGCACCGCACGGCCAGCTGCTGGTGGCGGTGCCGGGCGACGACCACCTGGCCGAACTGCGGGCCCGCCTGGGGCTGCTGGAGGTCGAGCCGGGCAAGGACGAGCGCATCAGCGCACAGCTCGCCCCGCAGCTGGAGCTCCTCGACCTGCGCACGGTCAGCTGGGAGCGGCCGCTGACCCGCGCGCAGGCCGTCGACCTGGTCGGCATGGGCCCGAGCGCCCACCATCTCGACCTCGATGCGCTCGCCGCCGAGCTCGCCGACGACGACCGACCACTGACGATGCGCGGGTCGGTGCGGCTGCTGGCCTTCGCCCACCCGTCGGGCGCAGCCGGCGAATCGTGACCGGACCCGTGATCCGGCCTGGTGCCTGGCCCGTGTCGCGCGGCGCGGCCGGGCACCCGGGGCTCAGGACCGCTCGTCGCGCGGCGCGGCCGCGGCCCG
>SKSM01000093.1 GCA_007122985.1 Nitriliruptoraceae bacterium | reverse complement strand
GCGGCGGCGGAGGTGACTCCACGCCGTGAGCCGGGCACGCTCGGACGCCGCCTGGGCAGCTGGGTTCCCCCCGCACCGCGCACCCCGGCCGGTCGGCTGGCTGCCGCGCTCTGGGCCGGACCGCTGACGCTGATCGGCACGGCCCTGGCGCTGCTCGCGGGCCGCCGTCCGCGCTGGGACCCAGCGCTGCGCTGCTTCGTGGTCCGCGGGATGCGCGGGCCCTCGGCGATGGCGCTGCGCAGCGTCGGCGCCGACGCGAACACCGTCGGCCAGGTCGTGCTCAGCCGGCGCGAGCACCCGGCAGCGAGTCTGCTGGCCCACGAGGCGGTGCATGTGCGCCAGGCCGAGCGGCTCGGGCTGCTGCTGGTGCCGCTCTACGCCTGGCTCGGCGCGGGCTACGGCTACCGCGACCACCCGCTCGAGCGTGCCGCACGACTGGGCGCGCGGCAGGGTCAGCGCCGGCACGACTAGCGCGCGGCCCGGCTGGTGGCCACGCCGAGCACGACCGGTCCTGCTGCGAGGCCCACCAGGGGACGCGCGAGCAGGCTCACCCCTCGTGCACCCGCACGGTCAGGTCACGGTGGTCGGGCTCGGGGGAACCCGGCGGTGGCGGCGGCTGGTCTGCCGGCCGCGGGTCGTCGTCAGCCGGCTCGTCGACACGGTCGCGGTCTTCGTCGGCACGGTCGCGGTCCTGGTCGGGCGGCGGCGCGCCGGGGTCGGCCCCCTCGGGTGGACGCGAGCCGAACAGGGGATCGTCGCCCTCGGCGTCGGCACCGTGGGCGGGATCGGGATCGTCGTGGTCGGGTGCGGTCGGAGCAGTGTCGAGGCCGTCGTAGAGCGCAGCCCAGGCGTGCTCGGCCGCGACCGCACCCGCAGCCGCCTCGGTGTCGGTGTCCTGCGGCGATCCGGTGGCAGCCGCGTCCGGGGGACCCACACCGGCGTCGGCCGGTGTAGCGGGCGGATCGGTCGCCGGTGCGGCGGTGGGGTCCGGCGCGTCGGCCGGTCCGTCCGGGTCGTCGCCGGGCGCGACCAGCTCCGAGCGTGGCGGCAGCGTGTCGAGCCGGTCGAGTGCCGCCAGAGTGTCATCGAGGTGCTGGCGCAGCTGGGTGCGATGGCGCTGCTCGACCGCACGCAGATCCTCGAGCCCGGCGATCAGCCGGTAGCGCTGCTCACGGCCCTCGGCGACCAGCCGGTCGTGCTGCTCGCGGGCCTCGGCGACCAGCCGGTCGTGCTCCTCGCGGCCTTCGGCGACCAGGCGCTCGGCCTCCGCGCGGGCGCGTTCGAGCTGGTCGGTGACCTCGCGCTCGGCAGCGCCTCGCAGTTCGTCGGCCTGCTCGCGGGCGTCGTCGAGGGCGCGCTGCGCCGCGTCCTGTGCGGTCACCAGGGTGCGCTTGAGCGTCGACTCGGTCTCCAGCGCTTCTGCGAGCCGCGACTCCGCGTCGCGCAGCCGCGAGCGCAGGTCGGTCACCTCGCGGTCGGTCGCCTCGATCTGGTCGGCGAGCCGGTCGAGGAAGCCGTCGACGGACTCGACGTCGTAGCCGCGCACCCGCTGCTTGAACTCGTGGTTGACGATGTCGTCGGGGGTGAGTGTCACGTGAGCCTCCCCTGCGCCTGCGCCGACGGAGCCGAATCATGCCCCACGTCGCGACCGGACGCTGGTCAGAACGGTATCTGGCGGACGAGCGGGATCACGAACAGGCGCAGTCCGAAGAACACCACCAGGATGGACAGGTCGAGCGCGACCCCGCCGAGCCGCAACGGCGGGATGATCCGCCGCAGCGGGGCGACCACCGGTTCGACGAGCCGACGCACACCGAGGACGAACGGCATCAACGGCTCGGGTGGCCGCGGCACCCACGAGAAGATGACGTAGGCCAGGAGGACGAAGAAGTAGACCTCGAGGAGCAGCGTCAGCGTGGAGGACAACGGTTGTGCAGCGCTCGTCACGTGCTGCTCCCGGCCGGCAGTCGGTAGCCGAGCTCGTTGAGGCGCCGACGCTCGTCGGCGGACAGGTCGAGGCCATCGGGCACCAGCAGGAACGCGCGGGCTCCGACCTTGGTCAGCTCGCCTCGCAGCCCGTAGGTCAGACCCGACACGAAGTCCACGACCCGTCGGGCGGTCGCCCGGTCCGCGGACTGCACGTCGAACAGCACCGGCTGGCCGGTCCGGTAGCGGGCACCGACGGCCTCGACGTCCTCGAAGACGGCCACCTCGACCAACGCCGCACGGGCCGACGCCGACGTGGCCGTCGGATGCAGGTGCACCTCGCCGTTGCGCAGCGGCCGCACCACGGCCTCGTCGGTCGCAGGCGCGACGTCGTGGTCGCCGCGATCGTCCGGGTCGCCGTCGCCCGCGCGGGAGGCGGCCACCCCGGCGTACGCACGCGTGTCGCGGCTGGAGGGCTGCGGCTCACGTTGCGGGTGGTCGGCCACGGGACGCTCGGGGAGCTCGTCATACATCTCCTCCGGCTCCTCACGCAGCCCGAGGTACACCATCGTGCGGTTCCACATCCCGCTCATCCGTCGTCCTTTCGCCACGGTCGGTCACCGCGGGCACCGAACAGCGCCGTCCCGAGGCGCACCATCGTGGCGCCCTCGGCGATCGCAGCCTCGAGGTCGGCCGTCATCCCCATCGACAGGTGCACCACCTCCGGGAACCGTGTGCGCAGGTCGTCGCGTCGACGACGCAGCTCGGCGAACAGTGGCCGGGCGGCCGTCACCGCGTCCACCCCGTCCGGGGGCATCGGCGGGATCGTCATCAGACCCTCGACGGCCAGGTTCGGCCGACCCCGAGCGTAGGCGACCAGCTCGTCGACCTCGTCGAGGCGGCACCCACCCTTGGCCGGATCGTCGCCGACGTTGACCTGCACGAGGATCCGCTGGACCACGCCCTCACGCTCGGCGCGGGCCGAGAGTGCGTCGATCAGCGACCGGCGGTCCGCGGAGTGCACCAGGACCTGCTGGCCGACCACGGCGCGCACCTTGTTGCGCTGCAGCCGTCCGACGAGGTGCCACCGGGCGCCCTCGACCAGTGGGCGCTTGTCCAGCAGCTCCTGCACCCGGTTCTCCCCGATGTCGGCGACACCGGCGTCGACCGTCTGCTGGATCAGCTGCGGCGGATGGGTCTTGGTGACCGCGATCAGCTGCACGTCGATCGGCGAGCGGCCGGCGCGCTCGGCCGCGGCGGCGATCCGCTCGCGTACCGCGGCGATCGACGCTGCGAGGTCCGCCGGCGTCACGCTCACGGCCGCTCCCCCGGTCGCTGGTCACCCCGGTCACCGCCGAGGACGTCGCGGCGCACCACCAGCCCGAGCTGGCGGCCGGACCG
>SKSM01000342.1 GCA_007122985.1 Nitriliruptoraceae bacterium | reverse complement strand
GAGCAGTTGGCCAGCGCCGCGGTGCGCCTGCTCCTCGAGCGGGCGCGGGCGGCCGGCTGGCAGGAGCCGGTCGACGCTCGGGTGGCAAGCCACCTCGGTGAGCTCGCCCGCCGGCTCGACGGCCTGCCGCTCGCGATCGAGCTGGCCGCCGGCCGGCTCCAGGCTCTGCCCATCGAACGGCTCCTCGACCGCCTGGAGCGACCGCTCGACGAGCTGCGCGATGGACCCCGCGGCACCCCGGACCGGCACCGCACGATCGAAGCGGCCATCACGGCCAATCTTCGCCTGATCCACGCTGAGGACCGGGAACTGCTGACACGGATGGCTGTGGTGCGCAGCCCGGTCCGGGTCGAGGACATCCGCCGGATCGCAGCGCCCGACGGCGCGACGATCGTCGAGGTGGAGGACGCGATCGGCCGTCTGACGCGCGCCTCGCTCCTGCAGGCCGATGCGGACGGGCGCGTGCGGATGCTCGGGATGGTGCGTGCCGTCGCGGATCGGCAACTGGCGCAGCGCGACGACGCGAGGCAGGTGGCTGCGCGACACACCGCGTGGGTGCTCGCACAGGTCGACGGCGCGGAAGGCGGCCAGCGTGGCCCTGACCGCGCGCGATGGTGGCGTCGGCTGCGCCGGCTGCGCGCCGACATCGGCGTGACGTTCGACCGGGTGGTCGACGACGGCGATGTCACGACGGCGGCAGCGCTGGTCGACGCACTGTGGTGGCACTGGTACCTCGTGGGGGACCTGCGCGCCGCGCTGACGAGGGTCGAGCGCACCCTGCGGCTCAGCAGCGGCCACGACCCTGTCGCCGAGGCACGGCTGCGCGGCACCGCCGCGCTGTTCGCCGGTCTCCTCGGCGATCATGACCGTGCCCGAGAGGACGCCACCCAGGCCGCCACGCAGCTCTCCCTGGCGGGCGACCTGACCGGTGCCGGGATGGCAGGGATGGTCGCGTCGCTGGCGACGCTGCCAACGGATCCGTTGCGGGCCCTGGACCTTGGGCTGGAGGCGCTGTCGCTCCACGAGCAGGCGGGCGATCGCTGGTGCGTGGCCGCGAGCTCGCAGGCGATCGCCGCGCTCCACCTCGCCACCGGCGACGTTGCCGGCGCGGCGCGTCACGCCCAGGTGAGCGATGACCTCTTCGCCGAACTCGACGATCCGTACGGCATCAGCCTGGTCGCCCAGGTGCGCGCGGACATCGCGCTGGCCACGGCGCACCCCGAACGGGCGTCCCGGCAGTTGGCGCGGGCCCTTGAGGCGGCTCGCGCGGCGTCACACACCTTCGCCGTGGCAACCACGGTCGTCCGGCTCGCCGTTGCTTGCGTCCAGGCCGGGCAGACCGCAGCAGCGGCACGGTTGCTCGGAGCTGCCCGAACGCTCGAGTGGCGCACCGGGTTCGCGCTCGACGCCCACCTGCCAGGCGTCTCGGGCAGGATCGATCGCGCCGTGCGCGCCGCCCACGGCGATGCGGGCGACGAGCTGGCAGAGACCGGCGCGAGGGACGATGCGATCCGGCTCGCCCGCGAGATCCTGGGGCGGATGGTCCCGCAGGAGCGCCACTCGCCCGACCACGACCGACCCATCGCCGCCACGGCCTGAACGCGGCTACTCGACGATCTCGACGTCACCGACGTCGTCCTCCACCTCGTCGTCGCCGGTGTCGCCGAACAGGTCGATCCCCGTTGCCGGCGCCGCGAGCGTGCTGTCCAGTGCACTCGTCGTGTCACCAACCGGTTGGTGGTCGACGACAGCCTCGGTCTCCTCGGAGCCGCCGTCGCCGCCGGCCACCGGCGGCGGTGCGGCACCACCGCCGTAGACCTGCAGGAGCGCGTGGTCCAGGCTGTGCTCGTCGGGGACGGCCTGCACGAGGTGGGCGTGGCTCCAGGTGGTGGGGCCGCCACCGGTCGCATCCTCCGCCGAGCCCGCGCCGTCGTCGGCCGTCCCGCCGAGTTCGCCGGCGTCATCGACGCTCTGCGTGCCGTGCCGGCTGAGGGTGAACCCGTGATCGACCAGGACATCGACGTCGAGGGCGTCGGGATCGAAGGCTTTGGTGATGCCGCCCGACTCGACGGTCAGGTCCTCACCGTCCACCACGAGGTGATCACCGAGCCCGCTGCCCTCCGAGGTGGCACCGCCGTCAGCGACGGTGCCACCGTCACCGGCCGAACCTGCGTCAGCGGCCGCGCCACCGTCGCTGGAGCTGGCGGCATCGTCCGAAGCGCCATCGCGCTCGGCGGTGACCCGCTCGCCCTCGACCACCTGGTCACTGCGCTCCGGCCCGCCCGCATCCGGGTCGTAGCGGCTCGCGGTGATGTGGTCGTCGCTCGTGGGGCCCGTCTGACGCACGAGGGGCTCGTCCTGCCGGCCGGATCGCTCCGGCTCGGGTTCCGGCTCGGGTTGCGGCTCGGGCTTCCTCGTTCGGTCGTCGTCGGCGTCCGGCTTCCTCGACTCCGGAATGCGTTCGTCGTCGCGGCTCATGATCGGCTCCTCTGGCATCCGGTGGCGTGCCGGTGTCGTCGCGGTGTCACGGCGATGGATCGGTGGTCAGGGCAGGTCCACGCAGTTGCCGCTGTCGGCTTGCACGGAGTGGTCGGGGTTGGCGACCAGGACGCACATCCGTTCCGCACCCGACGGGCGATCACCGGTGCCGTAGCCCGTGAAGGGACTGTCGCCGCCGTAGAGGAACCAAGGCCCGTTCCCGGGCACGCCGGCCTGTTCGGGCGGGACGGTGTCGAAGAAGAAGTGCACGTGGACGCCAGGCAACTCGGCCTCGAACCGGTGGGTGGTGAAGTCCACCACGTAGGTGCTGCCGTCGACGGTGATGCCGTCGATGGTCGCGAAGTCCACGTCCGGCGGGATCTGTGCGCTGGCGTCCTCGACCGCGTCAGCTCCTGTGACGCCGTCGGACTGCGACTCGGCCTGCTCCTGGCCGGCAGCGTCGTCGTGCCCGTCGTGCTGGCCATCTGCACCGTCGTCGTGGGTGTCGTCGGCGGCGACCTCGACCTCGTCCTGCTCCACCTCGTCCTCGACCTCGGCAGGCTCCGACTCGTCGGTGTCGACCGCTTCGACCTCGGGCTCCGCAGCGAGTACGCCCTCATCGGCGTCGTCGCCGCCCAGTGCCCAGACCGCGACGCCGGCGATCACCAGGATCGCGGCGGTCGCGCCGGCCAGCAGCGGGATCCGCGAGCGGGGGCCACCGACCGGGGCGTCGGCGTCCGAGGTGTCGCGGTCCGGCTCCGCTGCGTCTCCTGAGCGAGCTGCGACCGTCCCCGGCTCCGGGGCCGGCGGGTGCGAGGGCTCAGCGGGGCCACTCGCCTGCCGGAGCGTCACCTGGG
>SKSM01000042.1 GCA_007122985.1 Nitriliruptoraceae bacterium | reverse complement strand
TCGGACTTCAAGGACATCTACACCGCCGAGCGGTTCTTCGTCGAGCTCCAGGATCACGGCATCGCCGAGCAGAAGCGCACCTGGCCTGTGCTGGAGAAGCTGGCCGGTCAGCTCGGTCTTCGCACCGTCATCACCAACGACTCGCACTACACCCGTGCCGACGACGCCCAGGCCCACGACGCCCTGCTGTGCATCCAGACCGGCTCGAAGGTCTCGGACCCCGACCGCTTCAAGTTCCACGGTGACCAGTTCTACGTCAAGAGCTCGCGGGAGATGCGTGAGGAGTTCCATGCCTACCCGGACGCGCTCGATGCGACGCTCGACATCGCGCAGATGTGCAACGCGACCATCGACTTCGACCTCGACCTGCTGCCCGCCTTTCCCACCACCGGCGGCCGCTCCGAGGACGAGGAGCTGTGTCACCTGGTCTGGGAGGGCGCCAAGCAGCGCTACGGCGACCCCGTGCCGACCGCCGTCGCCGAACGGGTCGACTACGAGCTCTCGGTCATCGCCCAGATGGGCTTTCCCGCCTACTTCCTGATCGTCGCCGACCTGTGTCGCCACGCGCGCTCGATCGGCATCCGGGTGGGGCCGGGGCGAGGCTCGGCGGGCGGTTCGGTGGTGGCCTACTGCGCCGACATCACCCGGGTCGATCCGATCAAGCACGGGCTGATCTTCGAGCGCTTCCTCAACCCGGCCCGTCTGCAGATGCCGGACATCGACATCGACTTCGACGACCGTCGTCGTGGCGAGATGATCCGCTACGCCGCCGACCGCTACGGCGACGACCACGTCGCACAGATCGTGACCTTCAGCACGATCAAGGCCAAGTCGGCCATCCGTGACGCCGCCCGGGTGCTCGACGAGCCGTTCAAGGTCGGTGACGACCTCGCCAAGATGATGCCGCCGCCGGTCCAGGGCAAGGAGGTCCCGCTCACCGAGGCCTACGACAAGTCCTCGGAGCTGCGCGAGGCCCGTCAGGATCCCACCTACCAGGAGGTGCTCGAGACCGCGGAGAAGCTCGAGGGCCTCAAGCGCCAGCACGGCATCCACGCCGCCGCGGTCGTCATCGGCGCCAAGCCGTTGCACGAGACGGTCCCGCTGCTCAGGACCGACAACGGCGAGATCGTCACCCAGTACGAGATGGGCGCGGCCGAGGACATCGGCCTGCTCAAGATGGACTTCCTCGGCCTGCGCAACCTCACGGTGATCTCCGATGCGGAGCGCCACATCCAGGCCAACCGCGGACGCAGCGTCGACCTCGATGACGCGGCCCTGCTCGGCGATATGGACGATCCGGACGTCTACGCGATGCTCGGCACCGGCCACACCCTGGGGGTGTTCCAGCTCGACTCGGCCGGGATGCAGGCCCTGGTGAGAAAGCTCAAGCCGACCCGGTTCGAGGACATCTCCGCGCTGCTCGCGCTCTACCGGCCCGGACCCCTCGGCATGGACATGCACAACGCCTTCGCCGACCGCAAGAACGGCTTGCAGGCCGTCAGCTTCGACCACGCCGACCTCGAACCGATCCTGGGCGAGACCTACGGGGTCATCGTCTACCAGGAACAGGTGATGAAGATCGCCACCGACATCTCCGGCTTCTCCATGAGCGAGGCCGATGCGCTGCGCAAGGCGGTCGGCAAGAAGAAGCGCGATCTCATGGAGGCACAGAAGGACCAGCTGATCAGCGGCGGCGTCGACCGCGGCTACGACCGCGCGTTCATGGCGCACCTGTGGGGCCTGATCGAGAAGTTCGCCGAGTACGGCTTCAACAAGTCGCACACGGTCGCCTACGGCGTGGTCAGCTACCAGACGGCCTGGCTCAAGACCCACTACCCGGTCGAGTACATGGCCGCCCTGCTGACCAGCGTGAAGAACCACAAGGACAACAAGCCGCTCTACCTCAACGAGTGTCGGCGCATGGGCATCCCGGTGCTGCCGCCGGACGTCAACGAGTCCCGGGTGGACTTCACCCCCCGCGATGACGAGATCCTGTTCGGGCTCTCGGCGGTCCGCGGGGTCGGCGACGGGCTCGTCGAACAGATCCTCGCCGCGCGTGACGAGCACGGACGCTTCGAGGACTTCCGCGACTTCTGCGCCAAGGTCGACGGCTCGGTGCTCAACAAGCGCACGATCGAGAACCTCATCCTCGCCGGCGCGTTCGCCCCGATGGGCCATCCGCGCAAGGGGTTGCTCGCGACCTACGAGCCGATCGTCGATGCGGCCCTGTCGCGCAAGCGCGCCGAGGCCGCCGGACAGTTCTCGTTGTTCGACGGGGCGTCGGCCGACGCGAGCGACGACGTCGGGCTCGAGGACGAGGCACCGATCCCCGACGACGAATACGACAAGTCGGCCCGATTGAAGTTCGAACGCGAGATGCTCGGCCTCTACGTCTCGGACCATCCGCTGTTCGGCGCGGAGCAGGTCCTGGCCCAGCACACCGACGCGACCTGCGCCTCGCTGCGGGAGAAGGAGGACGGCGCCTCGGTGTCGGTGGGTGGTGTGCTCACTGCCCTGACCAAGAAGTTCACGCGCAAGGGCGACACCTACCTGGTCGCGACGCTCGAGGACCTCTCCGGGCAGGTGGAGGTGGTGTTCTGGCCGAACACCTACCGAGCCGCCCACGAGGTGCTCGTCGAGGACGCGGTGCTGGTGATCACCGGGCGGCTCGAGGTCCGCGACGAGGCGGTCAAGCTCACCGCCAACAAGGTGTCGGCCCCCGATCTCTCCGAGGCGCTCGGCGCGCCGGTCGTGGTGCGCTTCGCCTCGGAGCAGTGCACGGCGGACGCCGTGCGACGGCTCAAGACGCTGCTCGGCGACCATCCCGGGGTCGTGCCGGTGCAGCTGCGGGTCGGGGACAGCGACGGCTCGGCGCGGACCTACCAGCTCGGCGACGGTTTCCGGGTCGAGCGGCGCCCCGGCCTGCTCGGCGACATCAAGGCGGCGTTCGGGCCCGACGCGGTCGACGAGGACGCAGGCGACCGCACCTTCGGCGAGGACCGCGAGGAGCCGGCCTGGCGACGGGCCGGCTGACCTCCGCGACGCGTGCACGACGATGTCGTCCACAGCCTTCGGCAGTCGTTCGTTGACATCCACGCGATCCGAACATACGTTCCCCTCATGTCCACACCGACCTCCCGCCGCCGCGCCCGACCGACGTCGCAGCCCGTTGCTGACGCTGGTTGGACCCGGCCGGTGCCCGGGGCACCTGCCCGCCGCCGCACGACGGCGGACCAGCCGACCCTGGCATGCGAGACCGGGCGGGCCTACCACGTCGCCTCGACGCCTAGTCCGGCCGCAGGGGCTCCCTCCGCCGACGGGCCTGCTCGTCGCGCGGCCGAGGAACCACCGGTGGGCGACCCCGCCGGGGCGCCCTCGCTGCAGGCCGCGGTGTCCGAGGTCCGGCGTGCGGTCGGCGATCTGCTCGCCCTGGTGGAGGACGGCCGGGTGCGCACCACCGAGCTCGGCGCACTGCTCGGCCTGCTCGCCGCCCTCGACACGGGACACGCCGCCGCGGTCGCGTTGACCGAGCGCGTCGACGCCGACGACCTCGCGGCCCGCGACACCGGCTTGTCGTTGGAGGGGCTGCTGGCGCTCAGCTCGCGCCTGACGTTCGGCGACCGACGGACCCTGACCAACACCGCGGTCGTGCTGCGCGATCTGCCCCATGTCCGCCGTGCCTTCCATGCGGGGGCGATCGGATGGGCGGAGGTGCGCGCAGTCGTCTCCGAGGTCCGGGGGCTCGATGCGGCCGCCCGTCAGCACCTCGATGCGGGCTTTGCGGACCTCGACCGGTTCCGGCAGCTGGATCCCGACCAGGTGCTCGATGCGGTCCGCGACGCCGTCGGCCGTCTGCGGCCGGACACGGCCAGGGACACGGCCACGCGCACGATCGAGCATCGCTTCCTCCACCTGCAGCCCGCCCTGGACGACGCCCTGACCGGCTACTTCGAGCTGGACGCGCAAGCCGGTGCGACCTTCCTCGCCGGGCTCGAGGCAGCGATGCCGCCGCCATCGGCCGGCCCGCGCGATGTCACCCGGGACGCCGTTGGTGAGGCCGACCTCGACGCGGTCGACGACCTGGGCGCGGACGACGGCCCGGGCGCCGCTGCGGATGGGCAGGTGCGCAGAGCCGACGGCCGTGATGCCGCCGGTTGGCTCGGACGGCGCAGCCGGGCGCGACAGCGCGCCGATGCCCTGGTCCGTCTCGCCGAGCTCTCGCTCGGCGGTGTGACCGCCGGTGGACGTCCCCGACGGGCCCGCCCGCGGGTGGAGGTCGTCGCCGACATCCGCACGCTGGTCGGTGACGACGACACGGCCCGCTCGGCGCGGCTGCTGTGGGCGACGGCCGGGTCGCCGCCGATCCTCACCCCTGCTGCCGCACGTCGGCTCGCGGAGGACGCCGACCTGCGCTTCCTGCTCACCGACGGTGGCGAGGTCCTTGGAGTCACGGCGCCGACCCCGGCCATCCCTGCTGCCGTGCGTACCGCGGTCCGTGCCCGCGATCAGGGCTGTCGCTTTCCCGGCTGTTCGGTCCCGGTCCACTGGACCGACCTGCACCACGTCACCGCTCGCGAGCAGGGTGGTCCGACCACCGTCGACAACCTCGTCGCCGTCTGTCGCCGGCACCACGTCGCGGTCACCGAGGGACGATGGCGCCTGTCGATGGACACACAGGCGGCGGTGACCGTCCGCCGCGGTCGACGGACCGCGATGAGCGATCCTCCGGCCCGGCGCGACCTGCTCGACGCCACCGCCAACGCCCCGCCGGCGAACCGCACCGACCTCGCGACCGGTGGTTGCGTGCCCTGAGCGGTGGTGGCGTGCCCGGAGCGGTGCTTGCGTGCCCGAAGTGGTGGCTGTGTTGCGTGAGCGGTCCGTACCGGCCGGTGCCCCCGTAGCATCCGGGCCACGTTGCTGGTGCCGACCGATGACGGATCCATGGCCATTCGCAGCCTGCTGCTCCTGACCCTCGCCGGACTCGCGGAGATCGGGGGTGCCTGGCTGGTGTGGCAGGGCATCAGGGAACGCTCGTCACTGCTGTTCGTGGGGCTAGGTGCGATGGTGCTCGTCGGCTACGGGTTGTTGCACACCCTCCAACCCATCCCGGAGTTCGGGCGTGTGCTCGCGGCCTACGGCGGAGCCTTCATCGTCGTGGCGCTGGCATGGTCGGTCGTGATCGACGGCTTCGTCCCGGACCGGTGGGACCTCATCGGAGCAGGGGTCTGCCTGCTCGGCGTCCTGATCATCGTGGCGGCTCCGCGCGGCGGCTGAACCAACCCGACCGGCCGTCGATGGCGGTAGCCTCGCACGGCACGTCGTCGACGTCGCACCGCCGTTGCAGACGTCGCGCCGCTGCCGTGTGGTCCGACGACGTCACGCAGGAGCCACTGGTGTGGTGGTGCTGCCTGCTGCCGACCCTCTGAGGCTGCCGTCATGTCCCGCCTGTCCGTGCTCGACCTGCGTGGTGACCGCTCCGATCCGCGTGACCGGCTGCCCCGCCCGGCGATCGACCTCGCCGCCGCCCGGCAGGGTGTGGACGCGAGCCTGCGGGCGGTCCACGAACGCGGCGATGCGGCACTGCGCGAGCTCACGGCCCGGTTCGACGGGCTCGAGCTCGCCGAGGACGAGCCGTTGGCGGTACCCGACCAGGTCCTCGACGCCGCGGTGGAGCGGATCGACGACCAGCTGGAGGCCGCCTTCCGACGTGCCATCGACGACCTGCGGTGGTTCCACGAGCGTGCGCGCCCACAACCCTGGGAGGACGTGCACGGCAGCGCACGCATGGGGGTGTGGTTCAACGCCATCCAGCGGGTCGGCCTCTACGCCCCCGGCGGCAAGGCGCCGCTGCCGTCGTCGGTGCTGATGGCTGCGGTCCCCGCGCGGATCGCCGGCGTCGAGGAGCTGGTGCTGTGCACACCGCCGACCGGCGTCGGCCCCGACGGGCAACGCAACGGTTGGCCAGACGTGTCGATCCTCGCTGCCGCCAGGCTCTGCGGCGTGGACCGGGTGGTGCGCGTCGGAGGTGCGCAGGCGATCGCGGCACTGGGCTACGGCACGGACAGCGTGCCCCGCTGCGACAAGGTGGTCGGGCCCGGCAACCTCTACGTCTCCCTCGCCAAGCAGCAACTGGTCGCCGAGGGACGGATCGGCAGCGACGGGTACGCGGGACCGACCGAGGTGGCGATCATCGCCGACGGCACGGCCAACCCGCGGGTGGTCGCCTCCGACCTGATCGGTCAGTGCGAGCACGACGAACTGGTGGTCGCACTGTTGATCACCCCCGACGCCGACCTGGTCCATCGGGTGGAGCAGGCGCTCGAGGAGGAGCTGCCGGCCACCCGTCACCGCGAGCGGATCCAGACAGCGTTGGACGGCCAGGGAACCGTGGCGCTCGTCGACGACATCGATCACGCGGTGCAGGTGGCGGACGCGTTCGCCGCCGAGCACCTCGAGGTCCAGACCGCCGAGCCCCGCAAGGTCGCAGAACGGGTCCGCTACGCCGGCACGACGTTCATCGGCACGCCGACGCCGGTGACCCTCGGCGACTACGGCGCCGGCCCCAACCACACCCTGCCGACCTCGGGGACCGCACGGTTCGCCGGCGGTCTGACCACCTCGTCGTTCCTCGTCCCGGTCAACTACCTCGAGTGCGACGACGCCGCGCTACGACGCCTCGCACCGCACATCCGGCCGCTCACGGAGGCCGAGAACCTGCCGGCGCACTGGCGGGCGATCGAGACGCGCTTCAGCGATGCGCCGCCTGAGGGTGGGGACGACGCGTGACGGCCGACAGGACCACGGCGGAGGCAGCGCGTGTCCCGGTCCGCGACGACCTGCGCACGGTGACCCCGTACGGCGCGCCCCAGGCGGAGGTGCCCGTGCGCCTCAACACCAACGAGACCGCAGACCCGCCTCCCGCCGCGTACCTCGTGACCGTCGCGGAGCGCATCCAGCGCCTCGAGCTCAACCGCTACCCGGACCGGCCGCACCGTGAGCTGCGCGTGGCCCTGGCTGCGCGCCATGATGTCGACCCCGACCGGGTCTGGGCGGCCAACGGTTCCAACGAGGTCCTGCTGCAGCTGCTTCAGGCCTACGGCGGACCCGGCCGCTCCGCGCTGTACGTCCGCCCCGGCTACTCGATGTATCCGGAGCTGTGCCGCACGACGTTCACCGCCGGCAGCGAGGTGGACCTTGATGACCGATTCGAGCTGAGCCCGGAGGTCGCCGCGGCGGCGGTGGCAGACCATGATCCCGACCTGGTCCTGATCCCCTCGCCCAACAACCCCGCCGGCACCCCCGTCGGCCACGACGCGATCCGGGCACTGCACGACCGCTCACGGGCGTTGATCGTCGTCGACGAGGCGTACGTGGAGTTCGCCCCGGCCGGTACGTCGGTCGTCGCGTTGCTCGCCGAGCTCCCCCGGTTGACGGTCGTGCGCACGTTCTCCAAAGCGTTCCGGCTCGCCGGCCTGCGGCTCGGCTACCTGCTGGCGGCGCCCTGGGTGGTCGATGACGTCCAGAAGGTGCGGCTGCCCTACCACCTCGACGCCCTGACCCAGGTGGCCGGTCTGGTGGCCCTCGAGCAGGAGTCACAGTTCCTCGAGCACCGCCAGCGTGTCGCGACCGAGCGGGAACGTATGCGCGACCATCTCGAGGCGCGCGGCGACGTCGAGGTGGCACCGTCAGTCGCCAACTTCCTGCTCCTGCGGCCGCCCGTCGACGGTCTGTTCGACCGGCTGCTCGACCGGGGAATCCTCGTGCGCGACTTCTCGGACAAGCCGCGGCTCGAGCGGTGTGTCCGTGTCACGGTCGGGACACCGACCGAGAACGATGCGTTCCTCGCTGCGCTCGACGCCGTGCTCGACGGCGGCTGAGCCGTCCCACCTGCCGGGCCGTGTCCACCACCCGGCCTCGCCGTCCACCCACGTAGGCTGCGCCGGCTGCAGCCACCGAGCCCCGGAGGTTCCCGATGGAGCGCCGCACCGCCCACGTCCGCCGTCAGACACGGGAGACGACGGTCGAGGTCGAGCTCGATCTCGACGGCGCCGGTGTCGTCGACGTCGCCACCGGGGTGCCGTTCTTCGATCACATGCTCGATCAACTCGGCCGCCACGGTCGCATCGACCTGACGGTGCGCACCCACGGCGACACCAACATCGACGCCCACCACACCGTGGAGGACACCGGGATCGCGCTCGGTGAGGCGTTGGCAGCGGCGTGGGGCGACCGCCGTGGGGTCGAGCGGTTCGGTGACGCCACGGTGCCGATCGACGAGTCGCTGACACGGGTGGCGGTCGACCTGTCCGGGCGCCCGTACCTGGTCTGGGACTGTGACGTGCCGATCGAGGTCATCGGCGAAACCTTCGAGACGAGCCTGGTGCGTCACTTCTTCGAGTCGGTCGTCGCCAACGCCCGGGTGACCCTCCACGTCCACAACCTCAGTGGCGACAACACCCACCACGTGTTCGAGTCGGTGTTCAAGTCGTTCGCGGTCGCGCTGCGCCGGGCGGTCGCCGTGACCGGCGAGCAGGTGCCGTCGACCAAGGGCGTGCTGCAGTGACGACAGCCGTCACGGTCGCTGTCCTCGACTACGGCGCCGGCAACGTGCGGTCGGCCAGGCGCGGGTTCGGGGCCGTCGGGGCGCGCACACGGATCGCGTCGCGACCGTCCGACACCCAGGGCGCAGACGCGCTCGTCATCCCGGGGGTGGGCCACTTCCGGTCGTGCCGTGCCCAGCTCGAACGGTCCGGCCTGCAAGCGGTGATCGCCGATGCGATTCGGACGGAGCGACCGGTCTTCGGCATCTGCGTCGGCATGCAACTGCTCTACGAACGCTCCGAGGAAGGTGACGAACCCGGGCTCGGGCTGCTGCCGGGTCATGTCGAGCGCTTCCCTGAGCGGGCCGTGGTGCCCCACATGGGCTGGGACGTGGTCGCGGCGGCCGAGGGCGCGCAGGACGACCCCCTGCTCGCCGGTGTCGCCGGGGAGCGGTTGTACTTCGTGCACTCCTACTACGCGGTGCCGACCGATCCCGACCACGTGGTCGGACGCACGGTCTACGGAGGGGTGGCCTTCCCGTGCCTGGTCCGTGAGGGCAACGTGGTCGGCACGCAGTTCCATCCGGAGAAGTCGGGGGAGATCGGCCACCGCCTGCTGCGCAACTGGCTTGCGACGCTGTAGCGGTCCGGTCGGCGACGGCGGGGTCACCACGATCGTCGGCGGTGGTTTGCGTAGGCTGCGCAGTCGGCGCGCCGCACGTGGCCGGAGGGCGGCACGGCCACCCGCTGGACGCCGATCACCGCAGTCACCGCCGCGAGGAGCAGTCCGTGCTCACCTTGTACCCCGCCGTCGACATCCGTGACGGCCGTGCGGTCCGGCTCACCCAGGGGCGCGCCGACGAACAGACCGTCTACGCCGAGGACCCGGTCGAGGCGGCACAACGGTTCGTCGATGCGGGCGCCAGCTGGCTGCACGTGGTCGATCTGGACGCCGCGTTCACCGGCGAGCCGCGCAACCGGCACCTGATCGAGCGGATCGTCGACGCGACCGGCGTGGCGGTGCAGGCCTCGGGAGGCGTCCGCAGCCTGGAGGATGTGCAGGCCTCGCTGGGGTACGGAGCGCAGCGGGTGATCCTCGGCACCATGGCGCTGGCCGACCCCGGCTTCGTCGGGCGTGTGCTGGACAGCGTCGGTGCGCGGGTCGCGGTCGGACTGGATGCGCGGGGGTCGACCCTGCAGGCCCGTGGCTGGACCGAGGAGGCCGGCGACCTGTTCGAGGCGATCGAGCGGTTCACGGCGATGGGTGTGCCGCGGTTCGTCTACACCGACATCGACCGTGACGGGATGCTCGAGGGACCGAACCTCGACATGCTGCGTCGCGTCGCCGAGGCGACGACTGCGGCGGTGACGGCCTCGGGCGGGGTCGGCTCACTGGACGATCTCGGCCGGATCGCCACCTGCCACGACCGCGTGGACGCGGCGATCATCGGCAAGGCCCTCTACAGCGGGGCGTTCACGCTCGACCAGGCCCTGACCCACCTCGCCGGGACGGCGCGATGAGTGGACGCGCCGCACCGGCCGCGACGAGCGACGGCGACCAGCTCGCGGTGCGCGTCGTGCCGTGCCTCGACGTCACCGACGGCCGGGTGGTCAAGGGTGTGAAGTTCGTGGAGCTGCGCGATGCCGGTGACCCGGTCGAGCTCGCCCGGGCCTATGACCGTGCGGGCGCCGACGAGCTGGTGTTCCTGGACATCACCGCCTCCAGCGACGGGCGCGACATCATGCTCGACGTCGTCGCACGGACCGCGGAGGAGGTGTCGATCCCGTTCGCCGTTGGCGGCGGGATGCGCAGCGTGGACGACGCCCGCCGGATGCTGCACGCCGGCGCAGACAAGATCGCGTTCAACACGGCCGCGGTCGACCGCCCACAGCTGCTCGCCGAGGTGGCGGACGCCGTGGGCGGACAGTCGGTGATCGCTGCGGTCGACGCACGCCGGCGCGACACCTCGGATCCGAGCAGCGGCTGGGAAGTCGTCATCCACGGCGGTCGCACGCCGACCGGGATCGACGTGGTGCAGTGGTGCGTGCGGGTCAGCGAGCTCGGCGCCGGTGAGATCCTGCTGACCTCGATGGACCAGGACGGCACCAAGGCCGGGTTCGATCTGTCCCTGCTGCGGGCGGTGACCGACGCGGTGGGGGTCCCGGTCATCGCCTCCGGTGGCGCGGGCACCGCCGACCACCTGGCGGACGCGGCGTTGCAAGGCCGCGCATCGGCGGTGCTGGCCGCGTCGGTGTTCCACTTCGGTGAGCTGCGCATCGACGAGGTCAAGGCGCGCATGGCCGACCGCGGCGTCACCGTGCGTCGGGTCGCAGGCACCGCCACCTGAGCAGACGCCCGGCGGCTGCGCCGCTCGACCCCCGGGCAGGTGCACCCGTTCGGTCCGCCGTCACGCTGCGCCGTCCAGCTGCGCCGTCACGCTGCGCCGTCGGTTCCCCGCGGCCACCACGTGCGGCCGCACCCACCGGGTGCGGTTTCACTCATCGGGTGCGGTTTCACTCATCGGGTGCGTTTTCACTCACCGGGTGCAGTTTGGCGCATATTTGCATCATTCTGCACCCGCTGCGACGGAATGCACCCGGCGCGTGTGGGTGGCGTGGTGCGGTCGTCGCGGCCAGCTCCAGCGGATCGAGGACGGGGCAGCCGTGCGCCGCAGCGGGGTCAGCGCCTCCTGGCGTCGTCGGGGTCGAACAGCGCCGGGGCGAGCGCGTCGAGGTCCGGTTGGGAGCGGCCGGGGACCTGGTCGCGTCCGCAGTCCGGGCAGCGGGTCATCGGCAGGTCGATCTGCACGGTGAGCACGGGCAGATCCGGCGCCTCGACGCTGACCGGACGGACCGTGCGGCGGACCGGCATGGTCAGTGCGGCGCCGCAACTGTCGCAGACCTCGCGCCGCAGGCGACGCTGTCGGGCACGGGGGATCGCACGGGCGATCGCCTCGTCGGCGGCCGGACGGGCCGAGGCCGGTGGGCGCTCGTGGCCGGCACCGCAGTCGACCACAGGGCGCCGCTCGAGCACGGCGGACACCGTGCCGGGCATCACCTCGAGCGGGCCGCGCAGGCCGACGGGGCCGGTCTCGCCGCACGCGGGGCAGGTGCTCGGCCCCACGGTGGCCTCCTGTGCAGGCGCCTAGTCGGAGAAGAACCGGTCGAAGATGTCCTCCTCGAGCTGCTCCTCGCAGAAGTCCGGGTCGCCGGTCTCCTCGACGCATTCGGCGAAGTTCTGGAAGGGCTGTCCGAAGAACTGGAAGCCGGCGAACAGCGCCACCATCCACGCGATCGAGATCACGATCGCCAGGATCCCGGTGATGATGCCGCCCATGGCCATGCCGCCGCCGGCAGCGGTGCCCTTCTTGACCTTGCCACGCGCGACGAAGCCGAGGATGACGGCGACCAGTCCGCCGAGCCCGCCGAGCAGCCCGATCACCGGGATCAGTGCGAGCAGCACGCCCAGGATGCCGACGATCAGTGCGGTGACCGCCAAGCCGGAGCTCGGCGCTTGGCCGCCGACGGGTGGCTGCCCACCGCCGGCCGCCGGTGCCGCCTGCTGGTCCCAGGCCGGTGGCTGCCCGCCACCGGCCGGTGGCTGCTGCTGGTACTGCGGTGCGCCCGCGTAGCCGCCCGG
>SKSM01000051.1 GCA_007122985.1 Nitriliruptoraceae bacterium | reverse complement strand
CACCCGGTGAGAGGTTCTGCACCCGGTGAGAGGTTCTGCACCCGGTGAGAGGTTCTGCACCCGGTGAGAGGTTCTGCACCCGGTGAGAGGTTCTGCACCCGGTGAGAGGTTCTGCACCCGGCGGGGGCGTTGGCGGTGGGTGCATCGGCTGGGTCAGCAGGTGGTCCGGGCTGCAGCTCCGGCGAAGCGTTGGCGTGTCCACTCGGCGGCATCGTCCGCGGTCCGCGAGGCCAGGGTGAAGTGCCCCGCACCGGAGATCAGCCGCAGCTCGACGACGTCGCCCGCGTCGCAGCGCATGCGCACGTGCTCAGCGGTGATCTCGGGGGTGATCAGCGGGTCCTCGGCGCCCTGGAGGACGAGCAGTGGGACGTCGAGGTGTCCCGTCGGGGTGTTGTCGGCGAGGTGGCGTGCCCAGTGCGTGGTTGACGGGGAGCGCAGCGGTGACACCTCGTCCTGCAGCTGGATCGCCTGCAGTGTCGACGCGGGCAGCGATGTGGGATCCAGACATCGTCCCGCGATGGCGCGTGCGGCCTCCGCGGACTCCGGGGCGACCACGTCGTGGAGGTGCAGGTCGTCGTAGGCCTCGCTCCAGGCGACCGCGGCGCTGACCACCGTCAACGTGCCGAGGAGCGTGCCGTGGGTCTGGTCGGTGATCCTGCCGAGGTCGGTGGCAGGCGCGAAGGTGACAACGCCACGCAGCCGCAGCTCCGGTGCGTAGACGGTGGCCTGCTCGGCGGCGAACAGTGCGGCATGACCGCCCTGGGAGAAGCCCCAGATCGCAACGGCGTTCGGGTCGACCTCGACGAGCTCTGCGGCGGACCGGGCCGAGTCGAGGACTGCATGGGCCGACGCGGAGCCGATCAGGTAGGGGTGCGGCCCGGGCGTCCCCAGACCGAGATAGTCGGTGGCTGCCACCGCGAACCCGGTATCGAGCGCCTCGCGGACGCCTGGAAGGGACGCGAGCGGACGCGAGGCGAGGCTCGGGGCGCACCGTTGGTCGACGCCCGTCGATCCGTGCGCGATCGCGACCAGCGGGCGTGGCCCGTCGTGCGGTGCACGTGGCTCGAGCACGAGGCCGCTGATGGCGCTCGGCCGACCATCGGCGTCGGCAGAGCGGTAGAGCACACGCCACGCGTCGACGTCGTCGGGGATGCCCCGCGAGAACGGCTCCGAACGGATCAGGGTCCCCGCAGGGCCATCGAGCAGGCCGTCGTCGGCCCGGTAGAAGTCGTCGAGGTCGGACGGCTGCAGCCAGAGGACCACCGCTACGACGATCGCCGAAGTGGTCAGCACCGCTGTCAGCGCGACAAGGGCGGCTCGCCGGGCTCGCCCATGTCGCTGAACCACCGCAGCCTCCGTCGGGTCGCCGGTCAGTGGAGCAGTAGTACCCCAGCCAGCGGCAGGACGATGAACACGCCCAGCACGTAGGCGGCGGCCAGGCTGCGTCGACGCAACGCGAGCGCCGCCAGTGTCCGGGCCGCCCGGATCGGCAGCACGCGCACCGCCGGAACGGGGTAGAGCAGGAGGATGGCGATGACGTTGAACAGCGTGTGCACCAGCGCGATCGTCAGGCCCTCTGGACGGACCACGGCAAGCGATGCCAGCACGGCGGTCAGCGTGGTGCCGATGTTGGCGCCCAGCGTCATCGGGTAGGCGTTGTTGATCGTCAGCACCCCGGCGGCGACCAATGGGACCAGGATCGCGGTTGTGATCGACGAGCTCTGCACGGCGACGGTGACCAGCAGGCCGAGGCCGATGCCGACGACGCCTCCGCCGCGTCCCACCAGGCGGTTCATGGCGCGTTCGACCGAGTCGGCGACCAGCTCGCGCATGTTGCGGGTCACCGCGACCAGTCCGGTCAGGATCAATCCGAGTCCGAGCACCAGCATGATCGGGCCACCCAGGAACGCCGGCAGCCCCTCCAGGACGAAGGACTCGACCGGGTCGGCGACCCATCCGAGCGCAACCTTGACGGGGCTCGGGGGCGGGGCGACGCCCACCTCGGTGGTACGAAGCAGCCCCGTCAACCACACCGCCGTGCGCGAGATCAACCCGGTCAGCAGCTCGAGCGGCAGCAGGATCACGACGGCCAGCAGGTTGAAGAAGTCGTGCATCGTCGCCGCGGCGAAGGCGCCGCGGAACTCGTCGGGTCGCCGCAGGCTCGCCAGCGACGCCAGCGTGTTGGTGATGGTCGTTCCGATGTTGGCCCCCATGATCATCGGGACCGCCAGGTCGACGGGGACCGTGCCCGCCCCGACCAGCGCGACGATCGTCGCGGTCGATACCGACGAGGACTGGACCAGCACCGTGGCCAGGACGCCGGCCGCCAGACCGCCCAGCGGATTGGTCACGCTGTCGAGCAGCTCCTGTTCGAAGCCCGCGCCAAGTGCCGCGATGCCACCTTCGATCAGGGCCACGCCGACGAGGAAGCCGTAGAGGGCGACGACGACGAGGACGGCACGCAGCCAGCTCTGGCCGGAGGACGATCGAAGGGCGTGCAGCCACGCTGGGATCTGAGGGCGCAAGGCATGCTCGCTGGGCGTCGTGATCTGCGGAGCGATGCGGATACCGGGCCGGACCGGGTCCGATCCGTCGAGCGGGGACGTGCCAGAAGGCGAGACGTAACGCTGATGCAGACGCCGTCGGCAGATGACGCGCCGAAGCATATGGGCCGGTGGCTCACGTCGGTGCACCCGGCAGACGATGCAGTGACACGATAGACGGTCCAGCGCCTCAACCTGCGGCGCCGCCGTCGGACGTGCCAGCGCCGACCGACGGCCGCCAGCTGCTCGGTGGTGTCCTCACGCGCTACCACCGTCGCCGTCCGCGCGTGTCCAACGACGTGGTCACCCCGCGGGGGCACGGAGAGGCGGAGGAGGTGCCGGCCCGCGGGGTGTGTCCCGCCGCAGGAGCGACGGCGGGATGTGCGGCAGGTCGGCGCTCGACCCGACCTGCCGCGAGCAGTCAGCGGTCCAGCTCGGCGGCGCGGACCTGCTCGAGCAGCCGCAGCCAGACCTCGGAGACGGTCGGGAACGACGGCACCGCGTGCCACAGCCGCGACAGCGGCACCTCGCCGACGATCGCGATGGTGGCGGCCTGGAGCAGCTCGCCCGCTCCAGCGCCGACGAACGTCGCTCCGATGATGATCTGTCGCTGTTGGTCGATCACCAGCTGGGCGGTGCCCTGCGCCCCCTTGCCGGCGAGGGCGCCCCCGGCGGTGTGCGCCATGGAGAACTGGACGGCGAGCACGTCGTGGCCGGCGTCGCGCGCCTGTGCCTCGGTCAGGCCGACGGCAGCGACCTGCGGATCGGTGAACACCACCCGTGGCACGGCGTGGATGTCGGCCCAGGCCGGATCCACCTCGACGCCGGCGAGCGCGTCACCGACGAGCCGCGCCTGGTACTTGCCCTGATGGGTCAGCAGCGACCGTCCGTTGGCGTCACCGACGACGTAGAGCCAGTCGTGGCCGGGCACCCGCAGGTGGTCGTCGACCGTGACGAACCCGCCGCGTCCCGATTCCACCCCGATCGACTCGAGGCCGAGGTCGTCCGTCGGGGCGCGTCGTCCGACCGCGACGAGCAGTTCGTCGCCGCGCAGCTCGCGCCCGTCCTGGAGCGAGACCGTGACCGGCCCGTCCGTGCCGTCGCGGTGGACCTTCTCGGCCCGCGCGGAGAGCTCGACCTGGATGCCGTCGGCCGCGAGCGCCTCGGCCACCTCCGCGCCGGCGAACCCCTCCTCGGTCACGAGCAGGCGGTCCTCGGCTTCGATGACCGTGACCTGCTCGGCTCCGAGGCGGCGGATGGCCTGCGCGAGCTCGACCCCGATGACGCCGCCGCCGAGCACCAGCAGGCGCGTGGGGATCTGCTTGGCGGCGGTGGCGTCACGGTTGTCCCAGGTGGTCACGTCCGCGAGCCCGGGGATCGGGGGCGTGGCCGCACGGGAGCCGACGGCGATGACCACCCCGCGGTTCGCTTCCAGGGTGGTGATGCTGCCGTCCTCGGCGGTGATCTCGACGAGCCGTTCTCCGACGACGCGTCCGCGGCCGCGGATCAGGTCGATCCCGGCGGACTCGAGCCACGAGACCTGGCCCTCGTCGTCCCAGCCGGACGTGAACGCGTCACGGCTTCGCAGGGCTGCCTCGACGTCGACCGCACCGGTGACGGCGGGGGCGGCCGCGGGCACGCGGCGTGCGGCGGCGAGCACCTCGGTCGGCCGCAGCAGTGCCTTGGACGGCATGCACCCCCAGTAGCTGCACTCGCCACCGACCAGTTCGGCTTCGACGATCGCTGCGGACAGGCCGCGCTGGCGCGCGTAGTCGCCGGCGTTCTCGCCGGCGGGACCGGCACCGATGATGACGACGTCGTAGGCGGTGGTCATGGTGGGCTCCAAGGGCTTCGAGACGAAGAGGTCGGGGGTGGGTGGGGGTCGGGGCGCCGGTGGTGGTGCGCGCAGGCCCGGCCCGGCTGGTGCTGCTGCAGGAACCCGTGAGTCGGCGGCCGCCTTCCGTTGGCACCCCGTCGAGCCCACCCGTCCAGGGAGCCGGACGGCCGTTGCTGTGCGTCGAGCGCGCACGGGCGGCCTCGGCGGCAGGCCCCGAAATATGTCCGTACATTATGCGTTGTGGCGGGTCGGAATCCGATCGACCCCTTCCTTCAGCCCATCTGCACGACCCCGACCCTTCAGGAGGAACCCGTGACACAGGCGACCGTGTGCATCGACCCGGACGTCCTCAAGGCCAAGCTCGACGAGGCCGAGGTCATCGACGTCCGCACGCCCGGTGAGTTCGAGTCGGTCCACCTGCCCGGCTCCCGGAACCTGCCGCTCGACGAGCTCGACGACTACGTCGACACGATCCGTCAGGCCGCAGACGAGGGCCGCGAGGTCGTGCTCGTCTGCCGCACCGGCAACCGGGCCCACCAGGCCCAGGAGAAGTTGGCCGAGGCCGGCCTGCCGCAGCTGCCGATCCTCGAGGGCGGGGTGCTGGCCTGGCAGCAGGTCGACGGCCCGATCGTCCAGGATGTGATCCGCTGGGACCTCGAGCGTCAGGTCCGGCTGGTCGCCGGTGGCATCGTGCTGCTGTCGATCCTCGTGAGCATCGTGTTCCCGCCCGTCCGCTTCGTCGCCGGGTTCGTCGGCGCCGGCCTGGTCTTCGCGGCGATGACCAACACCTGCGCCATGGGCATGCTGCTGGCCAAGCTGCCGTACAACCGTCCGAAGAGCACGACCGCAACGACAGCCTGAGCGGACCGACGATGGGATCGAGCACACCCCGGGGCGACGAAGCGGTCGCCGGGCGATCGCCCCACGGGCCGTCGCGCCTGGAGCGGTGGCTACCGCTGATCGGCTGGGTGCGGCGGGCCGATGCTGGCTCGCACCGGGCGGACGCGTTGGCGGGACTCACCGTCGCGGCCATGCTCGTCCCTCAGGCGATGGCCTATGCGGCACTGGCGGGTATGCCGCCGGTTACCGGGCTGTACGCCGCGACGGTGCCGCTGGTGGCCTATGCGCTGCTCGGCACCTCCGGGCAGCTGGCCTTCGGGCCCGTGGCCATCGTCTCGCTGCTGACCGCGTCCACCCTGGCGCCGCTCGCAGACGGTGATCCTGGTGCCTACGTGGCGCTGGCCGGCATGCTGGCGCTGCTCGTGGGCGCGATCCAGGTCGTGCTCGGGCTGCTGCGTGCGGGCCGACTCACCTCGCTGCTCTCCCACCCGGTCGTCAGCGGCTTCACCTCCGCCGCGGCCATCGTGATCGCGACCAGCCAGTTGGACCAGTTGCTGGGCGTGTCGATCGGCAGCCCGGACGGCTGGATCGCGCGCATCGGCGCGCTGACCGGCTCGCTGTCCCAGCTGCACGTGCCGACCGTGCTGGTGGGGGTCGTGGCGATCCTGGCGCTGGTCGGCGGCCGCCGGCTGGGGAACAAGGTCCCCACCCCGCTGCTGGTGGTCGTGCTGGCCACGGCGGCGGTGCCGGTGTTCGGCCTGGCCGACGTCGGTGTGGCGATCCTCGGTGAGGTGCCCGCCGGGCTGCCGCGCCCGACCCTGCCCGTGGCCCCGTTGGACGCGGTCGTCGCGTTGCTGCCTGGAGCCCTCATCATCGCACTGCTGTCCTATCTCGAGGGCATCAGCGTCGCCCGTGCTATCGCGGCACGGACCCGTGACCGCATCGACCCCGACCAGGAGCTGCTGGCCTCGGGGGCGGCCAACCTCGCCGCCGGCCTGTTCCAGGCGTTCCCGGTCGCCGGTGGCTTCTCCCGAACGGCGGTCAACCACACCGCCGGCGCGAGAACCCCGCTGGCGAGCATCGTCACGGCCGTCGGGGTGCTGCTGGCGTTGGTCCTTCTGGCCCCGCTGCTCACGACCCTGCCGCAGGTCGTGCTCGCCGCGGTGGTGGTGGTCGCCGTCGCCAAGCTCGTCGACGTTCGGGAGGCGATCCACGCCTGGCGCGTCGAGCGGACCGACGGTGTGGCGCTGCTGGTCACCTTCGTTGCGACCCTCACGCTCGGTGTGGAGCTCGGCATCGGCGTCGGCATCGCCGTGAGCCTGCTGCTCACGCTCTGGCGTGTCGGTGTGCCCCGCCTGACCGCCGAGGTGGACGGGGCGCTCGCCGTCCTCCACGTCGAGGGCGACCTGCTGCCGGCCAGCGGTGTGCGCCTGCAGGACGAGGTCGACGCACTGCTGGCTCAGTGGCCACGGTCGAAGGAGGCGCGAACCCGAGCACGACTGGTGCTCGACCTCTCCGCAGTGCCGACCGCCGATCTCTCCGGGATCCAGGCGCTGGCGAGCATCGACGCCGCCTGTCGCGCTGCCGAGGTGGAGCTGCATCTGGCCGGACTGCGTCAGCGGGTCGCGTCGACCCTGACCCGCGCGCGGCTCGACGACCGGTTCGCCGGACGGCTCCACGACCAGTTCGACGACGTCGCGCGAGCGCAGGACGACGGCCCCGCCGTTCCCACCGCGGCCGGTGAGGTCGACGCCGACGTCGCCACGGGCAGGCGCCCGCCCGCGTCGAGCGGTGCGTCCGCCGCGCAGCCGCGGTGACGGTGCGACCACCAGAAATGTCCGGACTAATACGCACGTTGCCCCGGGGGCACCCGCCACCGACCGGCGACACCGAACACATCCGTCTGCCAGGCCCACACCGAGCGCACACCCACCGACCCAGCCGCACATCACCCGCAATGATCCCGACCACGACGAAGGGGAGGCACACCTCCATGCAGATCCACACCATCGAGACACCCTCGCTGGGTGACCGCAGCTACGTCGTCACCGACGGCACCACCGCCGCCGTCGTCGACCCGCAGCGGGACATCGACCGCGTCGAGGAGATCGTCGAGCAGCACGGGCTCGACGTCACCCACGTGCTCGAGACCCACAACCACAACGACTACGTCACCGGTGGGGTCGAGCTGGCCCGCAGGACCGGCGCCACCTACGTCATGTCCGCACAGGAGGACACGTTCTTCGACTTCCACGGCGTCGAGGACGGCGACGAGCTGACGATTGGGCAGATGACGGTCCGGGTCATGCACACCCCGGGCCACACCCCGACCCACGTCTCCTACGTGTTCAGCGACGGTGAGCGCACCGCGGTGTTCACCGGCGGATCGATGCTCTACGGCTCGGTCGGTCGCACCGACCTGATCTCGCCGCGGATGGCCGAGGAGCTCACCCGACTCCAGCACGCCACCGCGCAGCGGCTGGCCGCAGAGCTCGACGACGACACCACGGTGCTGCCCACCCACGGGTTCGGCAGCTTCTGCTCCTCGGCCGCAGCGGACGAGACCACCAGCAACGTCGACCCGAAGTACGGGGTGGAGATCTCGACCATCGGGGAGCAGAAGCGTGCCAACCTGGCGCTGACCATCACCGACACCGACGAGTTCGTCGAGACCCTGCTCAACGGTCTGGACGCCTACCCGCGCTACTACGCGCACATGGCCCCACGCAACAAGGTCGGTCCGGGCCCGGTCGACTTGTCACCGGCCGTGGAGGCCGACCCCACCGAGCTGGCCAAGCGCATCCACGCCGGCGAGTGGGTGGTCGACCTGCGCTCGCGCACCGCCTACGCCGCCGACCACGTCACCGGGACGGTCAACGTCGAGGTGGGCACCACCTTCATCACCTACCTGGCCTGGATCATCCCGTGGGGCGTGCCGGTCACGCTCGTCGGCGACACCCAGGAGGAGGTCAGCGAGGCCCAGCGCCAGATGGTGCGTGTCGGCATCGAACGGCCGGCCGCGCAGGCGCTCGACGGTGTGGAGCGCTTCGGCGCCGGGCTGGACCGCGGCAGCTACCGGATCGCCGACCTCGAGGCGCTCGCCAAGCACCGGGCCGACGGTGACGACGTGACCGTGCTCGACGTCCGGCGCCACGACGAGCGCGCGACCGGCGGCATCACCGGCTCGATCCATGTCCCGATCCACGAGCTCGAGCAGCGCATGCACGAGGTTCCCTCGGACCGGGAGGTGTGGGTTCACTGCGCCTCCGGCTACCGCGCCGCGATCGCAGCCTCGCTGCTGGCCCGGTCGGGTCGCACCCCGGTGCTGGTCGACGACTTCGACCACCGGCTCGAGGAGCTCGGCTTCGAGCTGAGCAGCGACTGACCCGCAACCTCGTCCGGTTGGTCGATGCGGCCGTTCCCGGATCGCCGACCCTCGGCCACATCGGCCCCGACGCCCCGGTCTCCCTGGACCGGGGCGTCTGCCTGGAGTCGGACCGACCGTGGTGTGCAGCCGCACCGCCGCGTCGACGATGCGATCGCGCGTCGCCCCATCGGTTCGGCCCACCGTCCCAAGCGGCACCGTCCCCTGCGATACTGGCGCGCAGCTTGCGAACGGGAGTGTTCACTCAATATTGACATCCCCGGGAGGCTCGTATATCAAAGAACACATCTGTCTTCGAATTTGTGAGTGAGGGAGCAGCCACCTCGGACGCGCGGCAAGCCTGCCCGAGGTGGCGTCACACGCGGAGGGGGAGGCAAGTCATGGAAGCGCGCGTCGACGAGATCGCAGATCGCATCTACCGGATCTCGACCTACGTCCCACCGGAGGCGGTGCCGCCGCGGGGGTTCACCTTCAACCAGTTCCTCGTCGACGGGGAGGAACCACTGCTCTACCACACCGGCATGCAGAGCCTGTTCCCCGCCGTGTCCGCGGCGGTGGATCGGCTCGTGGGGCTCGACCGGCTGCGGTGGATCGCGTTCTCGCACGTCGAGGCGGACGAGTGCGGGGCGATGAACGCCTTCCTCGCGGCCTGTCCCCGGGCCGGCGTCATCCACGGAGCCACCGGTGTGAACCTGTCCATCGCGGACCTGGCGGACCGCGAGCCGCGCATCTGGGAGCCGGGTGAGGTGCTCGAGATCGGGGACCACGCGCTGCGCCGCCGGGTCTTGCAGTTCGACACGCCGCACGTCCCGCACAACTGGGAGGCGCAGGTGCTGTTCGAGCAGGAGACAGCCACGCTGTTCTCCGGCGACCTCGGAACCCAGCTCGGGGATCCGCCGGCGCTGACCGACGCCGACCTCGTCGATGCGGCCATCGAGGCGGAGGAGGCGTTCCGACAGACCTCCTCGCTCACGGCTTACGCGGTGACCCTGCGTCAGCTGGCGGAGCTCTCGCCCCGGACCGTCGCGATCATGCACGGCGCCTCGTTCCACGGTGACGGCGGCGCGCTGCTACGGCGGCTGGCCGACGGCTACGAGCAGCGGTTCGACGACCAGGTGTTCGCCGCGAGCACGGGCACGCTCACCGAGCTGGTCGACTGACGCCGCAGCTGCCCGCAACGACCGGGACCGGCGGGGCTGGATGAGCAGCAGTCCGACCCGGAGCCGGCCGAGATCGGTCGCCGGTGCCGCGTCCTTCAGGCTGGTCGTGACCGCCGCCTCCAACGCCTTGCTGCCACTGCTCGGCTCGTACCTCGATCTTCGGCGTCCAGCCACGGCGTGACCAAGGACCCTCCCACGGTGCGGTGTGACGTGCCACGGTCGTACTGGCGGGGTGTCGGCCACAGGAGGTACCGCGATGGGCAACAAGAACCGGCCCGGGCACAACACCAAACGCAAGCCGTTGCGGGCCCAGGCGGAGCGGCGTGAGGAACGACGGGCGCGCAAGCACGCACGTCACCTCAGCAGCAAGCAGCGGCGGCGGCAGGAGGCCGCCCGTCACGACGACACGCCCCGGTAACCGGGCCGCTGGCGCCGGGCGGACCGCACCGCGTCGTCGTCCCCGGGGGCCAGGAACCAGGCGAGGGCAGGCCTGCAGGCAGGGCCGAACGGCCTTCCCGTCG
The DNA here is from genome assembly GCA_007122985.1 of Nitriliruptoraceae bacterium. Lineage (GTDB taxonomy): Bacteria > Actinomycetota > Nitriliruptoria > Nitriliruptorales > Nitriliruptoraceae > SKTG01. The sequence continues at coordinate 1,916 of SKSM01000051.1, read as the reverse complement.
GTCGCGCCGGCGTGCAGAATGACCGCTGTGCCCGGTTCAACGCGCCCAGGGGCGACCAGGAGGAGCCATGCGGGGACGGCCGAGATCGGTCAACGGGGCAGTGCCCTTCGGGCTGGCCCTGATCGCCGTCGGCGTGCTGCTGACCCTGGACAATCTCGCGGTGCTCGACGCCGCGGACCTGTTGGCCGGCTGGTGGCCGGTCGCGGTGATCGTGGCCGGGCTGTGGTGGCTGGTCACCGGCGCGCGGCTGACGGGACTGATCGTCGCGGTCGTCGGCCTGCTCCTGCTCGCAACGACCCAGGACGTGGTCGAGGCGGACGTGGGCAGCCTGATCTTCCCCGTGCTCCTGGTGATCGTCGGCGGTGGGCTGCTCCAGGCCGGTTGGCGGGTGCGCACCGCCAGGGTCGCGGTCGCCGGAACCGCGTCGGACGCCGGCACGGGCCGGGGACGCGCGGCCACCGCGAGCGCGGTCGGAGCGTCGGAGCGCAGCGCCACCGCCGTGTTCGGTGACGCGCGCATCGCCGTCCACGACACCGGTGCGGATCAGCGTCACGTCCTGGTCACCGCCACCTCGGTGTTCGGCGACGTCCGCATCGAGGTTCCCCCCGGATGGCGGGTCATCGACCGGGTCAGCCGGGTGTTGGGCGACGTCTCCGTCCCGCACGATCAGCCCGACGACCCCGACGCCCCGGTCGTGGAGGTCCACGGCCTGGTCGTCTTCGGCGAGGTGTCGGTGCGGGCGACCGACCGCATGAAGGGACCGCGATGAGCCGCAGCAGCCGCGTGGAGGCCGACACCGTCCGCCTGCCGTTCCAGCGACCGCTCGCCTCGGGGCTGACCGCGATCGGAGCCGTGCTGGTCGTCCTCGGGCTCGGTCGGGCGCTGATCGTCCTGGAGGTGCTGCCGGACGAGGTCGCCGCCTGGGCCGGGGACTGGTGGCCGGCGGCGTTCGTCGTCGCCGGTGTGTGGCTGTCCACCGCCGGGCGTCGCGCCATCGGGACCGTGCTGATCCTGGGCGGCGGCGTGCTGCTGCTGACGACCGCCGTGCCGGAGGGGTTCGTGGCACCGGCGCTGCTGATCGGGCTGGGGGTGTTGTTCCTGGCCGGCGCGGTGGGCGGGCGTCGCTGGGTGGTCGGGGGACCGAATGTGGCGATCTTCGACGACGTCGACATCACCGGCCGGCGGAGTTCCGACGAGGAGCCGACACGTAGCTTCGTGGCCGTCTTCGGTGATGCCACCGGGCGGCTCGACCCCGCACTGGTCGGGACCGGACCGGTCGACTGCCTGGCGGTCTTCGGCGACGTCGAGGTGGAGGTGCCGCCGGACGTGGCCGTCGACCTGACCCAGACGGCGGTGTTCGGCGACGTCACGGCGCCGCAGCCGCCCACCGGCGAGGTGTCGGCGACCGTGGCGGTGCGCGCCACGGCGGTGTTCGGCGAGGTGGAGCTACGGCGCCGGTGACCGGCGGGCGACGGTCCGTCGGGATCCGCACCGTCGAGCGACGTGGTCGCCCCGTGGATTCACCCCAGCGCCGCCCCCCCGGGGCCGGACAGCGGCCTCGCACACCGGGGCAACCTCGTGCCCTGGGCCGCATCAGTCGAGGAAGCGCTCGCGCAGCTCGTCGAGCAGGTCGTCGCTGATCACGCGGTCGACCAGATCGAACAGGCCCGTGGTGTCCAGGTCGAGCTCGACGCCCGCCAGCAGGAGCATGCCCACTGCGCCGGCCGCCGCCAGGCCAGCCAGTAGCAGCACGAACAGCACGGCGCGGAGCAGCCGCCGCAGCAGCGAGCGACGCCGCCGTGGTCGCCGGCGGCCGGCCGGGGTGGGACGCGGCACACGGGCGACCGTACGGGTCGCCACCGGATGCTCGCGAGCGCTGCCGTCCTGCCGATCGCCGTCCTGCCCGCTGCCGTCCT
>SKSM01000101.1 GCA_007122985.1 Nitriliruptoraceae bacterium | reverse complement strand
CCGCACCGCCGTCTACCCGCACCGCCGTCCCCCGCACCGCCGTCCACCCGCACCGCCGTCCACCCGCACCGCCGTCCACCCGCACCGCCGTCCCCCGCACCGTCCCCCACCGAGCGGGTGCGCTTTGTCTCAGCGGGTGCACTTTGACGCAAATCTGCGACGATTTGCACCCGCTGAGAGGATCTGCACCCGGTCAAGGGGGTGGGGTGAGAGGATCTGCACCCGGTCAAGGGGGTGGGGTGCGAGGATCTGCACCCGGTGGGGGATGCGGGCCGGGTCAGGAGTCGGTGACCGCGGCGATCAGCACGTCGGCGGCGCGGTCGAGCTCCTCGGGCGTGTGCGCTGCCGAGACCTGCGTGCGGATCCGCGCCTGGCCACGCGGCACCACCGGGTAGCTGAAGGCGATCACGTAAACGCCCTGCTCCAGCGCCCGGTCGGCGATCGCCGTCGCCCGGCCGGCGTCGCCGACCATCACCGGGGCGATCGGGTGCTCGCCGGGCAGGACGTCGAGCCCGCCGTCCTCGAGCCGGCTCCGGAACCGCGCGGCGTTGTCCCACAGGCGCTGGCGCAGCTGCGGGGTGTGCTCGACCAGGTCGACCGCCGCGAGCGAGGCGGCCACGATCGGCGGCGCCACGGAGTTCGAGAACAGATACGGGCGTGAGCGCTGGCGGAGCAGTTCGATGACCTCGCCGACCCCCGAGACATAGCCGCCGCTCGCGCCGCCGAGGGCCTTGCCGAGCGTGCCGGTGAGCAGGTCCACCCGGTCCTGCACGCCGAACCGCTCGGGCGTGCCGCGGCCGTGCTCGCCGACGAACCCGGCCGCGTGGGAGTCGTCGACGACCACCAGCGCGCCGTAGCGGTCCGCGAGCTCGCAGATGCCGTCCAGCGGGGCGAAGTAGCCGTCCATGGAGAACACGCCGTCGGTGACGATCAGCCGCCGGCGGGCGTCGGCGGCCTCGTCGAGGCAGCGGCGCAGATCGTCGAGGTCGCCGTTGGCGTAGCGGAACCGGCGCGCCTTGCACAGCCGGATGCCGTCGATGATCGAGGCGTGGTTGAGCTCGTCGGAGATCACCGCGTCGTCCTCGCCCAGCAGCGTCTCGAACAACCCGGTGTTGGCGTCGAAGCACGAGCTGTGCAGGATCGTGGCGTCAGTACCGAGGAAGTCGCTCAGCCGCTGCTCGAGCGCGGTGTGGATCTGCTGGGTGCCGCAGATGAACCGCACCGAGGCGAGCCCGAATCCCCAGTCGTCCAGGGCCTGCTTGGCGGCTGCCGCGATCGTCGGGTCGTCGGCGAGCCCGAGGTAGTTGTTGGAGCAGAGGTTGACCAGCGGTTCGCCACCGACGTCGACCGTGCCTCCCTGCGGCGAGCGCAGCACCCGTTCGTCCTTGTAGGTGCCGTCCTCGCGGAGGGCGTCGAGCTCCGTGCGCAGCGCGGCGCGTAGCTGGTCGTGCACGGGGTGCCTCCTGGTCGCTGATCGGGGTCGCTACTGCGGCGTCCAATCCAACAGCACCTTGCCCGCCTGGCCGTCCGACGCGGTGGCGAAGGCGTCGCGGTAGTCGGTGAACGGATAGCGGTGGGTGATCACCTGCGAGACGTCGAGGCCGGACTGGAGCATGACGGTCATCGCGTACCAGGTCTCGTACATCTCGCGCCCGAAGATCCCGTGCAGGGTGAGCATGTTGAACACGATCTGGGTCCAGTCGATGGAGATGTCCTCGGTCGGGATGCCGAGCAGTGCGATCCGGCCGCCATGGGCCATGTTCGCCAGGATCTCGCGCAGTGCGGCCGCCTCACCCGACATCTCCAGGGCCACGTCGAAGCCCTCGGACATGCCGAGCTCGGTCTGGACCTCGGCGATGCGCTGCTGCCTGACGTCGACCGCCCGGGTCACGCCGAACGAACGGGCCTGTCGGAGTCGGTGGGGGTTGACGTCGGTGATCACCACGTGCCGGGCGCCGGCGTGGCGGACGACGGCTGCGGCCATCTGACCGATCGGCCCGGCGCCGGTGATCAGCACGTCCTCACCGAGGACCGGGAAGGACAGTGCGGCGTGGACCGCGTTGCCGAACGGATCGAAGATCGCCGCGACGTCCTCGGGGATCTCGTCGGCGTGGTGCCACAGATTGGTCATCGGCAGCGCGATGTACTCGGCGAAGGCGCCCGGCCGGGTCACGCCCACGCTCTCGGTCGCGGCGCACAGGTGGCGCCGGCCGGCCATGCAGTTGCGGCACCGGCCGCAGACCAGGTGGCCCTCGCCCGACACGCGGTCGCCCGGTACGAAGTCGTTGACGTTGCTGCCGACCTCCACCACCTCGCCGACGAACTCGTGCCCCACGATCAGGGGCGGCTGAATCGTCTTCTGGGCCCATTCGTCCCAGTTGTGGATGTGCAGGTCGGTGCCGCAGATCCCGGTCTTGGAGACGCGGACCAGCACGTCGTTGATGCCGATCTGCGGTTCGGGAACGTCCTGCAGTTCGAGCCCCGGTCCAGCGTCCGCCTTGACCAGCGCCTTCACTGCCCGGCTCCTCGGTTGCGTGCCCCGCGGCCGTGTCGTCGCCGCGACGTCGGCCATCGTAGTGGTCTGCGGATCGGCTGCCCGGGTCGAGCAGGCGATGCCGGCGCTGGCGCGGTGCCCTGATATCGACTATCATCGATATGACAGTGGGCGCACGAGCGCACGCCCGTCCGACGCCCCGCCGCCACCACACGACCAAGGATCACGCCATGTCAGACCAGCTCAGGGACACCGTCCGTCGCCGCTACGCCCAGGCGGCTGACGCGGTGACCGCCACCACCTCGACGTCTGCGTCCCCGGCCGGATGCTGTGGGCCGTCAGGCGGCTGCGAGCCCGGGGACGGCTTCGGCGGCGGCCTCTACGGCGACGACGCCGACGGGCTGCCCGACACCGCCGTGCTCGCCTCGCTCGGCTGCGGCAACCCGACCGCGGTCGCGGATCTGCACGCGGGCGAGACGGTGCTCGACCTCGGCTCCGGCGCCGGGATCGACGTGCTGCTCTCGGCCCGACGGGTCGGTTCGGACGGCCGGGTCTTCGGGCTGGACATGACCGACGAGATGCTCGCGCTCGCCCGTGCCAACGCCGCGCAGGCCGGTGCGGACAACGTCGAGTTCCTCAAAGGTGACATCGAGGCCGTCCCCCTGCCCGACGCCAGCGTCGACGTCGTGCTGTCCAACTGCGTGATCAACCTCTCGACCGACAAGCCGGCGGTGTTCGACGAGCTCGCGCGGGTCGTGCGGCCCGGCGGCCGGCTGGCGATCAGCGACGTGGTCGCCGACGACGACCTGTCCGCCGAGCAGCGGGCGCAGCGCGGCAGCCACGTCGGCTGCATCGCCGGTGCCCTGAGCTTCGG
>SKSM01000298.1 GCA_007122985.1 Nitriliruptoraceae bacterium | reverse complement strand
CGGAGCCGTCGCCCGGGCGGCGGTCAGCACCTCGTCGAGGTCGAGGCCGGCCCAGGTGAGGATGTCGGGTGGCCACCAGCGCAGCACCGGCAGCGCCAGGGGCGCGGGGAAGTGCTTGTCCGGGTCGGCGCGTAGGGCACGTAGGTGCCGGTCGGTGCAGCCAAGGAAGGCGCACACCTCGGCCACCGACCACGGAGTGAGAAACCGGGTGGCCGGGTCGTGGGTGGTGCGGTCAGCGGCAGCGTCGCTGCGGCCTCCGCGGCGGGGGTCGTCTGTCATCGCATCCGATGACGGTCGACCAGCCGGGCGCCGCAGACACGACCGGCGTCGCCCACGCAGCGTGAGCACCGCTGGGTTCCGGTCGGTTCCGCTTGCCCCAGTTATGGGGCAAGAATGGGGCAAACCGGACCGGTGATGGGCGAAAAGCCCGAGAGAAGCGGTGGGGCGTGTAGGAATCGAACCTACGACCTCTTGCGTGTCGAGCAAGCGCTCTAGCCGACTGAGCTAACGCCCCCGGGGTGGTGTCGCGGCGGCGAAGCGTACCGAGCGGCCGCCCGCCAGGCGAACCGGTCTGCGTCCCGGCGGCGCAGGCGCTCGGCGGGCCGTGCAGCCATCCCGAAGGGCCGTCCGCCGCCACGGCGGCGTGACGACCCTGGTCCGCCTGGGGACCGCCCAGTTGCGTGCTCAGCCCGCCGGTGGCGGCAGGCCCTGCCAGTAGCCGGGGAAGTCTGGGTTTACCTGGGCGTCGTCGCTGCTGCCGGTCAGCTCGGCGACCGCGGCCATGATGTCGGCCGCGAGGTCCCACCCGACCGAATTCGTCTCCTCGTAGTGGTCGTCCGGCTGCCCTTGGAGCACGCCGTAGCGGCAGGAGGCCTCGATGACCTGACCGGCGCCCTCGGGCTGGTCTGGAAGCAGGCTCGGATCCTCGGTGACGGCCTTGCACTGCTCGCCGGAGACCGCGTCGGCGTAGTCGATCACACCGGCCTCGTGCAGCGCCGCGCAGGTGCCCTCGCCCACCAGATCGTCGCCGAGGCAGGCGATGCGCCAGTCGGAGATCGGGATCGCGTAGCCGAGCTCGTCGTTGCCCAGCCCGATCGTCCACCGGTAGTCGTCGTCCATGCGGTTGCGCACGTAGCCCGGCATCTCGTAGTCCTCGCCGGTCGCGTGGCGCTCCAACGGTCCTTCGAACCACGGCTCGGAGTCCTCGTGGAAGCCGTCGGGGAGTCCGATCACCAGCTCGGAGGCGACCTCGGCAGGCAGGAACATCATTCCCACCGTGCCGATCTGGAGATAGCCCACGCTGGAGCGGACGTGATCTCCGGCCCGGAGCTCACCGACCAATGGGTCCTCGACGGTCTCGAAGCCGTCGTCCTCGCAGGTCGCGTCGGTCTTGTCGTCTAGGTCGGGGCAGTGGTAGAGCGGGAAGGGGTTGTGGCCGAGGTCGCTGCGGCCGGTGTCCTCGTCGACGACCGACAGGGCGCGGAAGCCAAGGTGGGACATGCGCGTGTAGAAGGGCTGCTCCTCGTGGCGCACGTCCGGGTCGCGCACCCGCTCGCCGTCGTCGAGGACGTCGAGGGCGGCCATGGCCAGCTGCTCACCGATGATGATCGCCTTGCGGAAGCTGCGCGCCTCGAAGTCGTCCATCCCGTCCGGCAGCTCGGCACCCTCCGGGGGGTCGTAGTGGTTGCCGAGGCCGACCTCGTCGGTGACCTCCCAGACCGGCGCACCGAGCGGCGTGGTCAGCCCACCGACCGCGCCGTTGAAGAACAGCGCCTCGCCGCCGACCTCGTCCTCGATGAACCGAGACATCGCCCCGGGAAAGTCGGCGGTGAAGTAGCGGCCCTCGGCCGAGCAGTCCTCCAGTAGGTCGAGGGCCTCGCAGTCCTCGCTGATGTCGGCGTCCGGCTCCCAGAACAGGGTCGACTCCGGATGGTTGTTCCACTGCACGAGTGTGGCGATGACCTCGCCGGTGGTGGCCGTTGCCTGGAGCACGTTCAGCGTCGGGTCGATGATCATCGGGTCGCGGCCGTCGACCACGCCGAACCAGTGCTGGCCCTCACCGACGCGTAGCGTGGCCGGCCGCCGGTCCTTGACCGCCTCGGCGATGGTCGCCGCGACCTGCTCGGTCATCTGCGCATACCACTCGTGGTTGACGTCGAAGGCGGTGTCCGGTCCGTGGTGGTTGTGCGTGGTCGAGATCGTGATCTGGGTCCGGTCCGCGAGTCCGGGCGGCAGCAGCTCCGCGGCACGCGCACGGATCTGGTCTGCGTCCCCGTTGAAGATCATGTACAGGTCGGCCGAGACGAGCACGACGATGTCGCGGCTGCGGCGATCCTCGACGGCGGTTGCCCGTACCCGCAGGTCATCTCGGACCCAGTGCGATATGTCGTCGCCGTTGCCGACCGCAACCCGGCCGGCATCCCACTCCTCGACCAACACGCCAGGATCGGTCCCGTCGCTGTCCGGCGGCAGGCCCGCGTCCAGATAGGCCCGTTCGTCGTCGACGGTCGGAAGGACCGAGCGGCTGGCAGCACCCACCAGCACCTGCGGCGGCCCGCCTCCCGCTGCACCGGCCTGTTCGCGCTGGTCCAGGCCGGGCGGTGAGCCAGGCGGTGCGGCCGCGGCCGGCCCCACCCCGGCGAGCAACGCGAGCCCCAGCAACGACACGACGACACGACGTAGCACGACGACCTCCCAGATCCGAGCACGGCCCCGGTCGCTCCCACGACCTGCGATCGACCCAAGCAATGGCCTGATTGCGTGTCAAGGCGAGCGTGACCAGCTTCGGTTCGCGTCGGCCTCCCGCCGCCCTACCCCTCCCGCGCCCCGGCGGTGCGCACCTGCCAGGCCCGTGCGGCGACCTCCACGGTGGTCATCGCCGCCGGGTCGTCGTCCGGCAGGTCGAGCACGACCGCCATCCGGTCCAGCCGCTCGTGGACGGTCTGGCGCCGGACCCCCAGCCGCTCGGCCGCCGCGGCCTTGGAGCGGCCCGCGGCCAGGTAGGCCAGCAGGGTCGGCAGCAGCTTGGTGCGCCGCGTCGCGTCGTGGTCGAGCAGCGGGCCGAGCACCCCGGCAACCAGCCGTTCGAGGGTCGCGTCGTCGGACTCGAGCAGCAGCCGGTCCACCGCGATGTCGCGGGGCAGCAGCAGCCGCCGGTCGGTGCCGAGCGAGCGTGCCGTGGCCGCGGCCACGAACGCCCCGCCGAACGCCGCAGAGACCTGGTCCAGCCGGGGGACCGGCGTGCCGACCGCCAGATGGCGGATCCGCTCGCGCCCGCCCGGCAGCTCCGCGTCCAGCGCCGCCAGCAGCCCCGTCGCCACCTCGCGCCGCGCCGCGGAAGCGTCCACCACCGCGAGCACCCCCTCCGGG
>SKSM01000151.1 GCA_007122985.1 Nitriliruptoraceae bacterium | reverse complement strand
GACCGAGCAGGACGACCAGCGCGACCGCTGTGACGCCCGTCAGCACCCCGAGCGAGAGGTCGAATCCGAAGACGGTCACCGCACCCACTGACGACGAGAAGACGGCCATTAGCCGTTGGATTGTTGACGACCGGTCGAATTAAGGGTTTCTTCGTGCCCTCGGCCGTTCGTCGGTACGGGCTGTCGTGCCCCCGTGGTGTCGAGCGTCTTCCACGGGGACAGGCGACGGTATCGACTCATACGGTCTGCTGTTACGAGTTACCGGCGCAACCGCAGGACCTGGGCAGTAGCGTAGGTGCTCGTACGTTCCAACGCAACAGATCGCAGATGTGTTGAAATCGCCGTGACCGATACAGAGGGTGTATGCAGCACAGTGGTTGGGTTTTATTCACACCGATTCGATTGAATCAGCCACACGAACGAATCTGTTTAACAACCGGTCAATCGTTGATTGTACAGTCTTGACGAACCCCGAGATAGACTGGTTGCGGGCCGTATACGCCACTTCGGATTTGATGAATCGCCTTGGCCGTCGAATAGTGGTTCCCATCCACGACAATCGATGCTCCATCGGGAGCGGATTGAAAGAGTGTCAATCGTTCTTCGCTCGTAGTCGTTCCAAAGCCATCAGCGAGTCGCTTGATATAAGCTACGTCAATATCTTCGAACGTGTCAGGTAACTCTGACTTGATGATACGCTTTGCGGCCCCTCGGATCGTATTGTCCGGCGAGAGTTTTCGCCATGAGCTGTCTGCTGGCCCGTCAATTACTCTGAGATTTCGAAATTCCGTCTCACTCAGATCCGTGGCATACCACGCAAGATGATGTTGCCAGATGAATGCGGCCTGAAACGGGCACTGACAAAGAAGTTTCCCGACGAGCTTCCACTCCGTTTCCTTCCGTTCAAAATCAAAGTTTCGATAGGGTTTTTTGTGTTCACGCCGGAGCCAATTCTGGGCTACCTCGGCTAGCGAGATCTCTGCTTGTTCCATTTGGTGAGGATGGACATCAAAAGCTAAATTATTTACGCTGTAGTTTCAACTGTGAACCAGGGGCACTCTACTCCATCGTCATCCTGCTTAGATCCGAACGCGTCTCGGTTGACTCAACAATAGCCTTCCCTGATGCTCCCTGGCTCCCCCTATCATTTGGAGCGTGCTGAATCTTCGTGAATTCCTTGTATCGACCGATTCGCTTGTTCCACTTCATGCAAAATATGCGCCCTGTATCTCGCACTGCTTCAAAAATTAAGTTTACTTGATATTTTGGTCGTAAGGAGAAGCACTCGCACCTTCGGGGTTGAAGCACCACTGAGTTTCGTTTCTCCAGCGGCCGCACCTATTTTATTTGGGTCTACGCTCACAGAACCAAGTAGTCTCACCGTTGTCTACCAGCCCCAATACGCTCGCGAAGAAACCGGAGAAGTTCGAGGACGTGTCGACGGCGGCGGACTAGCAAAACCGTTCCAAGGGTGAGATAGATCCCGGTGAAAACGAGTAACCACTCGAACTCGTGGAAGGGAGGATACAGTTGGATCAAAAAGAGAGTGAGCAGTACGAGCGCCTCGCGCACGCTAATACGTAGGTCAACGAGCAAGGCGAGTGCGAAATAACTCTGAGCTGCGGTAAGCCATATTTCTCCCATCTGGCGCTGACCCATCGGAAGTGCACCGTAATAGCCTAGGGAAACGCTGTAAACAACCACGAGGGTGCCGATCAGTAGCGTCCATTGGTTGAGCTTTGAAGAGATCAGCGCGTTGAACGACGCGGTTGATCTCGCTTTCAATACCAACAGTGTGACGATGACAAACTCAGGGCTCTCACTTGCGAGTGGTGCGATCCATTGGATCATCAAGAACGGTGGGATCCCTAGCTGCGCACCAATCTCTTCTAAGCCGTGGGCAAACGGTTCGACTGCCACGAATATAACGAATCCCGAAAACGCGAACAGTCCGACCACTGTCGAAATACGGCCTGGTTTCGAAAACGATTGGAGATACGCCGGTATTCCAGTGTGTGGTTTCGGCGTCGGTGGCGCTTGGATTGCGAACACGATATACAATGCGTAGAGACTGACGAGGACGACCATGTCGTGGAGGGCGATCGATCCGGTGATCGGGATAAAGAAGGCGTACAGCGTTGCGGCGAAAAGGAAAACGATTTCGAGCGAAAGTTCCTCATCCAATCGAACCCGATCAGCGAGAAACCCATCAGCTCGTTCGACGTTTGGATCGCGAACTCCAGATGAGTACCCTCTGAGTGCTAGGTAGACGGTGAAGATAGCGATGCCCGACCAACCGATACCGATGAGGATTCGGTTCGCGCCAGTCATATTGGCGACCGCGAGATCGGCTGCTTCCGCAGAGGCAACAGATCCTGGATCGACACCGGCCTCCCACGCGTAGAGTGCATCGACAGCGTACTCCGGAGCAACGGCGAGTACTGCGAGTATGGCGATCGCAAACGAGCGAGAGACGTCTTTCTCGGCCGTTTCAGCGGCCCAGGCGAGAAGAAACGCCGCCCCAAAAATTGAGAGGCCAGCAAGGCTGACCTGTGTATAGAGACCAACTGGGTAATTACTCGCGCGGACGAGTAGCCACGGAGAAACGAGCAGCCCAACCATTATCATCGGCGAGAGTAGATGGGAGGACTGATTTTTCATACTACAGTCAAGTTAGCTGACCAAGTAGTTCTTCTGCCGGCGGTCCCATCTACTTGCGAACCAGTCTCGCTAAAAATCAAGATGTGTTTGATAATTAGCTGTGGTCTTCAGCCACCGCTTCTATCGTTGTGTCCCATTTTCTGGTCTGAAATTCTTAAGATTTGTTGTACAGATATTCTGATTTCGAGTGCACTGTTGGGCTTAGATCACGCCTCGCCATCCGGCACGGGAAGCGGGTGGGGGTAAAACATGCACCGTATATCTTATACAGTCAAAGTATCGATACGCCAGTAATTCGATCTTCGTAATTATTATTGAAATCGATATTCGAAAACTCATGATAGAGTTCATGTGGACTTCGATGGGGCGTCTCAACAAACCCTCTCACCGATGTCATCGAAGGCGCCGAGCAGTGTGACTCACTTAATAAAAAACCCAGCACGTGTGAAATTGTCGTACATTAATGGGGCACCGCTAACTTAGCGAAAAAGTCGGGAAGGTTCGGCTCCTACTGGAGCTGATCCAAATGAACCTTCCCGAACTCACCGAAGTGCTGGACGAGATTGAGTTTTTCGAGCGCGAGCGAACGGATCGCCAGGTCGTCGAGCTGGCGATCCTGTTGTATAATTTCGGGGTGAGTTTCCGGAAGGTCGCGCGCGTGCTTGGCTGGATCGGCGTCGAACGGTCAGACGTCGCGGTGTGGACCTGGGTC
>SKSM01000256.1 GCA_007122985.1 Nitriliruptoraceae bacterium | reverse complement strand
GGTCCGGGCGCGTGCGCGGCGTGCGCCTCGGTGATGGCCCGGCGCCGGGTGCAGGCGGTCACCCGGGTGCGCAGCCGATCGGCGTGATGGGTGGCGAACGGCTCGATGGTCAGGCCGTTGGAGATGCTGCGCGCGCCGTGATCGACCACCTCGGTGGCGTGCCGCCTGCCGGCGGTCTCCAGCACGATCGCGCCGCGCGGGTCGGCCACCAGGAAGCTGTTGTGGTAGGTGAAGCCCGGGTCCTCGTGGCCGCAGCGGCCGCCCTGCCCGTGGGTCTCGAGCAGGTCGACCATCACCTCGACGGCGGTCTCGGCGGTGGCGGCACGCTCGAGCGCGAGGCGCAGCAGGTCCATGCCGGTCAGCCCGGTGGGCTCGTCGGGCTGCCGGGTGAACACGGCCTCGTTGCCGATCACCACGCCGTGGTCGTTGGCGCCCATCTCCGCGCCCCACATCCAGAACGGCCGGGACAGCAGCACCGCGTTGGTGCGGGCCACCTGGGGGACGTCGAGGTGGGTGCAGGCCACCTGCTGACCCGCGGGGTGGGCGCGGGCGGGGTGCCACTCGATCGTCTGCGCCTCGTTGGGGTCGCGGTCGGAGTTCTTGGCGAACCACACCCCGTCGTCGCCGACGACCACGAGCGTGTCGCACATCGTGGCTGCCTCCCGCCTCGAGGACCGGACCCGTGCCAGGTGGACCGTAGCGCTCCCGTCGTCGGCGGCCGCGACCGGTGGTGACGACGGGGCGCGGACCGGCTGCGCGGTACGGTTCGGGCCCTGAGCTCCGGCCCGCCGACCCCACGAGGAGCGCCGTGCAGCAGCGCATCGTCATCCTGGGCGGTGGCCCGGCGGGGTACGAGGCCGCCCTGGTCGCCGCCGAGCTCGACGCCGACGTCACCGTCGTCGCCGACGAGGGGCTCGGCGGCAACTGCGTGCTGTGGGACTGCGTGCCGTCCAAGGCGCTGATCGTGGCCTCGGAGGCGATGGGGTGGATGCAGGTCGCCGACGAGATCGGGGTGCGACTCGAGGGGTTCGAGGCGCCGGACCGCACGATCGTGGATTTTCCCAAGGTGGGCAGCGGCGTGCTCGACCTCGGCAGCAGCCAGTCGGCCGACATCGAGGCGCGGGTTCGGGCTGCGGGGGTGCGTCGACTCCACGGCCGCGGCCGCCTCTCCGGCTTCCACCAGGTCACGGTCGAGCACGGCGACGGCGCGACCGAGGTCCTCGACGCCGACCACGTGCTGCTGGCAACCGGGTCATCGGCCCGGATCCTGCCGTTCTTCGCGCCGGACGGTGAGCGGGTGCTCGTCGGCCAGCAGGTCTACTCGCTGCCCGAGGTGCCCGAGCACCTGATCGTGGTCGGATCGGGTGCCACCGGCGCGGAGTTCTCCAACGCCTTCGGTCGGTTCGGGGCGGAGGTGACCCTGGTCAGCTCGCGCGAGCTGATCCTGCCGACCCAGGACCCCGACGCCGCCCAGGTGATCGAGGACGTGTTCGAGCGCCGCGGGATGACCATCCTGCGCAACTCCCGGGCGGTCACCTGCGAGCGGCGCGGTGACGAAGTCGTGGTCGGGCTCAAGGACGGCAGCGAGGTGGTGGGCAGCCACGTGCTGTTCACCGTCGGGCAGGTGCCCTCGTCCGCCGACCTGGGGCTCGAGACCGTCGGGATCGAGGTCAACGACCGCGGCGGCATCGACGTGGACGCGGTGGCGCGCACCAGCTGCCGGTGGGTGTACGCCGCCGGCGACGTCACCGGCGGGGTGATGCTGGCCTCCGTGGCGGCGATGCAGGGCCGCACGGCCATGTGGCACGCGCTCGGCGAAGCCGTGCAGCCGATCCGGTGGGACGCAGTCGCGGCGACGGTGTTCACCGATCCGGAGGTGGCCACGGTCGGCATGTCGCCTGAGGAGGCGCACGCGGCCGGCTTCCCGGTCGAGACCGCGCGGCTGGACTTCGCCAGCAACCCGCGCGCGAAGATGATCCACGGCATCGACGGGTTCGTGAAGGTCCACGCCATGGTCGGGTCGGGCACCGTGCTCGGCGGCGTGGTGGTCTCCACCCGCGCGAGCGACCTGATCCAGCCGCTGGCGGTCGCCGTCCAGAACCGGCTGACCGTCGCCCAGCTGGCTCAGACCCTGACGGTGTATCCGACCATGACCGGTTCGGTGGCCGAGTGCGCCCGCATGCTGATGGCCCACCTCGACCCGCACGGCACCATGCCCTGAACGTCGCTGCTCAGGCGTCCTCGATCCGGGCGAGGACCGCGCCGGACTCGACGGTCGTGCCCGACGCGTGGGGCAGGGAGGTGACCACGCCGTCGCGGTGGGCGGCGATGGTGTTCTCCATCTTCATGGCTTCGAGCACCACCACGGTGTCGCCGGTCTGCACGGTGTCGCCCTCCTCGACCGAGTAGGTGATCACCGTGCCCTGCATCGGGGCCACCAGGTCCTCGGTCGCGACGGCGCCGCCACCGCCGCGTTCGGAAGCTCGGCGGGTGCGCCGTGCCGGCGGTGCGGTGCCCGGGTTGCCTGCGGCCCCGAGCTCGCCGAACACGCGCACGTCCAGGCGGCGACCGGCGACCTCGACGGTCACCTCGCGCGAGGGGCCCGTGGGGTCCTCACCCGCATCGGGCGGCGCCTGCGGGGTCAGCGCGGACAGGTCCCACTCGCGTTCCACCGAGGCGGTGCAGTGCTCCCCGGCGGCGAACTGTTCGTTTGACATCGCCAGCTGGTGGAAGGGGACCGTCGTCGGGATGCCGGTCAGCTCGAGCTCTGCGAGCGCACGGGACATGCGGGCGCGGGCACCGTCCCGGTCGGCCGCCCAGACGATCAGCTTGCCGATCATCGAGTCGTAGTCGCGCGGCACGGTGTAGCCGGGCTCGGCACCGGTGTCGAGCCGCACCCACGGCCCGAGCGGCGGGCTGAAGCGGTCGATCCGGCCCGGGGTCGGCACGAAGTCCCGCGCCGGCTCTTCTGCGTTGATGCGGACCTCGATGGCGTGGCCGCGCAGCTCGACCTCGTCCTGGGCGACCGCCATGCCGTCGCCGGCCGCGATGCGCAGCTGCTGCTGTGCGAGGTCGACGCCGGTGACCAGTTCGGTCACCGGGTGCTCGACCTGCAGCCGGGTGTTCATCTCCAGGAAGTAGAAGCTGCGCGCGTCCTCGTCGAGCAGGAACTCGCAGGTGCCGGCGTTGACGTAGCCCATCTGGCGGGCGACCAGGATCGCGGCCTCGCCCATGGCCTCACGGACCTCGGGCGCGAGCCCGGGGGCCGGCGCCTCCTCGACGAGCTTCTGATGGCGACGTTGCAGCGAGCAGTCACGCTCGCCGAGGTGGATGGTGGTGCCGTCACGGTCGGCCAGGACCTGGATCTCCACGTGCCGCGGCCGGTCCAGGTAGCGCTCGAGGTAGCACTCACCACGGCCGAACGCCGCCTGCGCCTCGCGTTGCGCGGCCGCGAGCGCCTCGCGCAGCTGGTCGGCGGAGCGGGCGATCTTCATGCCACGGCCGCCACCGCCGAACATCGCCTTGACCGCGACCGGATAGCCGTGCTGCTCACCGAAGGCGACGGCGGCCTGGGGGTCGTCGACCGGGTCGGTGGTCCCGGGCACGATCGGGACGCCGGCGGCCGTCGCGACGGCGCGTGCGGAGAGCTTGTCGCCCATCGACTCGATCGCTTCCGGCGGAGGTCCGACGAAGGTCAGCCCGGCGTCGGCGACCGCCCGGGCGAAGCCGGCGTTCTCGGCCAGGAACCCGTAGCCCGGATGGACCGCGTCGACCCCGGACCGCGCGGCGGCCGCCAGGACGCGGTCGGCATCGAGGTAGGACTCGGCCGCCGGGGTCGGTCCCAGCAGGTGCGCCTCGTCGGCGGCACGCACGTGCGGTGCGTCGCGGTCGACCTCGCTGTACACCGCCACGCTGCGGACGCCGAGCTCACGGCAGGCACGCGCCACGCGGACCGCGATCTCCCCACGATTGGCGATCAGCACCGCGTCGAACATCGCTCGGCCCTCCCGGCAGCAGTCGGCTGCCGCAGCCTAGTGAGACCGGGCGCGGCGGCCGTCCTCCGGGACAGGGCATCCCCCCTCGGGCGACCGGTGACGCCGTACCCTGCGGCCGGGGCCGAGCCGCCCCCTGGCACCCACCCTGTGGAGGCACGCATGCCGCGCACCCGCACCGCCCTGATCGCCGTCACCGCCGCGCTGGCCCTGGCCGCGTGCGGCAACGACGACGAACCGCCGGAAGCCGCCGACGGGGTGCTCGCCCTGGTCGGACAGGACGATCTGACCTGGGACGTGGAGGAGCTCGAGGCCGAGGCCGGCACGGTCGAGTTCGAGTTGACCTGCGAGGACGGCGTCGAGCACAACCTCGTCATCGACGAGCTCGACGAGGAGGTGGCCGCCTGCGACCCCGGCGAGACCGTCACCGGGTCCATCGAGCTCGACGAGGGCGAGTACACCTACATCTGCACCGTTCCGGGCCACGAGGCGACCATGCGCGGGACCCTCACGGTGAACTGAGCCCGGCGGGACGCCCGTGGTCGCCGCGCCGGGAGCCGGGGCCGAACGGCCCTGCCCGGCGACCCGCTGTCCGCGCCACGGGCGCCGCTTGGCCCTGGTTGGGTGGACACTGGTCCCCACCGGTACGCTCCCGACCGCCCGTTCGTCGGCACCGCTCAGGAGGCCTCACGGTGCGTCGTTCCCTGCTCGGTCTGCTCGCCGCCGGCGCCGCCCTGCTCGTGGCCGGCTGCAGCCCCATCCCCGACGGCGCCGTCGAGGCGCAGGCGCTCGAGTGCCCGCCCGGCGAGGAGGGCTGCGACGACATCCGGCCGATCGGACCGGGCGGCTCGGTCGAGTTCGACATGGGCAACTTCTGGTTCGAGATCACCGACACCGCCGCGGTCACGGGTGAGATCGAGGTCACGGCGAACAACGTCGAGGACGGCTACCACAACGTCGAGGTGCTCGGCGCGGCCGCCGGCTCGTTCATGGGCGGCCCGGACGGCGACGCCATCCTCGGGGCGGACGGGGGTGAGACCGGCACGGGCGAGGTCGAGCTGTTCCCCGGCGAGTGGACGGTGATCTGCAACGTGCCCGGCCACCGTGCCGCCGGCATGGAGACCACCCTGACGGTCTATGCCACCGAGGACGAGCTCGAGGCCGCGATCGAGGCCGGCGAGACCGACGTCGACCGCGACGAGGAGCTGGCGCGGAGCTGAGCCCGCCGGGCCGCGTCGCGCGGCTCAGCGACGTCGACGCAGGTGGGCGAGGTCGGGGGCGTCCAGCGCCGTCGGCCCGCCGACGCCCTCGAGCAGCCCGGCCAGCCGCCAGGCGGGCACCGCCTCCTCGGCAGGGGCGTCCGGGGCCCCCGGCGTGAGCGCGAGCACGAGCGCTGCGACCTCCGCGTCGCTGAGCCGTCCGCCCGCCACCACCTCGATGCGGCCGCGTCCCGGTGGGGGTGCCCCGTCGGTGTCGTCGCCGCTCACAGCGGAATGTTCCCGTGCTTGCGGGCCGGGCGCTGCTCGCGCTTGGTCGCGGTGAAGCGAAGCCCACGGATCAGCTCGCGGCGGGTCTCCGAGGGGCGGATCACCGCGTCGACGTAGCCGCGCTCGGCCGCCTTCCACGGGTTGGCCAGGTCGCGCTGGTAGCGCTCCTCGAACTCCGCGTGCAGGGCATCGGGGTCGTCGGCCTCGGCGAGCTCACGGCGGTGGAGGATGTTGACCGCACCCTTCGCGCCCATCACCGCGATCTCCGCGGTGGGCCAGGCGAGGTTGACGTCGGCGCCGAGGTGCTTGGAGCCCATCACGTCGTAGGCGCCGCCGTAGGCCTTGCGCACGATCACGGTGAGCTTCGGCACCGTCGCCTCCGCGTAGGCGTAGAGCAGCTTGGCGCCGTGACGGATGATCCCGCCGTACTCCTGGTCGGTGCCGGGCAGGAAGCCGGGCACGTCCTCGAAGGTGATCACCGGCAGGTTGAACGCGTCGCAGAACCGCACGAACCGTGCGCCCTTCTCCGAGCTGTCGATGTCCAGCACCCCCGCCAGGTGTGCCGGCTGGTTGCCGACGACCCCGACGGGCTGACCGTCGAGCCGCGCGAACCCGACCACCAGGTTGCGGGCGTAGGCCTCGTGGACCTCCAGGAACTCCGCGTCGTCGACGACGTGGCCGATGACGTCGCGGACGTCGTAGGGCGCCTGGGCGCTGTCGGGGACGAAGGAGTCGAGCTCCTCGACCAGCCGCTCCGGATCGTCGCCGGTCGCGACCACCGGCGGCAGCTCGAGGTTGTTGGCCGGCAGGAACGACAGCAGGTACTTGATGTCGTCGAGGCAGGTCTCCTCGTCCGGAGCGGCGAAGTGGGCCACCCCGGAGGTGCCGGCGTGGGTGTCCGCCCCGCCGAGCTCCTCCATCGACACGTCCTCGCCGGTGACGGTCCTGATGACGTTCGGGCCGGTGATGAACATGTGCGAGGTCTCGCGCACCATGAACACGAAGTCGGTGATCGCCGGGGAGTACACCGCGCCGCCCGCGCAGGGCCCCATCACCGCGCTGATCTGGGGGATCACCCCGGAGGCGGCCACGTTGCGGTGGAAGATGTCGCCGTAGCCGCCGAGCGAGACCACCCCTTCCTGGATGCGGGCACCGCCGGAGTCGTTGAGGCCGATCACGGGCACGCCCATGCGCTCGGCGAGCTCCATGATCTTGACCACCTTGCCGGCGAACACCTCGCCGAGCGAGCCGCCGAACGCCGTGAAGTCCTGGCTGAAGACGCACACCCGGCGGCCGTCGACCGTGCCGTGGCCGGTCACCACCCCGTCGCCGAGGATCTTGCGCTCGTCCATGCCGAACCCGGTCGCCCGGTGCACCGCGAAGGCGTCGGTCTCGACGAACGAGCCCTCGTCGAGCAGCAGGTCGATGCGTTCGCGGGCCGTGAGCTTGCCGCGCTCGTGCTGCTTGGCGATCGCCTCCTCACCGCCGCCCGCGGCCGCCTCCGCGCGGCGCCGCTCGAGCTCGGCGAGCTTCTCCTGCGTGGTCTGGACCACCGCGCCCTCCAGGTCGCGTGCTGATCGCGGGAGCCTAACGTGGGGGCGGGCCGACCCTGGAGGCGATGCGGTGGATCTGGCGACCGACGACCGTGTCCGCGCGGTCGTGGCGACCCACGGCGCCCTGTCCGCGGTCGAGCACGTCGAGGAGGTCGGCTCCACCAACGACCTCGCCCTGCGGCGGCTGCGGCAGGGCGCAGCGCCGGGTCTGGTCGTCGTCGCCGACCGCCAGACAGCCGGTCGCGGACGCCGTGGGCGGCGGTGGATCGACCACCTCGACGGCCCCGACGGGCCCGCCAACCTCGCGGTGACCGTCGGCCTGGCGGTCACCGGGACCCGGCTCGGACGGGTGCCGCTCGCCGCAGGGCTGGCGGTCCGCGCAGCGGTGCGGCGCCAGGGTGTCGAGGCGGTGCTCAAGTGGCCGAACGACGTGCTGGTGGTCGCGGCCGGCGCCGACCCGGGCGGCGAGGCGAAGCTCGCCGGGATCCTCTGCGAGCACCACACGGTCGCGGGTCGCGCCGTGGTGCTGGTCGGCTGCGGGGTGAACCTCGACTGGCGCGGGATCGAGCGCGACGCCGTCTCGGCGGGGTGGACCTCGCTCGCCGAGCAGCGCGGCGGACCCGTCGACCGTGGGCAGGTGCTCGCCGACCTGCTCGACCGACTGGCCGTCGAGGTGGCACGGGCGGTCGAGGGCAGTCGGGCGCACCGTGACGCCTACGACGCGGCCTGCATCACGCTCGGACGCGACGTGCGCGTCGAGCGGCGCGGGGCGGCGGCGGTGGTCGGGCGCGCGGTGGCGGTCGACGCCGACGGTCGGCTCGTGGTGCGCACCGCCGGCGGCGACCTCCCGGTCGCCGCCGGCGACACCGTCCACCTGCGCCGCCACGAGCAGTGATCAGGCGGTCGCCACGGCCGTGGTGGGCCGCGGGGCCCCGCGCCGAATGTGGAGGCGGGCACCCGGCCACCTATCCTGCCGGCAGCTGTGGTGCGGTGGGAGCCGCCCGTGGGAGTCAGTCGACGGTCAACAGGAGCGGCCTATGGGTCTGTCGTTCGAGCTCGCTCCGGAGCAGGAGGAGTTCCGTCGGGTGGTGGCCGACTTCGCCGATCGGGAGATCGCACCGGTGGCGGCCGAGTTCAACGCCCAGGGCCGCTTCCCAGTCGAGATCGTGCGTCGGATGGGCGAGCTTGGCCTGTTCGGGCTGCCGTTCGGCAGCGACTACGGGGGCATGGACGGCGACTATCTGACCCTGTGCCTGGCGATCGAGGAGATCGGGCGCGTCGACCAGTCGCTCGGAATCACCCTGGAGGCGGGCGTCGGGCTCGGTGCCGCGCCGATCGACGAGTTCGGCACCGAGGAGCAGAAGCAGCGTTGGCTGCCGCAGCTGCTGCGCGGCGAGCGGCTCGGCGCGTTCGGGCTGACCGAGTCCGGTGGTGGCTCGGACGCGTTCGGCGCGACGCGGACACGGGCGGTGCGTGACGGCGACGACTGGGTCATCGACGGCGGCAAGCAGTTCATCACCAACGCCGGCACGGAGCTGACCTCGGTGGTGACCGTCACCGCGTGGACCGGTGAGCAGCAGATGACCTCGATCATCGTGCCGGTGGACACGCCCGGGTTCTCGGTCGCGCCCCCGTACCACAAGGTCGGCTGGCACGCTTCCGACACCCGCGAGCTGCACTTCGATGGTGTCCGGGTGCCGGTGAGCAACACCCTCGGCGAGCAGGGGGCCGGGTTCCGCCAGTTCCTCAAGACCCTGGACGACGGTCGCATCGCGATCAGTGCCCTGGCCGTCGGGCTGATCCAGGGGTGCATCGAGGAGTGCGTGCGCTACGCCCGGGAGCGCGAGGCCTTCGGCCGACCGATCGGCAGCTACCAGGCGATCGCGTTCAAGATCGCCGACCTGGAGGTCGCGGCACAGACCGCCCGGCAGATGTACCGCTACGCCTGCTGGCGCAAGATGGAGGGCCTGCCCTACAAGCGCGAGGCGTCGATCGCCAAGCTCTACTCCTCGGAGGCGGCGGTCACCGCCGCCCGCGAGGCCACCCAGATCTTCGGTGGGATGGGCTTCACCACCGAGACACGGGTCGGGCGCTTCTACCAGGACGCCAAGGTCCTGGAGATCGGCGAGGGCACCAGCGAGGTGCAACGGCTGCTGATCTCACGCGACCTGGGGCTGTGACGGGTCGGGGCGTGCGTACCCTGGGCGGCGCCGGACGCGACGACGTCTCGATCCGGCGACCGCACGGACGACCAGGGGTGTGTCAGCGTGCCCGATCGATATACCTCGCAGGTGGCGTTGGTGCTCGACGCGCCGGTCGACGACGTGGCCGAGGTGGTCGCCGCCGCCCGGCAGGTCGGCGACATCGACCGTGCCGCGCCGGTGCACGGGGAGGGCCACCTCGCACAGGAGGTCCACTGGGGCGGCCGGATGCAGAAGGCGGTCGTGCGCCAGCTGCGTGACGAAGCGGACGCCACACCCCTGCTGCGGACCGAGGCCTACCTCGGCAACGACGGGCTCGAGAACGGCATGCAGCGTCAGGCGAAGCTGCTGCAGGCCCTGAGCCGCCAGCTCAAGGGTCGAGTCGTTGGCGTCCGCGACGTCTCGGCCGCGACCGAGCGTGACGCGGCCTGGATGAACCGGGTGGCGATCGGAGCGGTGGAACGCGAGGACGCGATCGTCACCGTCGTCGACGGCGAGGGCACCCGCTGGGTGCGCACCCACGGGGCGGCGCGGTTCGACGTGCCCGACCTCGAGCTCTACGGCCTCACGCGGGCGCAGGTGCCCGCCGCGCAGGCCGCGCTCGCCCACGTCCATGATCAGCTGCTGCGTGGCGGGCTGACCGCGGCGCTGTCGCTGCCGGACGGCACGCCGGTCTACCTCGTGCCCGTGCTCGAGGCCTGGCGGCACGTGCCACTGGACTGGCCCGGCGTCGGCCGCGCCGGACAGGAGCGGGGACCCGGGCTCGACGGGCCGCGTGCGTCGCTCTCGGTCCGGCACAAGCCGCGGTTCGGACGCTTCCGCACGGACCTCGAAGGCGTGCTGGAGTCACTGGCCGCGGCGTGATCCGCGGCGTGATCCGCGGCGGCCGGCGCGAGCCCGGACGGGTGGCGAGACGCGGCGGTCACGATCGTTCCCGTCGGCTCGGTCGTCGCTACGCTCACGGGCATGGATACCTACCGCGCGCCGCTCCGTGACGTCCGCTTCGTCCTCGAGCACGTGACGCCGCTCTCGCAGCTCACCGCGCTCGACGACTTCGCCCACGCCGACCCGGAGCTCGTCACCGGGCTGCTCGAGGAAGCCGGCCGCTTCGCGGCCGAGGCGGTGGCCCCCACCAATCGCGTCGGCGACGCGGAAGGGGCACGGCTCGTCGACGGCGGGGTGCAGACCCCGGAGGCGTTCAGGACCGTCTACCGGCAGTACGTGGAGGCCGGCTGGGGGGCGGTCCAGCATCCGGCCGAGTTCGGCGGCGGTGCGTTCCCGCTGACGGTCGCCAACGTCGTCAAGGAGTTCCTCACCAGCGCCAACATGGCGTTCTCGCTGGGGCCGCTGCTGACCACCGGCGCCGTCTATCTGATGCAGCACCACTGCTCGCAGGAGCAGCTCGACGCCTACGTCCCGAAGCTCGTGTCCGGTGAGTGGGCCGGGACGATGAACCTCACCGAGCCCCAGGCGGGCTCCGACGTCGGCGCGGTCACCACCAAGGCCGTCCCGCAGGACGACGGCACCTACCGGATCACCGGCCAGAAGATCTACATCACCTACGGCGAACACGACCTCACCGACAACATCGTCCACCTCGTGCTCGCGCGGCTGCCCGACGCACCGCCCGGGACGAAGGGGATCTCGCTGTTCGTCGTGCCCAAGTACCTGGTCGACGACGACGGCTCCCTCGGCGAGCGCAACGACGTCCACGCGGTGTCGCTCGAGCACAAGCTGGGCATCCATGCCTCGCCGACGTGCGTGATGTCGTTCGGTGAGCACTCCGACGGCGCGGTCGGTGAGCTCGTCGGCGAGCCCAACCAGGGCATGCGCCAGATGTTCACGATGATGAACGACGCGCGGCTCGGCGTCGGGCTGCAGGGCGTGGCCATCGCCGAGCGCGCCTACCAGCAGGCGCTCGACTACGCCCAGGAGCGACGTCAGGGTCGCGGTCCGAACGCCCAGCCCGGCGAGCAGACCCCGATCATCGAGCACGCCGACGTCCGGCGGATGCTGCTGACCCAGCGTGCCTACATCGAAGCCATGCGGGCGGTGTGCTACGCCAACGCCCACGCCCTGGACCTGGCCCACCACGCGGACGATGCGTCCGTGCGCGAGCACCAGCAGAAGCTCGCCGACCTGCTGACGCCGATGTCCAAGGCCTGGTCGACCGACCTAGGAGTGGAGCTGACCTCGCTCGCCCTCCAGGTCCACGGCGGCATGGGCTACATCGAGGAGAGCGGCGTCGCCCAGCACTACCGCGACGCACGGATCGCCCCGATCTACGAGGGGACCAACGGCATCCAGGCGCTCGACCTGGTCGGACGCAAGCTGCCCTACGACGGCGGCGCGTTCGTCACGGACTACCTCGGCGAGCTGCGGGAGCTGGCCACCTCGCTGCCGGATGCGCTCACGCCGATCCGCGACAACCTCACCGAGGCGTTGGATGCGCTCGAGCAGGCGACCGGGTGGCTCTTCGAGCACCGCGAGTCGTTCAACGACGTGTTCGCGGGCGCGACCCCCTACCTGCGTGCGTTCGCCACCGTGGTGGGTGGTGCGCTTCTGGCCAAGGGCGCGGCCGCAGCACAGCAGGCGCTCGACAGCGGCGACCACGGTGGGTTCTCGCCGGCGTTCCTCGCCGGCAAGGTGACGGTGGCACGGTTCTACGCCCAGCAGCTGCTGCCGAGCGTGCACGGGCTCGTCGGGGCGGTGACCGCCGGCGCGGACGACCTCTACGGGATCGATCCGGAGCAGCTCGCCCCCTAGCCGCGCCGGGCGCGGCCGGATCCCTCGGGTCCCGCCGACGTGACGACCGTGCGATCTGCGAGAAGCCGTGTGATGCGACGGGTTCTCGCAGTGCGGCGGTCGGCGTCCGGCCCGACGACTCGGTCGGCTGCGAAAAGCCGTGTGATGCGACGGGTTCTCGCAGCGTGGGGGCCGGCGCGGCCGTCAGCGCCAGACGGCGACGCGATCCCCGGCGGCGGCATCCGGCGGGACGCCGCGTGCGACCACCGTGGGCCGGCCGGTCACCAGCGGCCGGAGCACCAGGTCGATCAGGCC
>SKSM01000242.1 GCA_007122985.1 Nitriliruptoraceae bacterium | reverse complement strand
GTCAGCATCGGCATCGGCGTCACCGTGGTCACCGTGCCGCCGCGCTGGTGGCGCCGGTGGCTGCCGACGATCCAACTGCTCCACCTCTGGGCGATCTCGCAGACCAGCGCCGTCGGCGTGGGGTTGTGGCTCGACGGCGGCCTGACCAGCCCGATCACCGCGGTGCTGGTGGTGCCCGTGCTGCTCGGGGCCGTCGCCTTCCGCACCCCCATGGTCGTCATCCAGGTGCTGATCAGCCTCGGCTTCGTGGTGGCGGCCGGCGCAGCCACCGGCACCCTCGACGCCGGGACCGGTCTCGTCCTGCCCGCGGCCCTGGTGGCCTGCGCCCTGGTGGCCGGCATCGCCGGTCGCAGCCTGTGGCAGCTGACCAGTGACCTCGCCAACGCCAACGCAGAGCTCGCCGAGCTCGCACGGACCGACTCGCTGACTGGCTGCCGCAACCACCGCAGCTTCCACACCGAGCTCGGCGCCGCCGTCGCCCGCGCCAACCGCGCGGACGGTCCGCTGACCCTGGCACTGCTCGACCTCGACGACTTCAAGGCCGTCAACGACCGACACGGCCACGCGGTGGGCGATCAGATCCTCGTCGCGCTCGCCGATGCGCTGGGCTGGAGCACCCGTGCCGGGGACGTGATCGGCCGCACCGGCGGCGAGGAGTTCTCGATCCTCCTGCCGGACACCGACGGCACCGAGGCGCTCACCGTGGCCGAACGCGTCCGTGTCGCCACCCATCAACTCGACCCGGACATCGCAACCACCGCGAGCGTCGGCCTCGCGGTACGCGAACCAGGCGACGCCGAGGTGTCAGCGGCAACGCTGATCCGTGAGGCCGACCGGGCGATGTATGCGGCCAAGGCAGCCGGCGGTGATCGGGCGGTGGCCGTCTACACCGGCAGTCGCACCCCGCAGCCGGTCGGGTCGTGAGTCCCGTCGGGTCGTCGGCGTGCGCATGTCGGACGCCGTGAACTTCCGGCCCTCTGCTGGACAACCACGGGTGAACGACGCGGATCCCGCCGCGTCACGAACCCGTGACCTCGACAGCAGAGGAGCTTGACGATGCGGATCAGGTTGACCGCGCTACTCGCCGGGTTGGGGCTGATCGTCGCCGCCTGCGGTGGCCCGGCGGGCGAGCCGGCGGGCAGCCCGACCGGCGACGATCAGTCCGCCATGGACGCACAACCCGACGACGCGGCCGACGACGCGTCGGGTACGGCAGAGGCGCAGCCTGAGGGCAGCGACGACGAGCTGCCGTCGGGCTCGGAGCTCGACGCCCGGTGCGAGAACCCGCACGACGGCTACCGGATCGCCCACCCGGCCGACTGGCACACCAACACCGGCGAGGTGTCCGCGCCGTGCCGGGTGTTCGACCTCGAACCACCGCAGGTCGAGCCACGCACGGTGCTGCCGCTGGCATCAGCGCTGCTCGTCACCATCGACGATCGCGACCTGGCCGAGGTCCGCGACGGGCTGTACGACGACCCTGCGACCGACGTCCATGACGTCGTGGAGACCGAGATCGCGGGACGCGACGTGCTGCGTGTCGACGGCACGGCGACCGGCGAGGCCTACCTCGACCAGGGCGTCGAGGTGCACCGCAGCTACGTGTCGTTCGACGACCGGACCGTGACGCTCTCGGCCAACGACCTCGGGGACCCGGACCTCGAGACCCGCCGTGCGGTGATCGCCGACATGGCCGCGACGCTGGAGCCGGTCGAACGGACCGACGCCGGCGACCCCGGGCAGGACACCTCCGCAGGCGACGACCAGCAGGACACCTCCGCAGGCGACGACCAGCAGGACGCCACCACCGGCGACGACGGGCAGGACGCTCCGATCGACGAGCCGGCCCGGCAGACGCGCAGCGGCGGCGATGGGCGTGGCGACCTCGTCGACGTCCGGCTCGGCCGCCACGACGGCTTCACCCGCTTCGTCCTCGAGTTCGAGGAGTCCGTGCCCGCCTATGAGGTCGCACCGACCGACGGTCCCGTCACCGCCTTCCCGAGCGGCGAGGACCTGGACCTCGCGGGTGAGCACGTGCTCGAGATCGTCACCTCCGGGACGCGTGTGGATCTGACCGAGGACGAGGCCGTCGAGACCTACGACGGCCCGCTCCGCCTCGAGGGCGACGGAGACCCGGTCGCGGAGGCCGCCATGGCCGGCGATCACCACGGTGAGATGACCTGGGTCCTGGGGCTCGATCACCCGGCGGACTTCGCCGTCGCCGCGCTCGAGGACCCGGGCCGCATCGTCGTCGACGTCGTGGCCGAACGTTCGTAAGCGTCGCGGTGCCGGCAGCCGCGCCACACATCGCGGCCACAGCCGGCACCGCCCAGAGACTCCCGGCAGTGCAACCGGGCACGTGAGGTGGATGGTGCTGGAGCCAGGCACGCACCGCGGTGCCGTCCGACGCGGACGGCACCGGGGTTACCGTGGCAGGGCGGTGCCCCGTCCGTCGGCGGGGCACCGCCCCGACCCGGGTCGGGGTACCGCTGGCCGCGACGAAGAGGCGCGCGTGGCAGACGGAGAGGCGACGGACGCTGAACTCATCACCCGTTCGCAGCGGGAGCCGACGGTGTTCGCCAGCGTCTTCGATCGCCACTACGACACCATCCACCGCTTTCTGTGGTCGCGGGTCGGCGATCGGGCCGAGGACCTGGCGGCCGAGGTGTTCCGCATCGCCTTCCAGCAGCGCGACCGCTATGACCCGGCGTTCGAATCGGCCCGTCCGTGGCTGTTCGGCATCGCCAACCGACTGATCAAGCAGCACTACCGGCAGTGGGCGCGTGGCGACCACGCCGCCGCACGGGCTGCTCACGAGCCGACGCACGACCACGAGGCGAGCCCTGAGCAACGGCTGTCGGACCTCGCCCCGAGCTCCCCGGTGGCGAGCGCTTTGATGCGGCTGCCGGCCCGTGACCGCGAGCCACTGCTACTGCACGTCTGGGATGAGCTGCGCTACGACGAGGTGGCACACGCGCTGGAGCTGCCCGTGGGCACCGTTCGATCGCGCATCCACCGCGCCCGCCAGACGCTGCGGGCGGAGCTGGCAGGCAGTGACGGGGCCGAGGGCCCGGTCAGCATGGAGGGAGGTGTCGAGCGTGGATGAGCTGCGACGCGTACGCGAGCTGTCGGGCGACCCACCGCAGCCCGACCCGGTGCGCAAGGCCCGGGCGCGCGAGGAGCTGCTCGCCATGGCCGAGGACGAGGGGTCGACTGCACCGGAGCGTCGGCGCACGCTGGCCGGGCTGCTCGAGCGCGCACGCGAGCGGCTGCCGCGGCCCGCGCCTGCGGTCGGCATCGCGACCGTCGCCATCATCGGCCTGGCGGTCGCCGGTGCGATGCTGGCGGGGCCGTTGACGATCGCGACGGACGACGAGCCGGTCGTGGCGGACCCGGGCGAGGCACCGTCGGTG
>SKSM01000014.1 GCA_007122985.1 Nitriliruptoraceae bacterium | reverse complement strand
TCAGCGGGCGCCGGCTGCGGTGGGCGGTCGTGCGCCAGCTCGTCGACCGGGATGCCTCGGCCGCCGCCGGACGGCTGGCCGCCGAGGCTTCGCAGCTCGGTGCGGACCGCGCAGCCTGGCTCGTCGAGGCTGCCGCGCGCGGTGCGGCACCGCGGGCAACCGGCCCCGCACACCACCTCGACGTCCCATTGCCACCCGGCCCGGACCCGGTGGCGCTGCGCTGACGGTCCCACTGACGCCGCGCCACTACGCTGCGGTCCATGTTCGCCATCACCGCTGCCGCCACCACACCTGACGATCCGCTCGCGGGCCTCGTGCTCGGCGAGTACCAAGAGCCCGAGCCACCCCCCGGCTGGGAGGTCGTGGAGGTTCGTGCGGCCTCGCTCAACCACCACGACCTGTGGACGCTCCGCGGTGTCGGGATCGACCGGGACCGGCTGCCGATCGTGCTCGGCTGCGACGCGGCGGGCATCACCGCCGACGGCCGTGAGGTGGTCGTCCACGCGGTCGTCGCCGACCCGGACGGCGTCGACGAGACCCTCGCGCCCGATCGGTCGATCCTCTCCGAGCACTACGACGGAACGTTCGCCGATCGGGTCGCAGTGCCGACCCGCAACCTGGTGGACAAGCCGGCGGGCCTGACCTTCGAGGAGGCCGCCTGCCTGCCGACCGCGTGGCTGACCGCCTACCGGATGCTGTTCACCCGTGCGCAACTGCGGCCGGGCCAGCGCGTCCTGGTCCAGGGCGCCGGTGGGGGTGTCGCGTCCGCAGCGGTGCTGCTGGCGCGCGCGGCAGGCCTGCACGTGACCGTCACCAGCCGTGACCAGGACAAGCTGGACCGGGCGCTCGCGCTCGGTGCTCACGCGGCGGTCGCCTCCGGTGAGCGGCTGGCCAACCGGGTCGACGCGGTGCTCGAGACCGTGGGCGAGGCAACCTGGTCGCATTCGCTCAAGGCCCTGGAGCCCGGCGGGGTGGTCGTCGTGGCCGGTGCCACGTCCGGCTTCAATCCGCCAGCCGATCTCGGGCGTGTCTTCTTCCGGCAGCTCGAGATCGTCGGCTCGACCATGGGCACCCGTGATGAGCTGGTCCGACTGACCCGGATGCTCGATGCCACCGGCGTGCGTCCGCCGATCGACGAGGTGTTCGCGCTCGCCGACGGCCGTGAGGCGTTCCAGCGGATGCTCGACGGGCAGCTGTTCGGCAAGCTGGTGCTGCGGCCGTAGCGGCGGACAACGGGCCGCGCGTGCGGCCCGTCAGCTGGGAGCTCCGGGGGCCGGGCTCGAACCGGCGACATTTCGATTAACAGTCGAACGCTCTGCCAACTGAGCTACCCCGGAAGGGTTGGGTCCCCGAGATCCCCCCGACCGGTGGGATCCGGGTGGGACCTCCTGGAACAGCAGCGCTCGTCCCCGTGGGGGCGAGCGGTGCGACGAGTGTAGCAACCACCACTGTGGGCTCGGCACGGCAACCGTGCGGGGCGACTAGCCTCGCGCCTCGACGAGGAGGTCAGGCATGCGCAAGGACCTGGTGTTCATTCCCGACGACCAGCCGGGCCAGCTCGCACGACTCGGTGAGCTGCTCGGTGAGGCCGGTATCAACATCGAGGCGATCAGCGCCTTCACCGGTCAGGGCAAGGGCATCGTGCACGTCCTCGTCGACCAGGCGGACGAGGCGCTCGAGGTGCTCCAGGGCGCCGGCATCGAGGTCCGCGCCGCACGTCGGGTCGTGGTCGTGCCACTGCCAGACGAGCCGGGTCACCTCGGTCGGGCGTGTCGCATACTCGCCGACGCCGGGGTCAACATCGAACAGGCCTACATCGCCGCCGGCAGCAAGCTGGTGCTGGTGTGCGAGGAGGTCGACCGCGCCAAGGAACTACTCGGCGTGGAGGACTGATCTGCACGGTCGACCGCCGTCGCGCCGGACCGTCACACCGGCAGGTCCACCTGCTTGAACTCGTGCAGCTTCAGGTCGCCGTCGACCAGGTCGAGCACCGCATCGATGCGCCGCCGTGCGGCTGCGGCGTCGCCGTTCGGACGGTCGAGGACGCGCACGAACACGGCTCGCTCGTCGGTGACGAACGTCGGCACCCCCCACACCTCGCGGGACCGCGCTGCGTCGTGTTCGTGACGCAGGATCTTCAGCGCCGAGCCGTCCTCGACATGGGCGAGCACCTCGTCCGGGTCGGCGCCCGCCCGGCTGAGCGCCGCACGCACGACCTCGGGCTCCTTGAGGTCCTGGCCGTGGTCGTGACGTGCGGCGAACAGCTGCTCATGGACCTCCAGGAACCGGTGCGGAACGTGGTCGCGCGCCGCCAGTCCGGCCTGCAGGGCGAGGATCCCCGCGGCGCGGTCGGGCTGTTCACGGTCCCAGATCGATGGCTCGTCCTCGTCGACATGGTTCTGCGCGAGCGAGTACGGCATCCACGTGACGTCGATGTCGGCGCCGTCGCGGATCGCCGCGATCGCGTACTCGTTGGCGTTGCGCGCGAACGGGCACAGGTAGTCGAAGGTGAGGCCGAAGCGGCGGGTCACAGAGTGGTCCTTTGTCGGTCGGGTGCTGACGGTTACCAACCCACACAGCGTGCGAGGTCTTCCCAGGCTTCGCCGCAGGCCGTCTGGATCCCCCGGAACGTCAGTGCGAATGCGATGAACGCACCCCAGCCGAGCCCGACGTACTCACGGCGCTCACGACGCAGGCCGGCGATGCGGCCGCCGATGATGGCCACCAGCGGGAACAGCGATCCGTAGAAGTAGTGCAGCCAGGCAAGCGGCATGCCCACCGCGCGGCGACCCATGAACAGCAGGATCAGCCCGGTGACGGTCTGGACCACCAGCAGGTTCTCGGTCCAGTGCTGGACGACCCACAGCCACACCGGGGTCTCCTCGCGTCGGGTGACGCGGAGCGCCAGTGCCGTGACCACCACGACGAGGAACATCGCCACGATGACGATGCCCAGGTAGCGGTGCAGGACGGTCACAGACGCTCCGAACGGGGTGTCGCGGGCGGCCGGGGTGCGGCCGTCGGGCGGGCCTGTGCGCGGATGTCGGGCCGGGAGCAGCGGCGGACGAGCCGGGGCGGCAGGGTAGCCAGGCAGCATCGGGGGCCTGTTCCGAGAGGACCCAGCGTGCCGGTCGACGGCCGATCGGGATCGAACGTCGGGACCGCGCACGTCCGCACGGCGTATGGTGCGAGGTGAGCGCATCCGAAACATGGAGGTCACCCATGCTCGCGGCGTTCTCGATCAGCCCCGTCGGCGGCGAGGAGTCGGTCGGCGACGTCGTCGCCGGCGTGGTCCGGCTCGTTCGTTCCAGCGGGTTGCCGAGCCAGACCGGGGCGATGTTCACCACGGTCGAGGGCGAGCCAGACGAGGTGTTCGCGCTGCTCCAGCGGTGTCTGGAGTACGTCGAGCGGCATGCTCCGCGGGTGTCCATGGTCGTCAAGATCGACCACCGCCCGGGGTACGAGGGAGCGCTGACCGCCAAGGTCGAACGCGTCGAGCTCGCCCTGGCCGAGGAACGAGACCCGGGCAGTGCTGCTTGACCTCTCAGCACGGCCCGACGTCGGCGGTCAACCCGTGCGTTCGGGGGCGGCCGCCGTGTGCTCGCGTCGGGAGGTGACCCAGGCGCCGACCAGGACCAGCCCGGTTCCCGCGACGGCCAGGGGATGGATCGCCTCGCCGAGCGCGACGACGCCGAGGACGATGGCCACGACGGGAACGAAGTAGATCGCGATCGAGCCGCGGGGGCCGCCGACGCGGCCGACCAGGGTGGTCATCAGGACGAACGCCACGCCGGTGCCGAGCACGCCGAGCGGCACCATCGCCAGGGCTGGTCCCCAGGCGAAGGTGGAGCGCGGCAGTGCGGCCAGGCCGAAGGGTGTGACCACCACCAGTGCCGCCAGCTGGGCGCGGAGCAGCACCGCCAGGGCGCCGTAGCGCTGCTGGAGCGGCACCGCGAGGTTGGCGGCGAGTCCGTAGAGGACGATGACCAGCAACACCAGGGCCGTGCCGGTGGCGGTCTCGGCGGTGCCAGCCGCGGCGAACTGTCCCAGCGGGAGCTCCGGCATCGAGATCGCGACGATGCCCACGAAGCCAACGGTGAGCCCGATCGACTGGGTGCGGCCCGGGAGTCGGCGAAGCAGGATCGCCGACCAGGCAGCGACCGTCAGCGGCATGCCTCCGTTGACCATCCCGGCGACCGAGGAGTCGATCCACTGCTGTGCGACGGGGAACAGCAGTAGCGGTATCCCCATCCAGACCACCCCGAGCAACGCCACCCCCGGAATGTCCTCGCGGGCGATGCGTGTCCGGCGTGCCCGCGGGACCAGCGCGACGGCCATGGCGCCCAAGGCGATGCGGCACAGCGTGACCACGCCGGGAGCGAAGCTGCGCAGCCCGATCTCCGTGAGCACGAACGACGAGCCCCAGATCGTGGCGATCGCAGCCAGCAGGCCCCACTCGCGCCAACCGAACGCATCCAGGTTGGTGCCGAGGGACGTCGCCAGCAGGCGTGGTCGCGCCTGCGCGCCGCCTGCGTGCGTCACGTCCACCTCCCGGCACGTTCGTCCGGAACGCCGGACGCCACTTCCAGCCTACCGACCATAGGTGCGGTGCACGCCCACCGGGGGGACCTGCGGCCGCGGTACGGATGAGCCGAGCGAGGCCAGCGTGGGATCCGCAGGGGCGACCCTGGCCGTACGGCCGTGGACCGTCGGGCTCGGTATGCCGTTGGCGGTGTGGACCACCGACGGACGGACGGGGCGCGGGGGTGGTCGGCCGTGGCGATGTCCGCCACCGTGGGCGAGCACCTTCGGTTGGCACCCGTGTGGTCCGACCTGTTCTGGACGGTTCGCGTCCACCCCATTCGATATCCACGTCCCCGGAGGCCCTGTGCGGTCACTGCTGCGCTCGATCCGTGCCCGCCGCTCGCTCGAAGGCCTCGTCGTCGCCGCGGCGATCGCCGTTGCCGGCTCGGCCGCGGTCGCGATCGAGGCGACCCCCAACGGCGAGTCCGACGAGCCTGCCACCGTTCCGGTCGTCGCGGCCGAGCCGGCGCCCGCCGAGGCGTCCACGTCGGTCGACCTCGCCGACCGGGTTCCCCGTGGGGAGCTCGTGCCGGTGGACGACGTGCGCGCGGCCGCCGAGATCGTGGCACCCGCACCGAGCGCCGAGCCGGCGTCGGCGAGCGAGTCGGAGCCCGAGTCGGAGCCCGAGTCCGAGCCCGCCGAGCCGGACGGCGAGGCGGCAGCGGGCGGTGGCGCGTCGATGTCCGAGACGGTGTGGGACGAGCTCGCCGAGTGCGAGTCCAGTGGCGACTGGTCGATCAACACCGGCAACGGCTACTTCGGCGGGCTGCAGTTCGACCTCGACTCCTGGCAGTGGGCCGGTGGCGATCGCTACAGCGCCTACCCGCACCAGGCCACGCGCGAGCAGCAGATCGAGATCGCCGAGCGGTTGCTCGAGATCCACCCGGCCGGCTGGGGCGCATGGCCCGCGTGCTCGGCGCAGCTCGGCCTGCGCTGACGGCTCGGGTTCGCGCTGCACGCGAACCACCGGGCCACACGCCACGGGTCGCGGAGGTGACCACGGGGCCGCCGGATCGGTAGGGTCCGCCGCGCCGGGAGGAGCGTGGGTGGACAGCTTCGAGACCCTCACCGTCGAGCGCGACGGGCTGGTCGCCCGCATCGTCCTCGATCGCCCCGAGCGCCTCAACAGCATCGTCGAGCCGATGCCGCGCGAGCTGCGCCGGGCGGTCGAGACGGCCGACGCCGATCCGGACGTCCGCGTCATGGTCCTCTCCGGTGCCGGCAAGGGGTTCTGCGGCGGCTACGACCTGGAGGTCTACGCCGAGGCCCCCGGACCGAACCCCGGGCAGCAGCAGATGCCATGGGATCCGATGGTCGATCTGCGTCTCATGGGGGCGAACACCCACGACTTCATGGCGATCTGGCGCTCGCAGACCCCGGTCATCGCACAGGTCCACGGTGCAGCGGTCGCGGGGGGCTCGGACATCGCGCTGTGCTGTGATCAGATCGTGATGGCCGAGGACGCCGTGATCGGGTATCCGCCAGCGCGGGCGTGGGGCATCCCCACGACCATGATGTGGGTCTACCGGGTCGGGCTCGACCGGGCCAAGCGGTTGCTGCTGACCGGTGACCTCATCGACGGCGTCGAGGCCGCTCGGATCGGGCTCGTCAGCGAGGCCGTGCCCGGCGACGAGCTCGAGGCGCGGGTCGATGCGCTCGTCGAACGCATCGCGAGCGTGCCGGCCAACCAGCTTGCGATGGCCAAGACGGTCGTTAACCAGGCGTTCGACAACATGGGGCTGTCCTCCAGCCAGTTGCTGGCGACGCTGTTCGACGGCATCGCCCGGCACACCCCGGAGGGCGTAGCCTTCAAGCAGCGCGCGGAGGACGTCGGGTGGAAGCAGGCGGTCGAGGAGCGCGACGCCGGACGCCCGCCCGAGCCCGGCACGATCTGAGCCGAACACCAGGAGTTGCGTGGTGCGCATTCGCACGCTGTTGGCACTGTCGAGCGGCGCGGCGCTCGGCGCTGCGACGATGTATCTGCTGGACCCGGACCACGGGCAGCAGCGGCGCCGCGAGGCCGGCAGGTACGCGGTGACGCAGGCGCGTGAGGGCAGTGTCCGTGCGGCGCTGGACGCCAAGCGCCGCGCGGAGGAGTTCGCTCTGGCCGCGGTGTCCGGCTATCACGAGGCGCGCGCCCTCGACCGCGAACGTCCCTGAGGCGCGCCGGTTCGTTGCCGGGCGGCACCGCCGCATACCGTGCTGCACACCGCGACGAGGAGCATCCGGATGAACCTGGGCCTCAGTGACCGTGGACGTGAGCTGCACGCCGAGCTGCGCGACTTCCTCGACACCCGGGTGCTGCCCGACGAGTCCCGGTACTTCGAGGAGATCCGGGCGTCCGGTGATCGCCACCACCACCCCGAACTGATGGAGGAACTCAAGGCCGAGGCCCGGCGACGCGGACTGTGGAACCTGTTCCTGCCCGACGCGACGCACGGCGCCGGCCTGTCCAACCTGGACTATGCACATCTGGCCGAGCTCACCGGCCGCTCCCCGGTGATCGCGCCGGAGGCAACCAACTGCGCTGCGCCGGACACCGGCAACATGGAGGTGCTGCACATGTTCGGCACCGCCGAACAGCAGCGCACCTGGCTCGAGCCGCTGCTCGAGGGGGAGATCCGCTCAGCGTTCTTCATGACCGAGCCCGACGTCGCCTCGTCGGATGCCCGCAACATCGGCGCACGGATCGAGCGTGACGGCGACGAGTACGTGATCAACGGGCGCAAGTGGTGGTCGTCAGGCGCGGCGAGTCCGCGCTGCAGGATCGGCATCTTCATGGGGGTGACCGACCCGGACGCCGATGCGCACCGGCAGCAGTCGATGATCCTCGTCCCGCTCGACACCCCCGGCGTCGAGGTCGTGCGCGAACTGCCCGTGTTCGGGCACTACGACGGGCAGGGCGGCCATCCCGAGGTCTCCTTCACCGACGTGCGGGTGCCGGTGAGCAACCTGATCGGCCAGGAGGGCGACGGCTTCGCGATCGCGCAGGCGCGGCTCGGTCCGGGACGCATCCACCACTGCATGCGGCTGATCGGGATGGCCGAGCGCGCCTACGACCTGATGTGCGAGCGCTCGCTGGCGCGCGAGCCCTTCGGCCAGCCGATCGCCAAGCAGGGGATGTTCCGCCACTGGGTCGCCCAGTCGCGTGTGCGCATCGAGCAGGCACGGCTGCTCACGCTCAAGGCGGCCCACCTGATGGACACGGTCGGCAACAAGGGCGCTCACATGGAGATCTCGGCGATCAAGATCGTCGCCCCCTCGATGGCCGAGTGGGTGTTGGACAAGGCGATCCAGACCTTCGGCGGCAGCGGCTTCACCAACGACCAGCCGCTGGCGATGATGTGGGCTCATGCGCGGACCCTGCGCATGGCCGACGGCCCCGACGAGGTGCACGAGATGGCGTTGGCCCGCCGTGAGCTCAAGGGCTACCTGCCCGACGCCTGAGCGAGGCGCGGGCCCGGTGGGCTCAGAAGCCGGTCGGGGTGGTCTGGCCGAGGTCGGTCACGGCGAAGAACACCAGCGTGCCGATGACCACCACCACGAGCAGTGACCACCATGCCCAGACCTGGATGCGTCGCCGACGCGCCCGCCGGCGGGCTTGCTCGGCGCGCTCGCGCTTGCCGGGCGTCGGGCGCCCCTTCGGTGCCGGGCGGCCCTTGGCGGGACCGGAGGTCTGCGACGGCGTGCTCGCCGGACGGTTGCGACGTGCCACCTGACTCTCCCTCGACTCGTTCGCTGCTGGTCGGTGCGCTCGGCTGGTCCGCGCAGGTCCTACGGTAACCCGTGGATGGCCGTGTGCGGTGCCGGTCGCGGCGACGTGAGGTGAACGTGACCCGACGGGTGATCGGTGCAGACGGCTGTGCGGTGGGCTGGGTCGTCGTGCTGCTGGTCGACGGGGCGGTCGCCGACGTCGAGGTGGTGGACGCGCTGACCGAGGCGCTGGCGCCGCCGGTGGACGCCGCCGGGATCGACATGCCGATCGGGCTGGTCGACGGGCGCCGCGACGCGGACGTTGCGGCGCGAAGGCTGCTGCCCGGACGTACGGGCAGCGTGTTCTCCGCGCCGCCGCGCTGTGTCGTGGACGGCTACCGCGACGGCAGCATCTGCGACCACGCGGCCGCGACCGAGCTGGCGACGGCCGTGACGGGCGTCGGCCTCAGCCTGCAGGCCTGGCGGCTGGTGCCAAAGATCGCCGCGGTCGACGACCTGCTCGCCGCCGGCCACGAGCTGCTGGAGGTCCACCCGGAGGTCGCCTTCGCCGCGGTCGTCGGCGATGTCCCGCCGCCCAAACGGTCGTGGGGCGGCATCACGACCCGCCGGTCCATCCTGGCGCGGCACGGCGTGCACCTGCCCGACCGGTTCCCCGGCGACGAGCACGTCGCCCCTGACGACGTGGTCGACGCGGCCGTGTGCGCCTGGGTCGCCGACGCGGCCGCGGCGGGGCTGCCGCTGCTGCAGGTCCCGGACGCGACCGATCAGATCGACCGGGGCCGTCGCATCGTCATCACGGCCCGGCCGGCTCCGCCGGTGGCACCGGGTCGGCCTCGGCGACCGGGTCGTTGAGGCGGAAGCCGCGGCGCCAGGGACGCAGCAGCCGGACCTCGCGAAAGCCCAGCCGCGAGTAGAGCGCTCGGGCCGCACCGTTCGACTCCCGCACGGTCAGGGTCGCGGACCCGCAGCCCGCCGCCGCGAGCGACGCGCAGGCGACCGACACCAGCGCGCCGCCGATCCCGCGGCCACGGTGCTGCTCGGCTACGGCGAGGTAGTCGATGTAGCCGGCCTGGTTCGCCTGCACCTCGACGGCCACGTAGCCGCAGACCACGCCGGCGTCGTGGCTCGTCGCGACCAGCACCCGTCGCTCCTCGCCGAGGTCCAGCCGATCGCTGACCGTGTGCGTGCCGGGGAAGGTCGTGTCATGGAGCGTCGCGACCTCGCGACGGTGGCCCGCTGCCAGCGGCGCGATCGCGACCTCCGGGTGATCGGCGGGCGGATCCGTCGTGGGCCACAGCGGCCGGGTCAGTACCGCGGAGGCCTCCTCGGCGACGAATCCGTGCCGTCGGGCGAGCTCGGCGACCAGCTGGTTGCGGTCGTCGGGTGCCAGTTCCTCCTCGCGGACGACACCGGGCAGCCGCTGCCGTGCGGCGCCGTAGAGCGCGTCGGCCGCCTCGCCGGGATCGTCGACACCGGCGACGAACGGTCCGTGCCACCAGACCCGCGGCGGGTCGGTGTCGTACTCGGCGCCCAGCACCCCGACTACCCGGTCGGCGGCCTGTGCGACGAGGACACCGTCGAGGCCGTCGGGTTCGAGGCCGGCGAGGTCGGCGGCGATCGAGGTCGCGTCGTCGCCGAGGTAGCCGATGTGCGAGCGTGGGTCGGCCTGTTGTGCGGCGACCAGTGCGGCCAGTGCCTCGAGGGTGGCGGCCGTGGCCACGGTGACCTCCACAGGGCCTCCCCGCTGCGGGTGTGGCGGCGACGGTAGTGGCGCACCGGGTGCTCGGTACCGTGGCCGGCATGTCATGGATGCGCCCGATCACCGCTGTGCTCGCCGTTGCCGCGCTCGTGCTGGCCGCCTGCGACGCCGACGCACCGCCAGACGATCCACCGGCGCCCGAGGCGCCCGATGACGACGAGCGTGCGGAACCGGACGCCCCGGAGCCGGAGCCGGCCGAGCCCGACGTGGAGCCGGACCCTCCCGAGCGCACCCGCGAGCGCGACCCCCGGCTCGACGTGGCGGTCACGCTCACCGAGGTGGCCACGATGGACTCGCCGACCGCCGGGGCGGTCGGGCCGGACGGCACCATCTACCTTGCTGAGCGCGGCGGCACGGTCCACCCCCTGACCGACGACGGGCTGGGTGAACCGGTCGTCGATGTCTCGGGCCGGACGACCGTGGACGGGGAACGCGGGCTGCTCGGACTCGCGTTCGCGGCCGACGGCAGCGAGCTCTACCTGTCGTTGACCGACACCGCGGGCGACACCGTGCTGTCGGCGGTCGCGGTCGAGGACGGCGAGGTGGTGGCAGACGACGAACGCACGGTGTTCACCCTCGAGCAGCCGTACGCGAACCACAACGGCGGCGACGTCACGGTCGGGCCGGACGGCTTGCTCTACCTCGGCCTCGGCGACGGCGGCGGCGGCGGGGACCCGCTCGCGGCGGGGCAGGACCGCTCGACCCCGCTCGGTGCCCTGCTGCGGATCGACCCACAGGGCGACGAGCCGTACGCGGTGCCGCCGGACAACCCCTTCGTCGCGGACGAGGGCGCGGCCGACGAGATCTACGCCTACGGGCTGCGCAACCCGTGGCGGTTCTCGTTCGATCGCGAGACCGGCGATCTGTGGATCGCCGACGTCGGCCAGGACGCGCGCGAGGAGGTCAACCTGCTGCCCCTCGAGGAGGCCGCGGGCGCCAACTTCGGGTGGAACCTCATGGAGGGAACCCGCGAGTTCGCCGGCCCGGAGCCCGACGACCACGTCCCGCCGATCTACGAGTACGAGACCGGTGGGCCCGAGGGCTGTGCGATCACCGGCGGCTTCGTCTACACCGGCGAGGCAATCGATGAGCTCTACGGCGCCTACGTCTACGCCGACTACTGCAACGGGCTGCTCCGCGGCCTGGTCGTCGACGACGGCGAGGTGGTCGAACAGGCCGACCTGGGCGTGGACGGCGGGCAGGTTGTCTCGTTCGTCGAGGACGCTGACGGCGAGCTCTACGTGCTCGACCTCGGCGGGTCGGTCTACCGGCTGGACCCGGCGTGAGCCGTGAACCGGTCGGGGCGCTCACCCGCCGTCGACGGCGGTGAGCCAGGCTTCCCAGTAGCGCTTCCAACGGTCGACGTCGTCGGCGCTCGGCAGGCGATCGTGCTGGACGGTCACCTTGACCCGCCCGTCGCCGGTGGGTTCGAGCGAGACCTCCGCCGAGCCGGATCCCATCGCGATGCGCACGTTCTTCGAGGTCGGACGCGACCGCAGTTCGGTGGCGAGACCAGGGAAGAGGTCTGCGCGGCCGCCGTCGTCCAGCAGCAGTTCGCGCAGCGCCTCCGCATCCACCGTCACGGTGCGGGACTTGGAGGCCGTGAAGGTGCCATCGGGTCGCTCGTGCCGCTGCCGTCGGCCGGTGATC
Source organism: Nitriliruptoraceae bacterium (assembly GCA_007122985.1). Taxonomy (GTDB): domain Bacteria; phylum Actinomycetota; class Nitriliruptoria; order Nitriliruptorales; family Nitriliruptoraceae; genus SKTG01. The sequence goes on along the minus strand of SKSM01000014.1, from coordinate 21,864 downwards.
CGTTCGTAGCCGACGGTGACCGACTGGGCCCACCAGCCCTCCAGCCCGTACTGGTCCTCGAGGAGTGAGGCAGTGGCGGCGTGTTCCCCGGTGTGATCTGGCCAGGCGTCGATCAGGTCGCACCACTCGTCCCAGCCTCGACCGGTGGCCGTGCGCACCGCCGCATCGCTCATCTCCGGTTGGGACACCCACGGCCGGGCGTGTCCGGACGTCGTGGGGTCGACGCGATCGGCCGGGGTCGCATCCGGGTGCACGCCGGCGGTTGCCGCGGCCGCCTCCATGCCCGCTCTGACACGGCGTCGCAACGGCTCCTGGCTGCTCAAGCCTGCAAACTCCTCAGGGTTCGGTTGCGTCGGGTGTCACGGGTGCCGACCGGCTGCGGTGCTGGCGGGCGGCCGTGGCGCCGATCGGAATCAGTGTGCGTGGGCGCAGGGTGCCTCCTATGGTCACGTGCAAGCCGAGCAGACGGGAGACGATCGTGCGCGTGAACCTGATGATCGAAGGTCAGGAGTCGGTGACCTGGCCCCAGTGGGTGGCGCTCGCCCGCGCCGCCGAGGACGCCGGGCTCGAGGGCCTGTTCCGCTCGGACCACTACCAGTCGGTGGCCAGCCGGACCGAACGCTCCTCACTCGATGCCTGGGTCACCCTCGGCGCGTTGGGGGCCCTCACCGAGCGGATCCGGCTCGGGACGATGGTCTCGCCGACGTCGTTTCGCCACCCGACGGTGCTCAGCAAGAACGTGGTGACCGCCGACCACATCTCCGGCGGCCGCGTCGAGCTCGGGATGGGGGCGGGCTGGCACGAGCTGGAGCACGTGACCTACGGCTTGCCGTTCCATGACCTGGGGACCCGCTACGACATCTTCGAGGAGCAGGTGGAGATCGTCGTCCGCCAGCTGCGCGAGGAGCGCTTCGACTTCCACGGCGAGCACTACACCCTGACCAACTGCGAGGCACGGCCGAAGCCGGTGCAGTCGCCGAGCGTCCCGCTGATCCTCGGTGGGGCAGCCGGGCCGAGGTCCGCGCGCCTGGCCGCCCGCTTCGCCGACGAGTACAACACCGTCTTTCCGTCCGTGGAGGTGGCCCGTGAGCGCAAGGACGCGTTGCGTTCGGCCTGTGAGGCAGTCGGTCGCGCACCGCTGCCGCTGTCGATGATGACCGGCTGCCTGCTGGGCTCCGACGAGAACGAACTGCGTGACCGGGCTGCCCGCCTCAAGGAGCAGTCCGGTGCCGAGGGGGAGCTCGACGCCTGGCTGGACGGACTGCGTGGTGCGTGGATCATCGGCACCCCGGAGCAGGCCGCGCAGCGGCTCGAGGTGTATGCCGACGCCGGCGTGAGCCGGGTGATGCTCCAGCACCAGTTGCACGACGACGTCGACATGGTCGCCCTGATCGGCCAGGTGGCGGCCGCGTGAGCGTGCACGCGGGCACACGGCGTCGGTCGAAGCGGTCAACCGACGCCGATCCAGGATCGATCCTGGCGGGCTGAGCAGTCCTCGGCACGACTGCCGGGCCGGCCCCGGCACGGGAGGCAACCCATGCGAATCCGTCAGGTCGGCGCGTCCGGGCTGCTGGTGTCCAGCTACGCGCTCGGCACGATGACGTTCGGCCAGGAGACCCCCGAACCGGACGCCCACGCAATACTCGATCGGTTCGTCGCTGCCGGCGGCACCCTGCTCGACCTCGCCGACGTCTACGTCGGAGGGCTGAGCGAGCAGATCGTCGGTCGATGGCTGGCGTCCCGTCGTCGACGCGAGGACGTCGTGATCGCGACCAAGGCGCGGTTTCCCGTCGGCTCCGAGGCGTCGGCGGGCCAGCAGGGGCTGTCCCGCCGCCACCTGCACCGCGCGATCGACGCGAGCCTGGACCGGCTGGGCGTGGACCACGTCGACCTCTATCAGGTCCATGCCTGGGACCTGCTCACGCCGGTCGAGGAGTGGTTGGGCGCACTGGACGATCTGGTCCGGGTCGGCAAGGTCCGCTACGTCGGGGTCTCCAACCTGCGCGGGTATCAGCTCCAGCGCACGATCGATCTCGCTCGCGCCCACGGGGTCACGGCGCCCGTCTCACTCCAGCCGCAGTACAACCTGCTGGCGCGCGAGATCGAATGGGAGCTGGTGCCCTGCTGCCTCGACGAAGGGCTCGGGCTGCTGCCGTGGTCACCGCTCGGCGGTGGGTGGTTGACGGGCAAGTACCGCCGCGATCAGCGGCCGAGCGGTGCGACGCGTCTCGGAGAGGATCCCGACCGCGGGATCGAGGCCTACGACGCGCGCGCGACCGAGCGGACCTGGGCGATCCTCGACACCCTGTGCGAGGTGGCCGAGGCGCACGACGCGACCATGAGCCAGGCCGCCCTCGCCTGGGTCGACGCGCAGCCCGGGGTGAGCTCCACCATCCTCGGGGTGCGGACACTTGAGCAGCTCGAGGACAACCTCGGGGCGGTCGAGCTCGAGCTGTCGGGTGCCGCGCTGTCCGAGCTCGACGCGGTCAGCCGTCCCGAGACCCCGGCCTATCCCTATGCGTTGCTGGACCGCATCGACAAGCAGCGACTCGACCCACTGCGGTGAGCGGGCGACCACCGGGTGTCGCGGCATCGAGGCGCCCAGCGGTCCGCACCGGCGCTGCACCGGCCGAATCGGCCCCGTGTCGCCGGCCAAGCCCGGATGGCATCGCCCGGTGCCCAGCTGATCCCACCGGTGGCGTCGCGGTCGCCCGACGGCCGGGGCAGGAGGCGGCGACCAGTAGGCTCCCCGTCCGCGGGCCGGTAGCTCAGCAGGTCAGAGCAGCGGACTCATAATCCGTCAGGCGCGGGTTCGAGCCCCGCCCGGCCCACCAGCTCGCTGATGTGCGGGGTGCTCGCGTCGCCGCAGCCGTGGGTCGGGTGGTGGTGCGGAGGGGTGCGAAAACCTCGTGCATGTGCGTGGTTCTCGCGTCGCCGCAGCCGTGCGGCCAGGGCCGTGGTGCGTGTCAGCGCCAGCCGAGCATGGACGTGCAGGCCGGCCACTGCCCCCAGCCCGAGCGGCGCTGGAGGACGTCGCCGCGGTAGATCTGCTCGTCCTTGGAGGCCTGGTGTGGCAGGCCGGTCCCGCCGACGCTCTCCCAGGTCGACGGCAGGAACTGCAGGCCGCCGTAGTAGCCGTTGCCGGTGTTGGCCTGCCAGTTGCCGTTTGACTCGCACTCGGCGAGCTGCTCGAACATCGCATAGCGGTCCTCGGGCACGTAGAAGGGATCGTCCTTCGCCGCCTGCTCGGCCTCCTCCTGTGCGCGCCGCTCGGCCTCCTCCTGTGCGCGCTGCTCGTCGATCTCGTCCTGCTCGGCGCGACGCTCCTCGTAGGGGTCGAGCTCGACGAGGTCGGCGAACCCGAAGTAGCGGCCGAGCAGCACGGCGAACTCCGAGCGCTTGATGTCGTCGTTCGGGCAGAAGCTGACCAGCGAGGCCGAGCAACCGGCGGTGATGCCGATGTTGGCGAGACGGTCGACCGCGGGCTCGTGGGTCTCACCGACGTCGTCGAAGAACGGGCCCTCGGTCGGAGGCAGGTCGAGCGCCCGGTCGAGCAGCGAGGCCGCCTGACCGCGGCTGACGGGCTCGTCGGGACAGAAGGCGTCCTCGTCGCAGCCCCGGGTGATCCCGCTGGCCGCCAGGGCGTTGATCGCATCCTCGTGGGTGGTGCCCTGGACGTCGTCGAACGGCTGCTCGTCAGCCGGCTCGACGTCGAACGCACGCACCAGCAGGCTCGCGGCCTGTGCGCGCGTCACCGCATCGTCCGGGCAGAACAGGTCGGGCTCGCATCCCAGGATGATGCCCTCGTCGGTGAGACCGGCGACCGCGTCCTCGTAGAAGGTGCCTTCGATGTCGGTGAGTTCGATGTCGGTGAGATCGTTGCTCGCGCCGTCGTCGGCGTCGTCGGCTGCGGCGGCGCTTCCCGCGATCAGCAGCAGTGCGGACAGGGGCAGCAGCACGAGCAGGCGCCGAGGGGACACACGGACTCCGAGGTCTGGGGAGTGTCGGGATGGATGCGGGCAGCACGGACCACGAACGGGGCCCCGGCCCAAGTCCGAGAGGATGGCCGTGCGCGGTCGGCTGCGCAACCGCGATTCCGTCCGTACGGCCAGGGGTCCGCGCGGTCTCAGCGCGTCGAGGCCATGCCCAGCGCACGAGAAGTGCGTCGGTCGTGCGGCGGCCGACGTGCGAGCGCACCGCCGTGGTCACCGATCGCCGCGCCCGCGCAGGCTCGGCATCACCTCGGCGGCATCCAGGGCGCGCAGGTGGGGGAGCGGATCGATCCCGGTCGTCAGCACGTAGGCGGTCAGCTGCGCGCGTGTGACGGCCACGAGTTCGTCGGCGTCCCACGGCTTGGCGATGTAGTGGTCGAGCCCCGCACGATTGACGGCGCGGATGGTGTCGTCCTGGTCGGCCTGCCCGGTGACCAGCACCTTGCGACAGACCCCGTGTGCGTCGTCCTCACGCATCTCGACCAGGAACTCCACGCCGGTCGTCCCGGGGAGACGGTGGTCTGCGAGCACCACGGCCAGCAGATCCCCGTCCGCCTCGAGCTCGGCGAGGACGGCGTGCGCGTCCGGTACGTCCTCGGCCGGCTCGACGCGCACGACGTCGGCCAGCGGCTCGAGGTCGCGGACGAGCGCCTCGCGGACGGCGGGCTCGTCCTCCAGCACCAGTACACACAGCTTCACGTGGTCTCCTCCGTGGGCGGTGCTGGCTCCGCCGGCCGCCGGTCACTGCCCGACGGCCCGCCGATCGGCAGGCGGACCACCACCTCGGTCCCGGTGGGCGGCTCCGTGCGCGAGCGCAGGCTGATCGAGCCGTCGTGTCGTTCCACGACCCGCCGGCTGATGGCCAGGCCGGTACCGAGCCCGTAGCGCACCGTGCCCTGCTTGGTGGTGAAGCGGGGCGCGAACACGCGCTCCTGCAGCTCGTCTGCGATGCCCGGCCCGTCATCCCGCACGGTCACCTCGACGTGCGCGTCGTCCGGTCGCGCCGTGCGGATCGTGATCGTCCCGCTGCCATCCACGGCGTCGACCGCGTTGATCAGCAGGTTGGTCCACACCTGGCCCAGCGGCCCGGGGTAGGCACGGATCGGCGGCAGGTCCGGGCGGTAGTCACGCTCGAGGTGGACCGCGTCGAGCCGATGGGCCACGAGTCGGACGGCGTCCTCGATCGTGTTGTGCAGATCCACGTCCGACAGGGGAGCGTCGTTCGGGCGGGCATAGGCGCGCAGGCTCTCGACCAGCTCGCTCACGCTGGCCGCGGCCGTCGTCAGGTTGCGCAGGGCCGCCCCCAGGTCCGCTGCGGTGATCAGCTCGTCCGGGTCGGCGTCAGCCGCCAAGCGCGCGGCCAGCGCCGGATCACCGACCCCGGCCGCGACGAGCCGTCGTGCGAGGTCGGCATTGCCAAGGGTGTCGGCCAGGGTCCGCCGCGCGGCACGGTCGTCGGCTGTGCTCGTCGGCGGACGGTCGCGGGCGCAGGCCACGACCTCCGCGAGCGCGGCCGACCGGGGGTGAGTGGCGAGGAGGGCATCGAGGTCGTCGCCGATGAACTCGGCGGCGCGACCGAGCGCCGCCACGGGGTTGTTCAGCTCGTGGGCGACACCGGCCGCGAGCTCACCGAGCGTTGCCATCCGCTCGGCCTGGACCAGCTCGAGTCGGGCGGACTCCAGCTGCTGGTAGGCGTCAGTGAGCCGCGCCCGCTCCTGCTCGAGCTCACGGTTGAGCTTCACCTCGCGGACCTGGAGCTGCTCTGCACGTCGCAGCCGCCGCGCCAGCGCACGGACCCCGACGGCCGCCAGCACCCCCGCGACCTCCGGTTCGGCTGCGACGGCCCGGTCGAGCTGTTCGAGGCTGATATGGACCACCTCGACGTCCGTCGTCGTCCGGGAGGTGAAGAAGGCGCGGCGCTGCTGGGCGAGCGACAGCAGCCCGACGACCGGTCCCGTCGAGCCGTGATGCAGGCGCAGGTCGCCCACCTCGGTGTGCCGGTCGAGCGCCACCGCCCCCCGCAGGACCACGACCACCCCGTCGACGTCGGCGCCCTGATGGGTCAGACGGGTGCCGGCGGGCAGATGCAGGCGTGGCCGTGGTCCGAGCACGCGCTCCATCGCGGTCAGCAGCCGGGCGGTGATCTCGCGGTCGTCGAGCTCCAGGTCACGCAGCAGCGGGCTGGACGGCAGCTCCAGCGGACGTCCGCCGGCGTCCAGTGTGCGCAGCCGCGGGTCGCGCTCGTCGCGACGGCGCAGCCACCGGGCGAGCTGGGAGCGCACCTGCAGGGCCAACTGCTGATGGGTCCACGGCACCGCTATCAACGCCTGGATCAGGTCACGGTCGATGGCACGGTGCAGGTCGTGGTGGGCAGTCTGCTCGCTGAGCAACAGCACGTACGGCGCCGGGTCGAGCGCGACGACCGGCTCCAGGACGGAGTCGACCTCGACGCCCCGGGCATCGACGACGGCCAGAGCGAGGAGTGCCCCGTCCGGGGTGGCCGCCAGGGCCTCGGCCACCGATGCGGCGGTGATCACCTCCACCCCGACCGGAGCGAGCGCCGGAGCGATCTCGTCGTGGACGCGCGCCGCCCGACCGGGGTCGCCGGCGATGACCGCGACGGCGACCGGAGGGGCGGGGACGGGGCCGGTGGCGTCGTTCACAGCAGCCCCAGCGCCGACCACAGCGGCGGCATCGCGAAGGCCAGCAGGAGGCCGCCGACGGCACCAATCGCGATCCCGGTGGTCGCCATGGCCGACTGCGTCACCTCGCCGGTGGCGTAGGCGATGGCGTTCGGCGGGGTGGAGATCGGCAGAGACATCGCCAGGGCACAGCCGAGCGCGACGGTGACCCCCACCAGCGTCGCGTCCACGCCCACCCCGGTCGCGACCCCCAGTGCCAGCGGGATGAGCAGGTTGGCCGCCGCCGAGGAGGAGATCACGGTCGAGAACGCGAGGCCGGTGAACACCAGCAGCGCGACCAGGAGCGGGGCCCCCAGCCGGTCCCAGGCCATCAGGTTCAGCAGCCAGGCATCCAGCCCGGAGGCGCCGATTCCCGAGCCGAGCGCAATGCCGCCGGCGACGAGCCACAGCACGTGCCACGGCAGCGACTGCAGGTCACGCGAGCCCATCACCCCGGTCGCCAGCAGCAGCACGACCGGGATGAAGCCGACCGTCGACGAGGTGATCCCGTGCAGCGGCTCGGTCAGCCACAGCAGGACCGTCAGCCCGGCGACCGCGGAGAACACCATCGCGGCCGGCGTCCTCGTGAATCGGGCCGACAGATCCAGTTCGATGAGCGTGTCGGACGGGATGAACCTGCGGGTCAGCAGCCACCAGGCACCCAGCAGCACAACCACCAGCAGGGGGACGGCCAGGAGCATCCACCCGAGGAACGACACCTGCTCGCCCCGGGCGGCGAGTTGGCCGAGCGCGATCGCGTTGGGTGGGGTTCCGACCGGGGTGCCGATCCCGCCGACGTTGGCGGCGACGGGGATCGCCAGGGCGAGGCCGGTGCGTGCGGATCCCGGCGGCAGGGAGGCCAGTACCGGCACCAGCACCGCGAACATCGTCGCGGTGGTGGCGGTGTTCGAGACGAACATCGACAGCAGTGCAGTGATCAGCATCAGGCCCAGGACCGCCCGCCGTGCTCCACCGGACAGGAAGGGTCGCAGCAGCACCGCGGCGAGGTTGCGATCGAGCCCGTACTTGGCGGCTCCGTCGGCGATCAGGAAGCCACCGAGGAACAGCACGATGACCGGATCGGCGAGCGCTGCGAAGACGTCCGCGGCGACCAGCGGATCGTCGACCACGACCACGGCTTGGTCGGACAGCAGCAGCACTTGCAGCAGCACCACCGCCAGTGCGGTGGCGACCAGGGGGATCGCCTCGGTCACCCACAGCACGATCGCCAGCAGGAAGATGGCCAACATGCGCTCACCCGCCGGCTCGAGCCCGGGGACGTCCAGCACCAGCGGCACTGCGAACACCACCGCGCCGACGGCCAGGCCGATCGACTGGGTCGGCGACAGCGTCGGCAGCCGGGTGGGGATGCTGCCCTGGGTCACGGTCGGCTCACGCGTTCGCAAGCTGTGGTGGAGGCCCGCCGGCGGCGATGGTTCGGCTCATGCCGGCCACCCTAGAGGCTGCGCGAGCCGGGCAGCCCCATTGGCGCAGCCGCTTCGATCAGCGGCGCGGCGTGCGTGGGCGGCTCAGCGGGCCCCGCCACCGACTGTCCGCAGCGGCGCAGGCGGCTCGCCCACCGTGCGATCCTCCAGCAACCGGGCGCGAAGATCGGTGGCCGTCAGCGGCGCCGACCACAGGAACCCCTGGGCGTACTCGCACCCGATGGCCTTGAGCTCGTCGCGCTGGGCCGTTTGCTCAACACCTTCGGCCACGACGTCGAGGTGGAGGCTGCGGCCGAGGTGGACGATCGCCTCCACCAGGTCGCGCTGCCCGGGGTCGTCGAGCATCGCGCTGACGAATGAGCGGTCGATCTTGATGATGTCGACGGGCAGCTGGCGCAGGTAGGACAGCGAGCTGTAGCCGGTCCCGAAGTCGTCGATCGCGAACCGCACGCCCAACCCCTGCAGTGCCCGCATGAGGCCGAGTGCCTGCATGGGGTCGTCGAGCAGCACGGACTCGGTCAGCTCGAGCACGAGCGTGCGGGGCCGCAGTGTGTGGGTGGCGGCGAGCTCGCGTACCCGGTCCACCAGCCGCGGGTCGCGCAGCTGGCACGCGGAGACGTTGATGCCGACCGACAGTGGATTGTCGCCGTGGGAGCCGTCGATCGTGCTGATGGTCGCCAGGGCACGTTCCAGGACGCGGTCCCCGAGGTCGGCGATGAGGCCGTCGCGCTCGGCGAGCGGGATGAACTCGGTCGGAGCACGGGGTTGTCCGTGGTCGTCGGTCCAGCGCGCGAGCGCTTCGACCCCGACCATCCGTTCATCTGCGAGGCGCACGATCGGCTGGTAGGCGACGTCGATGCCGCCGTCCGCGATGGCCCTTGCGAGCTCGCCGGCGAGCTCCCGCCGCTGTTGGATGCGGGTGGTCATCACCGTGCGGTGCAGCGACCAGCGTTGCTTGCCCTCGGCCTTGGCCTCGTAGAGCGCGATGTCGGCGTCGCGGACGAGCTCGTCGGCGGTGCGTTCTCCGTGATCGACCGCGATGCCGATCGACATGCCGAGACCCACGTGGTGGCCGTCGAGGTCGAACGGCTCGTCGGTGACCGCCAGCAGCCGCCGTGCGGTCACCAGGGCGTCGCGTGTGGCGGACAGGTCCTCGCACAGCACGACGAACTCGTCGCCGCCGAGTCGGGCGATGGTGTCGGTTGCCCGCAGCGTCGCGGTGAGCCGTTCGGCGAGCCGTTCGAGCAGCTGGTCTCCGACCGGGTGCCCGAGCGTGTCGTTGACTTCCTTGAAGTCGTCGAGGTCGCACAGCAGCACCGCCAACGGTCGTCCACTGCGGGTCGCCCGACCACGTGCCTGGGTGAGACGGTCCTGGAACAGCGACCGGTTGGGCAGGTGCGTCAACGGGTCGTGGAAGGCGAGCTGCCGCAGCTGCGCCTCGAGCTTCGATCGTTCGGTCGTCTCACGCACGGCCAGCGTCACCCCGCCGATCTGCGCGTCGTGGCGTTGGTCCACCGCGGTGAGCTCGACGTAGCGGGCGACGCCGTCCTGGTCGGTGAGCCGGGCCGGCAGCCGGATCGGTCGACCATCGCCGTGTTCGAGCCGTTCGTGCAGCGCCGCGACGGTCGCCTGGCGTTCATCGGGGTGGAGCTGTTCGACGAGCGCGCTGACGGGTGCCCGGGCAGGGTCGAAGCCGAAGAGGTTCGCTGCGGGGGGATTGGCGTAGGTGACCCGGCCGGCCGGGCTGATCACCAGCAGCGCTTCGGCGCTCTGCCCGGTCAGCGCGTCGAGCAGGTGCCGCTGCTGCCGCAAGGCCTCTGCGTGGCCGCTTGGATGCGTCCGGCCACGGTGTGTGGCAAAGCACCGGACCGTGACCGCAGCGGCGAGCGGCAGCAGCGCGAGCAGCGCGAGGATCCAACCGGGGTCGACGCCGCGGGCGACGCCGACGGCGGCGGGAGTGGCGGCGGCGAGCATGATGCCGCCGCCCGCCGCCGGCCACCGGACGCGGCCGGCGGCCCGTTCATCGGCGGCACCGGTTGCATTGCTCACCCCCTTCCCATCGTCACCGGTGCAGGCTGACCGGACCGACGGCCCCGCATGCGTACGCCTGGCGCGCACGGTCGTGCATGAGGGCACGGGGAGCTCGCCGGCCGCGGTCCTCGATCGAGCCTGTGCGTCGCGAGGTAGCATCGATGACGTGAGTGAGGAAGCGCGGTTTCTCCAGCGATCGGTGAACACCGATCGGGCGTTGTCGCTGCCGCGGCCGCGGCTGCGCGGCTGGTCGCATCGACTTGCCGCGCTCGCGGCCGTGCCCGGTGCGTTGGTGTGGCTGATGACGGCCCCGACGATCCGTGCGGCCGTCGGCATCGGCGCGTTCGCCTTCGGCATCACGGCGATGTTCGCGCTCAGTGCGCTGCTCCATCTGCGCCCGTGGGACGCCGCCACCTACGAGCGGCTGTTCCGACTCGACCACACCGGCATCTACCTGGCCATCGGGGGCACCGGCGTGGCACTGGCGCTGCTGGGTCTGACCGGGTGGCCCTCGGTGGTGCTGCTGGTGACCTCGGTGGTCGGAGTGCCACTGGGCATCGTGGTCGAGTGGCTGCCGTTCGCACCGCCGCGGGGCTTCAACAGCGCGGTCTACCTCAGCATCGGGTGGACGCCGGTGATCCTGCTGCCGTGGATGTGGATGCAAGCCGGGCCGGTGATCGTTGGCCTGCTGCTACTCGGCGGCCTGTTCTACACCGTCGGAGCCGTGATCGTGGGGCTGCGGCGACCGGATCCCTCGCCGCGGTGGTTCGGATACCACGAGCTGTTCCATCTGCTGGTGATCGCCGCCGTCGCAGCCCATGCCACGATGTTCGCGATCCTCGTGGAGCGGATCTGACCGCCCTCAGTGCCCATCGCCGGTCCGGGTGCCCGGATCCGGTCAGTTGATGCAGCTGCCGGTCGCGCCGGTCACCCGCGGTGCGCCGAGCACGGCGTCGAGCTCCTCACGGTCCAGCGCGAAGGCGGTCGTCGAGCGGTCGGGGCTGACCGCGAACACGATCGCGACGACCCGTCCCTCGGCGTCGATCACCGGTGAGCCCGAATCCCCCTGCTCGAGGCTCGCGGCCAGGAACAGCACCTGCCGCTCGGTCTCGTCGATGCCGTAGATGTCGCGGCCGACCGCGGTTCGGCGTTCGGTGATGGTCACCGGTGCGACACGTGGTCGTTCGCTGCCGCCGGGGTAGCCGATCGTGATCCCGCGCGCACCGGTGTCGATGTGCCCGAGCGGTAGGGGCTCCTGCCCGAGCCCGTCGGCGTCGAGCACGGCCAGGTCGCGCTCGGGGTCGTAGACGATGACGTCGGCATCGAACTGCTGTCCGTCCGGCCGGGAGAGCACGACCTCGTCCGCGCCGGCCACGACGTGGGCGTTGGTGACCACCGTGTCGGTGTCGATGGTCACGCCCGAGCCCTCGTAGTTGCGTGCGCAGCCCCGTGCCGACACGCGCACCGTGGCATCCCTGGCGCGCGCGACCACCTCGTCGTCGACGGGTACGTCGGTCGGAGGGTCCCCGGCCCCAGGGGTCGGTGCGAGGTCGCCGAACACCTCGGGAAAGCGGGTGGAGGCGACCAGGGTCCGCAGGTTGCGCGCGGCCTCCGGTGGCGGTGGTGTGACGTCGCGAAGGCCGGCGACGATGGTCGAGTTGCGGACCTCACGTGCGAGGCCACCGGGGACTTCGGCAGCGGCCGGCAGCAGGAACCAGGTCAGGCCGACGACGAACACGACCCCGGCCACCCCGCCGGCCACGCGGTCGATCCGGGCGAACACCGAGTCGCCGAGCCCGTGGCGCAGCTGCCGACCGAGCGAGCCCAGCAAGGTCGCGCACAGCGACACGGTCAGCGCGAGAACGGCCACGGCCAGTACGAAGCGGACCATCGCCCCCATGGCGGTCATGAACGACAGGGCGAACGGCACCGTCTGCGTGGCCAGGACGATGCCGATCGCGACGCCGAACCAGGTCAGCGCACGCGTGATCAGCCCGACGCGAAGGCCCCCGACGAGGGCGATGACGACGAGCAACACGAGCAGCAGGTCAACGAGGTTCACGCCTCGAACGGTACGCGACCGCAACGGCCCGGACGGACGGGGATGGTCATCCGGCGATCGGACGCCGGCCGCCGCCCGGGGTCACGGCCGCGGGCTGCTGCCCGTCCGGCGGTCAGTTCATCATCGCCTGCCGTTGTGACTCACGGTCGAGGTAGTCGCTGAGTCGGGTGTGCAGCTTGGCTGCGGTCAGTTCCGCCTGGGGATGGTGTCCCTCCCGGCGGGCGATCCACAGCGGGCGGGTCTCGCCGTCCCACGAGGCCGACTCGTCGAGCTCGATCGTCCAGCCCGGGAACTGGTCCTGGAGCCAGGCGATCGTGACCTCGGCCGTCGAGGCCTGCGTGGCCGACGCTGAGGCGTGCTCGGTCGCGGCTGGCGTCTCGGACATTGTTCCTCCGAAGTGCGAGCGGGTGATCGTTCGGGTCGAAAACGTACCGGGGCCGTCACCGGGGTTCGGTGACGTGGGGCGTGAGGATGCCTCCTCAACAAGGTGAACGCATCCTGCTGCGGTCACCTTCCGTAGCGCCCGGTCGAGCGATCACGATCGGGTGGGACCGGCCCGTGCGAAGCCGTGGCGGCGACGCCGTACGCTGGCGAGCTTCGATGATCCGGCTGCCCAGGAGGGGACGTGGCCCGTGCCGCCCAGTTGACCTTCGTTCCGGGTGAACCGGTCCCTGCCGCAGGGTCGCTGCTGTTGTGGGCATCTGTCGCTGAGTGGGGCGAGCAGGAGCTGGTCCAGGCCGCCGACCGACTCGATCTTCCGCGTGGCGAGCCGGCGCAGCTGTCGACCGTGGTGGTGTGCGACGGACGCACGAGCAGACGGGACGCACCGGCACGGCGGCTCCCGCTGTTGCCGGCGGTCCGCCGGCTGGCCGCGCTGCCGCTGGGCTCGGATTGGCCGGCGTGGTCACGGCCGTCGGCGTCGATGCTGGCCTGGTCGGTGGCGGCGAAGCTCGCGCTCGAGCTGGTGGCCGCAGGCCGTGTGCTGCCCACCTTCCGGCCGACCGCGGATCCGGCCCAGGGGCGCGCGAGCTGGACGGTGGTCGCGCCCAATGATCCGAGGCCGACGCGTCTCGCGGCCGCGATGCCGATTGCCGCGCACGCCCTGCGCCGGTCCGGTGGCCAGCTCGCGCCCGCGGAGGAGCTCGTGCGGGCGTTCCTGGACGCGGTCGCCGACGCATGCGCTCGCGAGGGGCGCCGACCGGAGCTCGACCCACGCAGACGGGGGCCGCGCCGACCGTGGCCGCAGATGTGGGTGGCGGCGCTCGGGGGCAGTGACCCGACCGTCGAGCACCTGCGGGTCGCCGCGGAGGATCTGGCCGCTGATGTCGAGGAGTGGGCCGCTCCGTTGGCCGGGCACGACCGACGAACCGTCGCGCAGCTGTGGCTGCAGCTGTGTGCGCCGCAACCGGACGAATCGGACGCCGGCGTGCCGGACGCTGAGCAGCCCTGGGCCCTGCGGCTGGGACTGCGGTCCAGCATCGAGCCCGAGCACCGGATCGACGCCGCAGCGGTGTGGGAACACGGCGGATCGTCGTTGGAGCTCGGCGACCGGCGTGTGGACGATCCGACGGTCGACCTCGCCCGGGGGCTGCGGACCGCCGCACGCCTGTTCCCCCCGCTGGATCGCGCACTGTCCGAGGCCCGGCCGACCCAGCTGGCGCTGACGGCCGGCGAGGTGGCCGAGCTGGTCACGGACGGGGTCGAGGCGTTGACAGCTGCGGGTGTCGCCGTGGAGCTGCCGTCGGCACTCGCCGACGCCGACGATCGCCGACTGCGCCTGCGTGCCCGGATCGGTCAGTCCACCCCCACCGGCCTCCGCGTCGAGGGGGCGGCACCCCTGGGGCTCCAGGAGCGGACCGACCTGCACTACGAGATCGCGATCGGGGACGAGTCGATCTCGCGGGAGGAGTTCGCACAGATCGTTGCACTGCGCCAGCCGCTGGTGCGCTGGCGTGGCCAGTGGGTACGGGTCGACGACGACGAGGTGGACCGGATCGAGCAGCTGGCGGGGCGTTCGACCGCGCTGAGCCTCACCGAGGCGCTGGCAGCCGCACTGGCCGGCCGTACCGACGTCGACGAGTTCGGGAGCGTGGACACGGTCGCCGACGGGCGCGTCGCCGAGCTCCTGCGACAGCTGCGTGACGCGGACGCACCTGGCGAGCCACGCCTCGTCGGCATCACCGGCGAGCTGCGCGCCTACCAGGAGCGGGGGGTGGCCTGGCTGCAGCAGCTCACCGACCTTGGGATGGGTGGGGTGCTGGCCGACCAGATGGGCCTCGGCAAGACCCTGCAGGCGCTCGCACTGCTGACCTCGCGTCCTCAGGACCGCCCGCATCTGGTGGTGTGTCCCACCTCGGTGGTCAGCACCTGGGAGCGTGAACTGGCACGGTTCGCGCCGGACGTCGCGGTGATCCGCCACCACGGTCCCGACCGCGGTGTGGCCCCGCGGGCGTTCCGGGCCGGTCAGGTGGTGATCACCAGCTACGCCCTGCTGCGACGTGACATCGAACTCCTCGACCGGGTCGGCTGGGACGTCGTGGTGTTCGACGAGGCCCAGCAGATCAAGAACCCCAGCTCGAAGGGAGCACGGGCGGCGCGCTCGCTGGACGCGCGGGCACGCCTGGCGATGACGGGAACGCCCATCGAGAACCGTCTGGCGGAGCTGTGGTCGATCATCGACGTCACCAACCCCGGCCTGCTGGGCTCGCAGCGCAGCTTCAGCGAGCGGTTCGCGGTACCGATCGAGCGCTGGCACGACGCCACCGCGGCGGCTCGACTGCGTCGGCTGGTGGCACCGTTCGTGCTGCGGCGCCGCAAGGACGATCCGCAGGTCGCCGTCGACCTGCCGGCCAAGCAGGAGCTGACCGTCAGCTGCTCGCTCACGCGTGAGCAGGTTGCGCTCTACCAGGCGGCCGTCGACGATGCGTTCTCTGTCCCGGGTCTCGGCGGTACGGCGTTCGAACGGCGTGGGCGGATCCTCGCGCTGCTGACGGCGCTCAAGCAGATCTGCAACCACCCGGCCCAGTACCGCCGCGAGGACGGCCCGCTCGCCCACCGCTCGGGCAAGCTCGTCCGCGCCTCGGAGATCCTCGGCGAGCTGATCGATGACGGCGACCGTGCGCTGGTGTTCACCCAGTTCCGGGAGATGGGCCAGCTGCTGGTGCGCCACCTGCGCGACGAGCTCGACCTGCCGGAGGTGCCGTTCCTGCACGGTGGCGTTCCGCTCGGTCAGCGCGATCAACTCGTCCGACGCTTCCAGGACGACGACGATGCACCACCGCTGCTGCTGGTCTCGCTTCGCGCCGGAGGCACGGGGCTCAACCTCACACGGGCGAGCCACGTGCTGCACTTCGACCGGTGGTGGAACCCGGCAGTGGAGGACCAGGCGACCGACCGGGCCCACCGCATCGGCCAGTCCCGGACGGTGAACGTCCATACGCTGGTGACGGCTGGAACGGTCGAGGAGCGCATCGCCGAACTGCTCGAGCGCAAGCGCTCGCTGGCCGATGCCGTCGTCGGCACCGGCGAGACCTGGATCACCGAGCTCGACGACGACGAACTGCACGACCTGGTGTCGTTGTCCACGACCGACCTGGCCGATGACGAGCCGGGGGATCCGGCACCCGAGGAGCGTCCCCGACTGGTCTCGATCCCCGGCGGCCGTGCCTGAGGGGGTGAGCACATGATGGCAACAGACGCGCGAACCGAGGTGAAGCACTGGTGGGGGCAGCGGTGGCTCGACGCACTCGACGCGACCGGGCCCAGCGCCGCCCGCGGGGTGCGTCGCGGTCACGGACTCGCCCGTCGGGGGGCCGTTCGCGACCTGCGCCTGCAACCCGGCCGGGTGACCGGCGTCGTCGCTGACGAACGTGCCAGCTCGTTCGAACCGCAGCTGCGGTGGCCGCTGCCCCCGGACGAAGCGTGGGACCGTGCGCTGACCACGCTCGGTGCCCAGCTCCGCCACACCGCAGCGCTGCTCGAGGACGAACTGTCCACCGATCTGGTGGCAGCCCTGGCCGAGGCCGGCGTCGACCTGCTGCCGGACTTCGACGTGCTCGAGCCGAGGTGTACGTGCGCCGAGCGTGCGCGGCCGTGCCGCCATCTGTCCGCGCTGTTCGTCGCGGCCGCCGTGCAGGTCGACCGGGACCCCTCGTTGCTGTTCGCACTGCGTGGCCGGACGCGCCAGGAGCTGCTCGAGCAGGTGCGGCAGGGGCCGTCGGAAGCCGTCGATGTCGAGCTGGACCTCTCGGCGGGCCTCGAGGCAGCTCGTGGGGACCTCGAGGCGATCGAGCTGCAACCCACCCCGGTCGGTGATCCCGCCAGCCTGCTACGGCATCTGGGTCCGCCTCCGGGGGTCGACGATCCTGAGCCGCTCGAGCGGCTGGTCGAGCGTGCGGCCGCAACCGCCTGGCGGCTTGCTGCCGGTGACGGCGCTGACGCGGCTGACGAGGAGCTGCTGTTGTCCGAGCTACGGGCGCAGCGCACCGCATCCGCGGAGTCGCTGGCGGCTGCGCTCGGCCGGGACGTCGAGCAGCTGCGGGACCAGCTCGACCGGTTGTTCGAAGGCGGTGAGGTCCTGCGTACCGGCAGCGGGGCGCGGGCGCGCTACCGGGCAGCGTCGTCCTGACGCTCAGGCGCGGGCAGCAGGCTGGCGGGCACCTCGACCTCGCGTGAGCGCAGGAACTCGCCAAGGCCCTTGGCCTGCGGGTCGGGGCGGATCGAGGAGGCGACCCCCTCGCCGAGCAGGCCGTACACCACGAGGTTGACGGCGTGCAGGTTGGGCAGGTGGTGGACCGTCACGTCGAGTCCGGCGGCCTCCGGCAGCAGGTGACGCACCTGCTCCGGGGTGCCGAGGGTGGCCACGAGCCACGCATAGTGCGATGGGTCGCGAACCCAGACACCGACGTTGGCGTCGCCACCCTTGTCCCCCGACCGGGCACCGGCGAGCACGCCCAGTCGGGTGCGCACCGTTGGCTCGTCGGGCCGTGCGGCGACTGCCGGGGCGGCCTGCGTGCTGCCGTCGATGGCGTCGGTGGCAGCGGTGGCGGCGTGCTCCACGGCGGTCGGGGTCACCTCGAGCTGGGCACCGTCGCCGAGGAACACCAGTTCGACCAGTGCCCGTGCCGGAACGCGGGCGGGCAGGTAGCGGCCGAACGGTTCGGCGTCGTTCGGTGGCCCGGTCAGGGTGAAGCCCGGGTAGCTCGACAGCGCGAGCGAGACGATTCGGTCGGCGAAGCGGCGGCGACCGACCGCCTCCGGCTCGTGATGGGCGACGTGGAGGGTCAGCTCCAGCGTCGCGTCCTGGTTGCGCTGCGCCTGCGGATCGGGCGCACGACCGCGCTGCCAGGTGACCTGGTCCAGTCCATCCAGATCGAGGACCGCGTCGAGTTGGCGACGCAAGCGTGCTTCCTTGTCGGCCAGGCCCGTGCCGGTGAGCACGAACGTGCTGCGGTTGCGCCAGCCGCCGAGGGTGTTGACCGCGACCTTCGCCTGCGGAGGCGGGGGCTCGCCGCGGACACCGCGGATGGTGACGCGGTCGGCGCCGTCGTCGACCAGTTCGATCGTGTCGAACCTGGTGACGACGTCGGGGCCGAGGTAGCGCGGGGCGTCGATCTCGTAGAGCAGCTGCGCCGTCACCGTGTTGCGGGTCACCGCGCCGCCCGTCCCGGCGTGCTTGGTGATCGTCGCCGAGCCGTCGGCTGCGATCTCGGCCAGTGGGAAGCCTGGCAGTGGAGGGCCCTCAGCGGGGAGTTCGTCCAGGAAAGGATGGTTGCCGCCGGTCGCCTGTGCGCCGCACTCGATGACGTGCCCTGCGACGGTCGCCCCGGCCAGGCGGTCCCAGTCGTCCCGGGCCCAGCCGAACCACCACGCCGCAGGGCCGACGGTCAGGCTCGCGTCGGTGACCCGGCCGGTCACCACGACGTCCGCCCCGGCCGCCAGCGCCGTCGCGATGCCCCAGCCGCCGAGATAGGCGTTGGCCGTCACCGGCGGCACCGGCCCCACCGCGAGCGGCTCACCGCTGGTGGGATCCTGGAGCCCCAGGCCCGCCGCCGTGAGCTCGTCCAGCCGCGGCAGCAGGTCGTCGCCGGCGATGTGGGCGATGTGGACGTCGACGTCGAGCTCGTCGGCCAACGCACGCAGCGCCGTGGCGAGACCAGCCGGGTTGAGCCCACCGGCGTTGACCACGATGCGGATCCCCTGCCGGGCGCACGGTTCGAGGATGTCGCGGGCCTGGCGCAGGAAGCTCCGGGCATAGCCGCGGTCGGGGTCCTTCTGGCGTGTCCGCCACAGGATCAGCATCGTCAGTTCGGCGAGGTAGTCCCCGGTGACCACGTCGATCGGGCCGCCCTCGACCAGCTCACGCATGGCCTCATGACGGTCCCCATAGAAGCCGGAGCCGTTGCCGATCCGAAGTACGGCGTCCTCCACGCGTGATCCTCGCAATCCGCCGCGTCCGAGGGTCGTTGCGGCACGGTAGCGCCCGGCGAGGCCGCCCCGAACGGCCGGCGGAACGTCGTTCCTCCCGCGACGTGGTGCGGCTACAGTTGCCTGGCGGTCCTCGGGACGGACCGCGCCGGGGCTGTTCCGGTCGCAGAGGTCAGTGCAGTCGTTCGAGCACGAGCAGGCGCGACTCGCCACGACACCGCTGGGGCCGGTGACCAGCTGACGGGAGGGGTCGTGTCCGTGGACGGAGGGGCGGCGATGCTGCTATGACCACGGTGTGCGGACGGACACCGCCCGGCGCCTCAAGCGAGGGTGCGCGCCGGTCGACACCACCGAGGAACGACGCAGGGCGTTTGCCTCACGAGTAACATCAGGCACACTAGCCACAGCCATCACGATCTGTGGTGAGATGAACACGGCGCGAACCCGGCACGGGTGCAGGGGGACGTGCGTTGACACAGGGCAGGCAGGAGCCGCCGGGCGGCCGCGCATGGCGTCGGCACGTGCGTCGTCGGGCCGTGGCGGCAACCGCTGCGGTGGCAGTGCTGGCCGCCTTGACGCCCGCGGCCGCACAGGAGCGTGACAGCGGGCAGATCGAGCGCGAGCTCGACGAGGTCGAACGCCGGGCGGGATCCCTGCAGTCCGAGCTCGGTGAGGTCCGCGAGGAGATCGCGGCGACCGAAGCCGAGCTCGCTGCGATCCGCGTCGCCCTCGAGGACGCCCGCGGGCGCCTGGAGGCGGCCGAGGGCCAGGTGGAGCTCGCCGAGGCCGCGCTGGTCGAAGCCGAGGAGAAGCGGGCAGAGGCCGACGAGGAGTACCAGCAGGCCAAGACCGATCTCGCGACGCTCGAGGCCGAGCTCGAGGAGGAGGAGGCGCTGCTCATCCACCAGCTCGTCGAGACCTTCAAGTACGGCAGCTCGGGTGCGCAGCGTGGGGCGATGGCCATCGAGGTGCTGCGTCGCGCCGAGGATCCGACCGCGTTCGCCGTCGGCATGCAGCAGCTCTACACCGTGGTCGACGCCCAGGACGCCACCGTCCAGCAGGTGTTCTCCCTGCGCGAACAGCAGGCGCACCTCACCCAGGAGGCGGCAACGGCCCGAGTCCGGGCCCTGGAGGCCGAGGACGAGGCCGAGACGACATTGGCCACGGTCGAGGAGCTCCGCGAGGAGGCCGCTGCGCTCGCGACCGAGGTCGAGGAGCAGGAGGCTGCGGAGGCCGCCACCCTCGCCGCACTCGAGGAGGAGGCGGCCGAGACCAGCACGATGCTCGCCCGCGTCGATGCGAAGGTCGAGGAGCTGACCCAGGATCTCGCCGACCAGCGGGCGCGCGAGGAGCGTGAGCGCCAGCGGGCGCGCGAGGAGCGTGCGGCCAGCAGCAGCGGGCCCTACGCCGACCGCCCGGGAGGCAGCGGCGGCCCGTCGATCGACGGCATCGTCTGCCCGGTCCAGGGTGCGGTCGCGGGGCGTGACTTCAGCAACGACTGGGGGTATCCGCGCGCCGGCGGCCGCTACCACCAGGGCAACGACATCTTCGCGCCGCGCGGCACGCCGGTCGTTGCCGTCGGTGCCGGTGAGGTGATCCGCCTCAATCCGCCGTCCGCGCCGACGGCACTCGGCGGCGTGACCGTCACCTACCGGACGCGCGACGGCAGTCAGTGGTACAACGCCCACCTCGACTCGATCGCCAGCGGGATCCAGGTCGGGGCGTCGGTCAGTCGCGGCCAGCAGATCGGCACGGTCGGTGACTCCGGCAATGCCCGTGGCACCTCGCCGCATCTGCACATCGGACGTCGCTACAACGGCGGCTTCGTCAACCCCTGGCCGACGATCAGCCCGGCCTGCTGAGCGACGTCGGCGCCGGCGCGGTGGCCTGGCCGAGCGGGCTCACCGGTTGTCACGGCTGCGCAGCCAGTCGTCGAGCTCGTCCTGCAGCTCCTCGAACTCGTGATGCAGCACGTCCGAGAGCCGGCCGCGATGGCCGGCGTCGTCCTCGGCCAGCTCGTCCTCGGCGAGCTCCTCCCCGGTCAGCTGCCCGTCGGCGTCGCTCCCGGGCGACGGCGACCCCGTGGACCCGCTTCGACGCGTGCGGTGCCAGCGGCTCCAGATCGGCGGCAGCAGGCTCGCGAGGGTCCGCTCCTGCTTCGCCAGCCCCAGGAACGCGCGGCCCGCGGGCGAGCTCGGCACCTCGTCCTCGCTGTCGGGGACGCGCAGATCCACGCGCCAGAGGCCGTCGGTCTCACGCTCCCGCTCCGCGCCGAGGTGGTCGAAGACCTCGAGCATGGCGTGGTTGCCGTCAAGGACGTAGCTGCGGAACACCTCGATGCCCGCCTCCCGGGCGCGTGTCGCGAGCGCTCCGAGCAGGATGGTCCCCGCCCCCTGGCCGTGGTACTCGTCGGCCACGGTGATGGCCGCCTCGGCGACGGTCGGCTCGTAGGTCTCGCGGATGTAGCGGGCGACGCCGATCCCCGGACGGTCGCGGCGGTCGAGATCGAGCGCGACGATCGCCTCGTGGTCGTGGTGGTCGACCTCGGTGAGGTAGCGCAGCTGCTCCGGTGACAGCTCGTCGACCCGCGAGTGGAATCGCAGGTAGCGCGACGCGGGAGAGAGCTGCTTGACCCCACGGGCCAGCCGGTCGGCGTCCTGCGGACGGATCGAGCGCAGGAGCACGGTCGTGCCGTCGCGCAGCTGGGCGCGCCGCGACCACTCGTCCGGCCGCGGTGTGTAGGCATCGGTGTCCTGAGGGGGCACCACGGTCGCCTCCGGTCGCGGGCCAGGGCCGCCGCCTGGCGCGCTACGGGCGACGGTAGCGGCTGCCTGGAGTCACGGCGCTCCGGCGTCTAGGCTCCAGGCCTTCCAGCGGTCGTCACCCCACCGCAACCGTCGGTCGTGCCAGGAGGTAGCCGGTGAGCCCAGGACAGTGGCTGCTCGTGCTCGGAGTCGCATCGCTGATCGGGTTGCTGGTGACGGCCGGCCTCGCTTCCTGGATCCTGTTCGCCTGACGGTCCCGACAGCGGCCAGACCAGCCGGCGAAGCGCTCGGGTCCGAACCGTGCCCGAGGCGCGCCGGAGGTGTCCGTGACACGTGATCGTCTGGTGCTGGTCGCGGGCGTGGTCGCCGCCGGGGTCGGGATCGGTCTGGCCGAGCTCGTCGGTGGGTTGCTGGTCACCGTCCCCTCGCCACTGAACGCGCTCGGACAACAGCTGGTCGCCC
>SKSM01000202.1 GCA_007122985.1 Nitriliruptoraceae bacterium | reverse complement strand
GTCGTCCGGGTCGTCGGCGCCGGCGTCGGCGGGCTCACCGCTGTCGGATGCCGCCGGCGGTGTGTCGCTGCCGGGCTCGGCGGTGTCGGCGGGCTCGACGACGACCTGCGGCGTCCGGGTCGTGACGGCGGCGAGCACGTCGGTGGCCAGGCCGGTGACCAACAGCGTCCACGCCCCGCCGGACACGACCACGAGTCCGACGACGGCGGTCAGCAGGCTGATCAGCAGTCGACGCACCACGCCGCCGCGCCGGGCGCGACGGGGACGTGCGACCCAGGTGCCGCGGCCGGTCGTCAACCGTGTCGTCATCTTCCACCATGCCTCTGAGCTTCCATCCACTCAGACGCACAGATGGCCGGCGAGGTTGCCTCGGAGTCGCTACCCGTCGCCGGTGGGTCGCGCATCCTCGGGCGCCAGGATCGCGACGACGAAGTCCGCGTCCGGGCGGTAGGGACGCAGGCTCCAGGTCGACAGCAGCAGCTCGGCCGTGAGCCCCGCCTCGTGGGCGTCGGCCAGGAACCTCTCCACCGGGTAGCCCCGGTTGGTGCCGAAGCCGACGACGAGGCGACCGTCCGCACGCAGGTGGTGGCGCAGGCGGTCGAGCACCGCGCCCGTGGTGCTCGGCGCGAGGAAGGTCATCACGTTGCCGGCGCACACGACGGCGTCGAACCCCTCGTGGATGCCTCGTGCGGGCAGGTCGAGCGTCGCGAGGTCGTCGACGAGCCAGGTCGGTCCGGGGTGGTCCTCCTCGGCGGCCGCGATCAGCTGCGGGTCGATGTCGACGCCGACGACGTCGTGGCCGGCCTCGGACAGGAACCCGCCGACCCGACCGGGACCGCAGCCGGCGTCCAGGATCCGCGCGCCTCGGGGCACCATCGCGTCGATCAGGCGCGCCTCGCCGGCGAGGTCGTCACCGGCCGCTGCCATCGAGCGGAAGCGCTCGATGTACCAGGACGAGTGGTCGGGGTCGTCGCGGATGATCCGCAGCCACTCGTTCTCGTCGGTCACTGCTGCACCCTCCACCTTCGTGCGGACGTACGGGATCGGCGGCCGTGCGGCGGCACGCTGCGGTGTCAGGCGGGTGCCACCTCGACGGGGATGCCGTTGAGGACCGCGTTGCCGCAGACGGCGTCGATGTCGCGGCGATCGGTGAGCACGTTGCTGTTGGCGCCACCCTGCCGACGGGCGACCGACTGTTCGACGCCGGCCAGGTCGTGGCCGAACCCGTGGGGCAGGCTCACCACGCCGACGTGCAGCCGGTCGCAGAGCTCGACGTCGACCTCGACCGCCCCGGTCGTCGAGGTGACCCGTGCCCGGGCACCGTCGTGCAGGCCGCGGGCGGCGGCGTCGTCGGGATGCACCTGAAGCGTGCACAGCTGCTGGCCCTTGGCGAGCCCCGCCAGGTTGTGGGACCAGGAGTTGTTGGTGCGCAGGTGCCGGCGGCCGATCAGCACCAGCGCTGCGTTCGCCGGCGCTGCGTCCGCCGGCGCCACGTTCGCCGGCGCTGCGTCCGCCGGGCGGGCGTCGACGCTTCCCAGCAGCCGCGGCAGGTCGGCGAGCAGCTCGTCGGGGGCCAGGTGGACGTGGCCGGAGTCGGTGCGCAGCGCCGCCGGGAGCCGTGGCTGCAGCGCCCCGAGGTCGACCCCGTGCGGCCGGGCCCGCAGGTGCTCCAACGACAGTCCGTCCGGGTCCAGCCCGAACCCGTCGCCGTATGGTCCGGCCCGGAGCAGCAGGTCCAGGAACCGGTCCGGGCCCGGCTCGTCGCCGAGATACTTCGCGACCACCTCGGTGTCGCGGACGGCGACGCGGGCGGCGGGGTCGGCGACGACCGCGTCCACCGCCTGTCGCAGGACGAGGGTGTCGGCGGCGGTGGTGTCGACCGGGGGGCGCTGTCCCAGCGAGATCGCGGCGAGCGTCAGCAGGATCTCCCATTCGTCCGGCCGGTCCGGGTCGGGGGCGACGGCGGGCGGGGAGTAGTTGGCGACGTTGCGGACCGCGAGCCCGGTGAAGGACAGGTCGTAGTGCGGACGGTGGAGGGTCGGCGGTGGGGGCAGCACCACGTCGGCGTGACGCGAGGTCGCGGTGAGGTACGGATCGACGCTGACGACCAGGTCGAGCCCGCCGATCGCCGCGTCCAGCGCCGCGCTGTCGGGGGTGGAGAGCACCGGGTTGCCGGCGACGGTGATCAGCGTGCGCACCTGCCCGTCGCCCGGGGTGGTGATCTCGTCGATCAGGGTGGCGACGGGCAGCTCGCCCATCGTCTCCGGCAGGCCACGGACCCGGCTGTGCCAGCGTCCCATCCGAAACGGGCGGCGGTGGGAGCGGTGGTGGGCCGGCTGCGGGAACATCGCGCCGCCGACGGTGTCGAGATGGCCGCTCAGCAGGTTGACGACGTCGACCAGCCAGCTGGTCAGCGATCCGAACCGCTGCGCGGTGGTGCCGAGCCGGCCGTAGACGCAGGCGCGCGGCGTCGCGGCCAGCTCGCGCGCGAGCTGCCGCGTCGTCTGCGCGTCGATGCCGCAGGCCGGTGCCACGGCTTCGGGGGTCAGCGGCGCCAGCGCGGCAACGACCGTCTCGATGCCCTCCACCCGCCCGTCGAGGTGGTCGGGCGGGCGGATGAGCTCTTCCTCGGCCAGGGTGGTGGCAAGCGCCGCCAGCCAGGCGGCGTCGGTGCCGGGCACGATCGGCAGATGCTGATCCGCCCGGTCGGCGGTGCGGGTGCGCTTGGGGTCGACCACGACCAGGCGCCCCCGGCGCTGCAGGGCGGTCAGCCGGCCGGGCAGGTCCGGCGCGGTCATCAGCGAGCCGTTGGAGACCCGCGGGTTGGCGCCCAGCATCACCAGCAGGTCGGTGCGGTCGATGTCGGGGACCGGGATCGCCAGGGGGTCGCCGAACAGCAGCCCGGACGAGACGTGCTTGGGCAGTTGGTCCACGCTGGTGGCCGTGTGCACGTTGCGGGTGCGCAGCGCCTTGATCAGCGGTCGGGCGTAGAGCTGGCCGTCGAGGTTGTGGACGTTGGGGTTGCCGAGGTAGATCGCCACCGCGTCCGGGCCGTGCTCGGCCTGGATCGCCGGCAGCCGGTCGGCGATGTCGGCGAAGGCCTCGTCCCACGAGGCCGCCACCAGCTCCCCGTCGCGGCGGACCCGCGGGGTGGTCAGCCGGTCGGGGTCGGCCTCGAGCTCGCCGTAGAGCGCCCCCTTGGGGCACAGGTAGCCGCCGCTGAACACGTCGTCGGCGTCGCCACGCACGTGGGTGACGCGTTCGCCGTCGACCGTGAGCTCGAGGCCGCAGGTGGCCTCGCACAGCGGGCAGGTGCGGATCGCGGTGTGCGGCACGTGTGGCTCCCGTCGCTGCCGTCGGTCCGGTCGGTCCCGTCGCTCCCGGACGCCGACGGTAGCCGCCGACGGTGAGTCGGCGGCGGTCGGGACGGGTTGTCCGGATGAGTCGGAC
>SKSM01000103.1 GCA_007122985.1 Nitriliruptoraceae bacterium | reverse complement strand
GGCGGCCAGGGTGTCGGCGTCGGCAACCGACACGAGCCCCGGCGCCCCTGCCGCCTGCCCGTCGGCGGCCGGCACGCCACCGTCGGCAGCCAACCGACGGATCGCGTCGGCCTGCCCGTCCGCGCGTGCCAGCGCCTCGGCCGTCACCGTCTCCAGACGCCGGAGCTCGTGATCGAGCTGGTCGTGCCGGTCACGCGACCAGGCCCGCTGCGCGAGCGTGACCGCGCCTTGAGCGCGCACCAGCGGTGAGCGCAGGGAATGCGCCACCAGTCCGTCGACCCCCCGCCGCAGCCGGCCGAGCGCACAGCAGTCCGCGGGCACGGCGACCGGCCGCCCGGTCAGCGCCCACCGGTCCGCAGACAGCGACCGCAGCTCGAGCACGACCCCCGTGCCGCCGACGGCGACCGCGGCAACCGGTCCCTGGTCGCCGCCGTGAACGGCTGCGGCAAGCCCGCCGACGACGGCGTCGCGGGTCGCGGCCCGCACGGCGCTGAGCAGTTCGAGGCCGGTTGCGGCGGCGATCACCTCGCCTGCCGTGCCACGGGCGAACTCGACGTCCGGCCCGTCGGGACCCACCCGCTGCACAGCAGCTCCGTTCAGCGGCGCACACGGCGGTCGGCCGCGGCACGCAGGACCGCACCGACCGCGCCGATGGTCAGCGGCTTGTCGAGCAGCGTCAGGTCCCGTCGGTCCGCACCCGCCTGGATCCCCTCGTCACGGCCGGCGGTGACCAGGACCAGCTGCGAGGTGGAGAAGCCGTCGAGCCCCGCGACCCGGTCGGCCAGTGCGAGCCCGTCGAGCCCCGGCATGATCACGTCGACGAAGGCGACGTCTGGCTGGAGACGTCCGAGCGCGATCAGCGCCCGCATCCCGTCGGACTCGGCGGTGACGGTCAACGGCAGGCCCAGCACCTCGCCGGCGTCCCGGATCAGCTCGGTCAGCACGGCCAGCTCGGTCTCGTCGTCGTCGACCACCAGGATCCGCAGTCGTGCCGGTGCCCCGCCGAGCTCCGATGCCAGGTCCTCCAGGCGACGCCGGTGACGCGGCTGGGGGCTGCTCCGGCCCGTCTCCCAGGCGTTGACGGTGCTGAACGACACCCCGAGCCGCTGCGCGAGCTCCTCCTGGGTCAACCGTGCCCGCTGACGGATGCCCGCCACCAGCTGCGGCGTCGGGGCGTCGGCAGCGGACATGTCGACTACTCCCGGATCGACCCGACGCGGCGCGGGACGCGCGTACGCGGGGCGCACGCTAGCGGCGCGACGCGGCGCGGTGCCCAGCAGCCGCACAACGCACCGACCGACCGTGCCGTGTGCGCGCACCGGTGCCGCGGCGCGTACCGGGTCAAGCAACCCCCGGCATCGGCCGATACCGAGGGCAGACAACCACACACACACACGACGGAGCTCCCCGACAACGGCACCCCGGCCGAAAGGCCGGTCCGCAAAGCCACGGGCCTACCGCCGTCCAGGACGGCCACGGCAGCCGAGCTCCCGAAGGGACTCCACCACCTCCACGCCTCGCGCGGGGCTCCGTCTCCCACGAACAGGGACGGACGGATGCCACCGAGCGCCGCTACGGCCACCACCACGCCCGGCTGGGTCGGGCTCCCCGGCCCCGTCGTGTCACGCTCGCGGTGGTGGCTGATCGCGGTCCTGGCCGTCGTGGCCACGCTGCTCCCGCCGATGGCGCCGCCGGCGACCGCGGACCCGGGGATGGAGGCCGCCTTCGTCGCGGCCGCCAACCGCGAACGCGCCGAGCAGGGCCGCTCGTCGCTGTCGACCGCCGCCGACCTGACCGCGGTCGCCCGTGAGCACAGCCGCCGGATGGCCGACCGCCAGGATCTGCACCACAACCCGGGCCTCGGCGACGACGTGACCGGGTGGACCAAGGTCGGCGAGAACGTCGGCCGGGGCGGATCGGTGAACACGATCCACGCCGCACTGATGGCCTCGGCGAGCCACCGCCAGAACCTCCTCGACGGTGACTGGACCGAGACCGGGATGGGCGTGGTCGTCTCCGACGGCACGGTGTGGGTCACCCAGCTGTTCCGCAAGCCCTCGACCACCGCCGCGCCGACCACCGCCGATCCGGGTGCTGACGAACCGACCGCGTCGGAGACGGACACGGCCAGCGACGCATCGCAGCCCGACGCGGCCGGTGCCAGCGGTGCAGCCCAGGAGTCCGAGACCCCCGATGACGTCGAGCCGGGACCAACGATCCGCCCGCTTCCCCAGGACCGCACCACGGTGACCCTGGCACGCCGGTCCGCAGCGGACGAGGGCGTCTCCGCGGGCGAGCTGTTGCTCGAGCTGTTCGCGGCGTCGAACGAGGCCTGAGCGTTCACGGCACGACACCCCGCTGGATCCTGACCCGGTGTCCTGGGGTCACACCGCGGCCGATATGGTCTGGCTCATGCGCGTCCTCGCCTCGTCCGGCCCCTTGTTCGCCCGCCCGCTCGACTGGAGCTTCGCCGTCCTCGCCGAGGCGGGCTTCGACGGCGTCGAGCTCATGGTCACCCAGGATCCCACGACCCAGGACGCCGGGCGCGTGGCGAGCACGGCCGAGCAGGAGGGCATCGGCGTCCCGGTCGTCCACGGCCCGTTCCTGCTGGTGACCCGGCGGGTGTTCGACACCGACCCGGTCGTCAAGGCGCGACGATCGCTCGAGCTGGCCTCCGGTGTCGGCGCGGACCTGATGATCGTCCACCCGCCGTACCGCTGGCAGCGCGGCTTCCACCGGTGGCTGGTCCACGGCTCTGAGCGGGAGGCGGGTGCGCTCGGGACACGCGTCGGGGTCGAGAACCTCTATCCGGTCACCGTCGGCAGCCGTCCGGTGCGCTTCCACCGCTATACCGACCCCCACCACCTCGCCCCCTTCCGCCACGTCGTGCTCGACACCAGCCATTTCGGCGTGGCCGGGGTGGACATCATCGCGGCGTACACGCAGCTGCGCGACCAGGCGGCCCACCTGCACGTCTCCGACTACCGGGGCGGCGGCCGCGACAGCCACGCGCCGCTGGGACACGGCCTGCTGCCACTGGCCGGCTTCCTGCATGCGGTCGCAGCCGCCGAGCGCGAGGGCCGACGGCCCGGAACGCCGGCCACGGTGTCCACCGCGCCGGCGTCGATCACCCTGGAGCTCGACTGCCGGCGCTACCTCGACGACCGTGCTGCGCTCGTCGGCTACCTCCGTCAGGAACGGCGCAAGTGTCTCGACCTGCTGGCCGGTGCGTCCGCCGAGGAGGTGCTCGGTCGGCCCGACCACGTCGAGGTGGCGCCCGGCGCGCACGAGGACGACGCCGACCAGCCGACGGTGCCACCCGACGGCGGCTGAGCGGGCCACGGCGGCGCCGCGGCTGCGACGCGGGCGAGGCGGTGTCGGGACGGTGCGGGCCGACCACCTACCCTCGCGAGCCACACGGAGGCGGGACACGCTGTGCGCACCGGAACATCGATCGCGTTGATCGGCCTGCTGATCCTGATCGTGGCCGCCGCGGCGGTCCAGCTCATCCAGGCCGCCTCGTTGTAGCGGCGCCGATCGGTGTCGGCCAGCGGTCGGGGCGCCGGCTCAGAGGAACACCGACCGTCGCCCCATCAGGTTGGTGTGGAGCATCCCCTGGATGCGGCCGCGGACCTGATCGGTGAGGTCGAAGACCGCCATCGGGTCGTCGGCGACCTCCGGCGGGTAAGCGGCGGTCAGGATCGGATCGCCGTACTCGATGACCCACTTGGACGGCAGCGGCAGCAGGGCGAACGGTCCCACCACCGGCAGCGCCAGCGCCTGGGCGACCACCGGGAAGTACGGCAGTCCGAACAGCCGCGCCAGGGCCCGCAGGTCGAACAGCAGCGGGTAGATCTCCTCGCTGCCGACCACGGCCGTCGGCACGATCGGCGCACCGGCCCGCAGCGCGGTCGCGACGAACCCGCCCCGACCGAACCGCTGGAGCTTGTAGCGGTCCCGCCAGGGCTTGCCGAGCCCCTTGTACCCCTCGGGCCAGACGCCCACCAACTCCCCGGCCGCGAGCAGCCGGTCGGCATCACCCCCCGAGGCCAGGGTCGCGCCCCCCTTGCGGGCCAGTGGGCCGACGACCGGCGTGCGGAACACCAGGTCGGCGGCGAGCTCGCGCAGGTGCCGACCGGTGGCGTCGAAGACGTCCAACCGCGTCATCACCGCGTCCACCGGAAGCGTGCCCGCGTGGTTGACCACCAGCAGTCCCGGCCCCTCGGCCGGCAGGTGCTCGACCCCGTGCGACGAGATCCGCCAGTAGTGGCGGTGCAGCGGTCGCAGCAGCGGCAGCAGCACAGAGGTCGTCAGGTCTTCGTCGAACCCGAACTCGTCGACGGTGTAGTCGCCACTGAGGCGCCGGCGCAGCAGCTCGGTTCCGGCGCGCACGACCTCGGCGAGTCGGTCGTCAGCGAGCTCGCGCAGCAGCGCGAACCCGTCGACCGCCCGGCCGAAGCCGCGGCGCGCGAGCTCGCGCTGGGCCCAGGCGAACGCGTCGGGCTCGCGTGGCGGGGGCTCACCGGCCTCGGCACCGCGGCCAGCGGTCGACGCCCCGTGACCCGGCCCGTCGATCGACCGCTGCGCGCCTCGCGCCGCTGCGGCACCACTGCGCTGCGAGCCCGGGTACAGCCCCGGTTCCCGACGGGGCGGCACCGGTTCCCGCGCAGGATGTTCGCGTCGGGTGTGCACACGGCAGCGGTCGTCGGAGACCGCGTAGTTGCGGCACCGGCGACCCTCGACGGTGGTCGCCGCGCAGCGCGGACGGCCGTCGTCGACCCCTGCGCCCAGCCGGGCATCCCGGGCGGCGCGCTGCTCCGCGATCGAGATGACCTGTGCGTGCTCTCCGGACATCGCTGTCACCGCCTGTCCACGTCGGCGTCCGGCCGGCCGTACGACACCCCCGCCCGACGCATGCGGGGTTGCACCGGCCCGCGTAGGCGGCGACGCTCGACGAAGTCCTCGAACGCCGCACGCGAGCTGTAGCGTGGCTCGTAGCCGAACTCGCGGTGCAGCCGGTCGAGCTCGACGACCCGGCCGTAGCGCAGGAACCGCAACTGGTCCGCGGGCAGGTCGGCGCGGCCGGTACGCCGGGCCACGTCCGCCAACGCCGACACGAAGGGGCCGGGCACCGGCGCCGGGACCCGCCCGGCGAGCCGGATGCACTGCGAGAGGTAGAGCACGCCCTCGCCGGCCACGTTGTAGGTGCCCGGATGGGAGCCGGTCGCCGCCAGTTCGAGCACGGCGACGGCGTCGTCCTCGTGGCAGAACTGCAG
Source organism: Nitriliruptoraceae bacterium (assembly GCA_007122985.1). Classification (GTDB taxonomy): domain Bacteria; phylum Actinomycetota; class Nitriliruptoria; order Nitriliruptorales; family Nitriliruptoraceae; genus SKTG01. Next base: position 7,223 of record SKSM01000103.1, on the reverse strand, counting down.
CCGAGGGTCGAAGCCGAGCACCGTCGGCACCGCCGGCAGACTGAACAGCGACAGGAACGAACTGTCGACCCGGGGTCCGAGCAGATTGGCGAACCGCAGGATCGTCAGCTCGAGACCGGGTCGCTGTCGACCGGTGGAGCGCAGGTAGCCCTCGATCTCGGCCGCGTCCTTGGCGAACCCGTGGCGCGGCGGCGTGGTCGGCGTGGCCTGTTCGTCGAAGCTGGCCGGATCGGTGTGGTCGGACCCGTAGACGGCCGTGCTGGACTTGAGCACGACCCGTTGCACGCTGCTGGCGCGCTGGCAGACCGCGAACAGCTGCATCGCGCCGATGACGTTGCGTTCCTTCATCCGCAGCCGGCCGCCGGCGGCGCCCGGCGCCGTGGTGGTCGACAGGTGCACGACCGTGTCGATCCCGTCCTCGTCGAGCACGTGCCCGACGAGCGGGTTGCGCAGGTCCGCACGGACGAAGCGGGTGCGGTCGAGGTCCTCGGGCGGTTCGCGCACGTCCACACCCACGATGTGGGCGACGTCGTCGCGGGCCTCGAGGGCCTGTGCGACCAGGCCCTGCAGCTGCCCGGCGACACCGGTGATCAGGACGCGGCGGCCGTCGGTCACGACCTCGCCCCCTCGTACCTCGGCATCGGCACCGGCGGGCCCGGTGCAGACTCCGAGTGAAGCGGTCCTGCCACCGCGACGCGAACGCGGCCGTTTCAGCGCGCGTCGGTGTCCGCTGTGTCGTCGAGTTCGACGCTGATCGGCTCCACCGTCTGGCCCTCGAGGTACGCCGTGAGGTCGCGGCGGCGGATGCGGTAGTTGCGGCCCACCCGCACCGCGGGCAGGTCGCCACGGCGGACCAGACGGTAGACGGTCATGGTCGACACGCGCAGCTCGTCGGCGACGTCGGCCGCTGTCAGCAGGGGATCACTCATGGCCGTCAACCACCGATCGGTCACCGTCGACGCAGCCGCTCCCGGCGGGCCACGCAGCCCCCAAGGTAGTGGTCGAGGGCCTCCCGGTCAGCCGTCATTCGGGCGGTGGCGCACCCCGTGGAGCGGAAACACCAGCTCGCGCAGCGCGGTGACGGACTCCCGGGCGGTCTTGTCGGCCTGCTGGTGCATCGCGTCGGAGACCCGCACGGGGTCGTCGGTGAACGAGCGGGGCGGGGTCGCGCCGGTGCGCTGGACGGCGATCTCGCGCCAGTCGATCGGCGTGTCCACGGGCAGCGCCCGTCCGGTCATCTCCGCGAACGCAAGGGTCCATGCCCGTGGCACCACCTCGACCAGCTGGTAGCCCCCGCCACCCAGTGCGATCCAGCGGCCCTCGGTGAGCTCGTGGGCGAGGCGGTGCAGTCGGTGGTAGGCGCCCGCCATGTCGTCGACCGTCAACGCGAGGTGGGCGAGCGGATCCGTGGCGTGGGTGTCGCAGCCGAGCTGGGTGACCAGCACGTCGGGGGTGAAGGCACGCACCAGCGGCTCGACGACCGCGTCGAAGGCGTCGAGCCAGATCCGCCCGGTCGTGCCGGGGGCCAGCGGAAGGTTCACGATGCTGCCACGGGCGCGGTCACGCCCGATGTCCACGACGTCGCCCGTGCCGGGGAACAGATACCGACCCGACTCGTGCAGGGAGATCGTCAGCACCCGCGGGTCGTCAGCGAACATCACCTCCACACCGTCACCGTGGTGCACGTCGAGGTCGACGTATGCCACACGGTCGGCGCCGTGCTCCAACAGCCAGTCGATCGCGATCGCCGGGTCGTTGTAGACACAGAATCCGGCCGCACGGCCGGGCATCGCATGGTGCAGCCCGCCGGCCGGGTTGAACGCATGGTCCGAATCGCCCTCCCAGACCTGACGCGCGGCCTCGACCGAGCCGGCCGACACCAGCATCGACGCGGCGTGCATCCCCGCGAACGCCGGGGTGTCCCCGGGGCCGAGCCCGTAGGCGGCCTCCGCGCGCGCGGTCGGATCCTTCGACAGGCGTTTGACGGTGTCGACGAACTCCTCACGGTGGAGCCGGAGCAGCTCGGTCTCGGTGATCGCGGCCGGCCGGATCTCGTCGACACCGTTGCCGAGCTGGCCCACCCGACGGATCAGATCGACGGTGAGCTCGACGCGAACCGGCGCGAGGGGATGGCCCGCACCGAGGTCGTAGCTGGCCACGCCGTCATCCCAGATGAGCGCGACACGGCCGACGGCCGACGGTCCCTCGCCTGCCAAGCTCACTCCTCCCGGGAACGGTGGACGAGCGTAGCGACGCGCACCTGCCGGCTCGCCGGCCCGCCCGTCGTCTTCGTCAGTCGCGGCGCAGGGCCTCGACCGGATCGAGCTTGCCGGCACGCCGTGCGGGGAGCACCCCGAACACCAGCCCGACGGCGACCGATGTGCCGAGCGCCAGTGCCACCGACCACCAGGTCACCTCCGCAGGCACCGGCGCGAAGGCCGCGACCAGGTGGGATCCACCGATGCCCAGTCCGAGCCCGATCAGACCACCGAGCGCCGTCAGCGCCACCGCCTCGAGCAGGAACTGGGCCGTGATGTCGCGTGTGCGGGCCCCGAGCGCCTTGCGCAGTCCGATCTCGCGGGTCCGCTCGCTGACCGACACCAGCATGATGTTCGACACGCCGACCCCACCGACGAGCAGGGAGATCCCCGCGATCGCTGCGAGCACCCCGGTGAGGATGGCGAGGATGTCGCCCACCACGCCGATGATCTCGTCCTGGCTGACGACGCTGAACTCGTCCTCGTCCAGCCGCTCGCCGAGCGCGGCCCGGATGACCTCACGATCCGCGTCGACCGCCGCGGTCGAGCTCGCGCGCACGAAGATCGAGTCCAGGCGGTCGACGCCGAAGAGCCGCTGGCCGGTGGTGATCGGCACCAGGGCGGTGCGATCCTGATCGGGACCGAACGGACTGCCGTCCCCACCGATGCGGGTCAGCACCCCCGTGACCCGGAACTGCACCCCGCCGATGCTCACCTGCCGACCGATCGGGTCCTGCCGGGCGAACAACTCCTCGGCGACGCTCGCCCCGAGCACGGCGGTGCGGCGGGAGGTCACCACGTCCGACTCGGTGAAGAGCTGGCCCCGGGCGAGCTCACGGTTGAGCACATCGGGGTAGCTGGCCGTCACGGCCTGGACGCTGGCGCTGACGCGCTCGCCGTCGACCTGGAGGGTCTCCGCGCCCACGGTCGATCCGGCCGTTCGGCGCTGCGCTCCGGGCAGGCGTTGATCGATCCGCTCGACGTCGTCGAGGACGAAGCGGCTGCGGGTGGGCCCGGAGCCGAAATCGCCGTCCCCCGGCAGCACGAACAGCAGATTCGACCCGAGACCCTCGATGGCGCTGGTGATCTCGCTGCGCGCGCCCTGACCGATGGCGACGAGCAGCACGACCGACATCACCCCGATCAGCACACCCAGCGTGGTCAGCGCCGATCGCAGCCGGTTGGCGGCCAGTGCCTGGAGCGCGACGCGGACGGCCTCGCGCGGGCTCATGCCGGCGCCTCGGAGACGACCAGGCCGTCGCGCAGCTCGATGGTCCGCTGCGCCCGCTGTGCGATCTGGTGCTCGTGGGTGATCACCACCAGTGCCGTTCCCCGTTCGGACTGCAGCTGCTCGAGCAGGGTCATGATGTCCAGCCCGGTCACGCTGTCGAGGTTGCCGGTGGGCTCGTCGGCCAGGATCAGCGCCGGGTCGGTGACCAGCGCCCGGGCGATCGCGACGCGCTGCTGCTGCCCACCCGAGAGCTCCGTCGGCCGGTGTTCGAGCCGGTCGGCGAGACCGACCTGGGTCAGCGCCCGGACCGCGGCGTCCCGACGCGAGCGCGGGGTCCCGGGGCGGTAGATCAGGGGCAGTGCGACGTTGTCGACGGCCGTGAGCCGGGGCAGCAGGTGGAACGACTGGAACACGAACCCGATGCGACGGTTGCGCAGGGCGGCCAGGTCGGTGTCACCCATCTCGCGCACGTCCCGGCCGTCGTAGCGCACCTGCCCCGAGGTCGGCCGGTCCAGGACGCCGAGCAGGTTGAGCAGGGTCGACTTGCCCGAGCCGGACGAGCCCACGATCGCGACGTACTCACCGCGGTCGACGGCGAAGCTCACGCCCCGCAGCGCCGGCACCTCGATGTCGCGGCCGAGCCGGTAGACGCGCTCGACGGCGTCCGCGGTCAGCAGGACCGGGTCGCTCACCGGTCGACCTCGACCTCGTCGCCGTCGGCGACCAGCTCGACGCCGGTGGTCACCACCGTCTCGCCAGCCTCGATCCGCCCCTCGATCGCGGCCTCCTCGTCGCCGATGGCGACCAACTCGACCGGAATCTCCTCGGCGACGCCGTCGCGCACGGCATAGACGACCTCCGCATCGCCCCGCCGCAGCAGCGCCGAGGTCGGGACCGCGAGGTCCGCGTCGACCCGGGCGACCTCGATCTCCACAGCGGCGGTCAGGCCGACCCGCAGCTCCACCTGCGACGGGATCTCGGTCAGCTCGACACTGATCGGATAGCGGGCACCACCGGCGGCGTCACGCAGCGGCTCGATCGCGATCCGGTCGACCTCGCCGTGCAGGGTCTCGGCCGGAAAGGCGTCGACGGTCACCGTCACCGGCTGGCCGACCGCGACCTCGACGACGTCGATCTCGTCCACCTCGACCTCGACGGTGAAGCTCGACAGGTCGAACACCGTCGCGACGAGCTGGCCCGGACCGACCTGCGAACCGACGCGCAGCGCACGCTCGACGCCGTCACCCGCGCCTCCGAGGCCGCCCAGCCCGTCGAAGGCGCCGTCACCGAGCTGCCCGGCCGTGTCGCCAAGCCCGCCCAGGCCGTCGAGCCCGTTCAGCCCGTCGCCCGGCACCGGCGAGGTGCCACCGCGCTCGAGCTCGACGACCCCGCTGATCGGGGCGACGATCGTCAGTTCGTCCAGCCGCTCCTCGACGGCGGTGAGCGCGGCCTCCGCCTCTGCGACCTGCGCCTCGACGGCAGCCGCCTGGGCGGCCTCGGTCGCCGCGGTCTGCTGTGCAAGCCCCGTCTCGACCTCGGCGAGCTCCTGCGACGCCTCCCGGAACGAGCCCTGTGCGCGAGCGAGGCCCGCGCGCGACTGCGTCACCGCGTCACGTGCCTGCTCGAGCGTGGCCACGGCAGCGGAGACGTCCGGCCCCGTCGCGAGTGCATCGAGATCGAGCCCGTCGACGGCCGCCACCACGTCGCTGTCCTCGAGTGCTGCGACCAGCTCGGCCCGCACCTCGTCGCCGGCCTCGCTGGCCTCGACCACACCGATGACGGCCGACTCGAGTGCGGCCTCGGCTGCCCCGACCTGCGCATCGAGCGCGCCGACGAGCTCGGGCAGCAGCGTGTCGAGCTGTCCGCGCAGGGAGCCGACCACCGGGACGAGGTCCGGTGCCGCACCGGCGCCGGCAGCCGTGGCACCGGCCGACCGTGCCGCCTCCACCGCCTGCTCGGCCTGCTCGACCTGGCGCTCGAGCTGCTCGGAGGCGAGCTGCATCAACACCTCACCGGCCACGACCCGGTCGCCGTCGGAGACCGCGAGCTCGACCACCTCGCCTGCCACGTCGGCGGTGACCGGGGCACGCGCAGCCGGCGCGAGCTCGGCGGGCGCCGCGACGGTCTGGACGACCTCGGCCGGGCCGACCTCCGCCGTGGCGAGCTCGGGCCCCTCGTCCCCGGTGCAGGCCGACAGGAGCACGGCGGCAGCGACGAACGGCAGCAGACGACGGGACACGGCCACCTCGGACAGCGACGGAGCATGACCGCCAGGATACGTCGCGTCGGGACGGGCCCGACCGCCGCGCAGCTGCCTGCAGCGCCCGTGGCCGGTCAGCGGCCGGCCAGTTCCTCGGCACGCAGCTTGGCGGCCTCGATCGCATCCAGGAACGCGGCGCGCACCCGTGCGCTCTCGAGCTCACGGATCGCAGCGATCGTCGTTCCGCCCGGGGAGGTGACCATCTCACGCAGCTCGACGGGGTGCGCGCCGGTCTCACGCAGCATCCGCGCGCTGCCCACCATCGTCTGCACGATCAGCTCGGTCGAGACGTCACGTGGAAGGCCGAGCAGGATCCCCGCGTCGATCATCGCCTCGGCCAGCAGGAACAGGTAGGCGGGGCCGGAGCCGGACAGGGCGGTGACGGCGTTGAGGTGTTCCTCGCCGAGCCGGATCACGCTGCCAACGTGGCCCAGGATCTCCTCGGCCAGGACCAGGTCGGATTCGGCCGCGTGGGTGCCGGCACACACCACCGACATGGCGGCGTCGACCTGGACCGGGGTGTTGGTCATCACGCGCACCACCGGGACCTCGCCGGGGATCGCATCCTGGATGGCTGCGGTCGGGATGCCGGCCGCGACCGAGATCACCGTCTGGTCCGGGCGGAACGACGCGCCGACCGCGTCGACCACGGTCAGCAGCACCTGGGGCTTGAGCGCGACGAGCACCACCTCCGCGGACTCGACCGCGAGGCGGTTGTCGGTGGTGGCCTTGACCCCGTGGTCGCGCTCGAGCTCCGCACACCGCTCCTCGCGCCGGGCAGTGCACACCACCTGGCTCGGCTGCAGCCAGGCAGAGCGCAGCAGCCCCCGCAGCAGCGCCTCGCCGAGCCGTCCCGTGCCGATGATCGCCAGCGTGCCGTCCAGAACCGCCTCCTCACCCCCGGGGTGTCGGGCGCATGCTACGCCGTCCGGCCCGTGTCGTCCGTCCGCCCGGGGATCGGATCACCGACCGGATTGGGGGCCAGTCCCTCCTTCGCCCGCCAGCGCTGCTCCGCTTCCAGGTAGCTGGCGAATCCGGTGCGCAGAACCCGGTTGAAGGTCGCGTCGGCGACCGCGACCAGCGCTCCGAGCAGCTCGTCGAGCGATGCCTCGTCGAGCACCGCCAGCGCGATCCGGCCGATCAGCACGACGTCGCCGTCATCGTCGAGCGCGAAGTGGACCGGTCCCGAGCGCTGGTTGCGCTGCAGCAACAGCTCGTAGACCTCCGCGTGCCCCTCGTCAGGTCCGGCCGAGAACAGCGAACGCAGGGTCAGTGAGCGCTCCTCGACCTCGAAGAGCACCGGGATGGTGCGCTTCCACTCCCCGGCGAGGACGGCGAGGTAGCGGCGCTCACCGACGTCGGTGAGCTCGACCCCGGCGGCGTCCAGCGCGCCGCGGAGCAGCGCCCGGGCGTCGTCCGGCTCCACCACCACCTCCCGCGTCGACGGCCGACCCTACCGCGCGACGAGGCCGCT
>SKSM01000078.1 GCA_007122985.1 Nitriliruptoraceae bacterium | reverse complement strand
CGGCCGGTTCGGCGTGGTCGGACTCGTGGCGCACGCTGGACGCCGCCGCCGCCGCGGTGCTGGACGCCGCGCTGGACGCAAGCGACGCGCCGACGGAGCCGCGCACCGCGCGCGACCTCGGTGCCTGTCTGCCGGACGGCGCGACGCTCGTGGCGGCATCGTCGATGCCCGTGCGCGACCTCGACCGGTTCCTCCGGCCGCGGGGAGGCGTGCGGATCGTGGGCAACCGGGGCGCGTCGGGGATCGACGGGCTGGTGTCGACCACGCTCGGCACTGCGCTGGCTGCCAGCGATGCGTCGGTGGCTGCTCGCCCCGCGGGTCCGACGGTCGGACTGCTCGGCGATCTCGCGTTCCTGCACGACAGCACCGGGCTACTGCTCTCCGCAGACGTCCCCGCTGTCGACGCGACCTTCGTCGTGGTGGACAACGACGGCGGCGGGATCTTCTCGTTCCTCCCGCAGGCCGACCACCCCGGCCCGTTCGAGCGGGTCTTCGGCACCCCGCACGGGCGCGACCTCGCAGACCTCGCCGCGTTCCACCGGCTCGGCTACCGGGAGGTGACCACCGCCGGTGAGCTGCCGACCGCGGTCACCGGTGCGATCTCCGCTGGCGGGCTGCAGCTGGTCCACGTGCGCACCGACCGAGCCGCCAACCTCGCGCTGCACCGCGAGCTGACCGCCGCCGTCCACGCCCGGCTCGACGCGCTCGCGTGAGCAGCGGGCACCGACCTCACCGCGTCTCGACGAGCTCCGCGACCGCGGCCGGGTCGGCGCAGATCGGCGCCAGCACCTCCAGCAGCCAGCTCGGTGGCTGGTCGTCCCACGGCGGTACGGGCGTTCCCGCCCCGGTGGCGTCGGCCGGCTCGATCACCGAGGCGGGCTCGACGGGGGCGACCGTGACCTCGCGCGCGGGGAGGACGCCGGCCTCGGCGCGGAGGTCCAACTGGTCGTAGCCGAGCGCGTCGAGCTCGCAGGCGTCCACCTCGAAGACGATCGTGACGGGCGCGTCCGCGCCCGGTGCCACGGTGACCGGCAGCTCGTCGGCCGCACGCCAGCGCACCCCGTCGAGCTGCGGTGGTGTCAGTGCCTCGATGGTCACCGGCGTGCGCCCCTCGTTGCGCAGATTGGTCTCGAGCCCCGCGAGCACGGTGCCGTCGTCGCGGGGCTCGACGAACGAGCCGTGTCGGGGTGCCTCGGCCAGCTGGGGCCCGAGCAGGCCGGTCTCGTAGGCGGTGACGCCGCCGATGGTCACCGCGGTCACCACGGCAGCGGCGATCCACCGCTGCCGCATGCTCCACGACGCCGGGACGATGCGCCGTGGGTCGACGCCGCGTTCGCGCGGTGGGGGCGGCGGTGTCATGCGTCGGCACCGGCGGGGTCGAGCACCGCCAGCATCGCGCGCAGCTTCAGCCGGGTCTCCTCGAGCTCGGCCTCGGGGAGCGAGCCGGCGACGACGCCGACGCCGGCGAACAGGCGGGCACGGGCGCCGGTCAGCTCCGCGCAGCGCAGCGCGATGCCCCACTCGCCGTCACCGTCGGGGGCGGTCCAGCCCACGGGCGCCGCATACCGGCCCCGGTCCATGCCCTCGAGCTCGCGGATCAGGGACTGGGCGCGGTCACGAGGGGTCCCTCCGACCGCGGCGGTCGGATGCAGGGCGCCGACGATGTCGAGGCTGCTGTGGTCGTCGGACAACTCCCCGGCGAAGGTCGTCGCCAGGTGCTGGACGTTGTCGAGCCGCAGCAGCCGTGGCTCGGGATCGACGTCCAGCTGCCGGCACCGTGGGGCGAGCACCGCGTCGACCGAGGCCGCGGCGAACCGGTGCTCAGCGAGGTCCTTGTCGGAGGCCAGCAGGGCCGCACCGAGCGCCGCGTCCTCGGCCTCGTCGAGGCTGCGACCGGTCGTGCCCGCCAGCACATGGGACCGGACCGTCCGGCCGGCGCGCGAGAGCAGCAGCTCGGGTGTCGCGCCGACCAGGCCGTCCGCGACGAAGGTGTGGCAGTGGGGGAATCGCACGGTCAACCGCCGTGCGAGCTCGAGCGGATCGAACGGCTCGTGGGACCACAGCGCGTGGTCGCGGGCGAGCACGACCTTGTCGAGCTCGCCCGCATGAATCCGCTCGATCGCGGCGGCCACCGCCTCCAGCCAGTGCAGGTCGGGCTTGGACGAGCCGGCGTACCGTGGCCGGTCGCGTCGGACGGCCGTCGACGGCGCGTCGGCGGGCGAATCCGCCGGCGCAGCACCGGGCGGGTCGATCGTGGTCAGCCACGTGACCCCGTCGCGGCGTCCGACCACCACCCGCGGGACGATCAGCCGGGAGCCGGCGGCGTCCGCGTCGAAGCTGAACGAGCCGAACGCGATCAGGCCCGTGCCGGGTCGCTCGACCTCGTCCACCACCTCGGCGTCGGCGGCGAGGTCGCCGAACGCGGCATCGGCGGCGTCGAACCGTTCCTCGCCGAGGCCTGGGCGCAGCCGCGCGGCCTCGCCCCAGGCGACCAGGCCCTCGCCGCGTCGCACCCAGCTGAGCGCCGACCGCGGGTCCGGCGGCAGGTCCAGCAGCGGCCGCGGCTCGTCCAGCGGCACCGTGCGCACGCGCAGCTTCACGCGTCGGCCTCGTCGGTCAGCTCGCGGGCGACCCGGGCGGTGGCCTCGGCGACCAGCCGCCGGCGCAGATGGTGGGCGACCAACTGCTCGGTGGCGGGCAGCATCCGGCCGTAGGCGGTGACCAGTCGGTCGCTCGCCTCCTCCTCGGAGGCGGCAGTCCCGCGCACGGGGTCGCGGACGAACCGCAGGAACGCCTCCACCGCGTGCTCGGCGACGCCCTGGATGGCGGCGTCGGTGCGGCGGCCGAGGTCGAGCAGCTCGGCCAGGGGCAGTCCGGCCTCCAGCAGGGTGAGCCCGGCCTGCACCGCCCGGACGTCCGCGGCCGAGTAGCGTTCGACGCCGTCGTCATCGACGTGGTGCGGCAGCAGCAGCCCGGCGCGCGCGAGTGCGTCCAGCAGCGTCCGGGTGGTGCCGGCATGCGAGGCCAGCCCGTCCAGGTCGAGCGAGGCCTCGTGGTCGTCGGCGACGGCGGCGGCCAGCGCCGCGTCCGGGCCGTCGAGCATGCCGCCGGACCCGGACAGGCGGCCGTCGCCGCGGTCCGCGGCGGGGTCGGTCGGTGGCGGTTCGGCAGGCGGCAAGGGCTCGTCGAGGAGACGGCGACCGGGACAGCGACCAGGCTACGGCACCAGGGTCACCATCGGTGCCGGTGGGAGCTGAGGGCGGGACGGCGGACGGTCAGCGTCGGGACCGACGGCCCTTGCCGCTGACCTTGCGGCCCTTCGCGGTGAAGTTGGACAGGTCGAGGCTGTCGTCGCCCGTCGGCGGGCTCGGGGCGGCATCCCGCGGCGCCGGGCCGGGTGGCGGGGGCGGGGGCGTCGTGGGCTCAGCGCGGTCACGGGCGTGGGCCGGCGGTGCCGACGGG
>SKSM01000325.1 GCA_007122985.1 Nitriliruptoraceae bacterium | reverse complement strand
CGCAGCGGCAACGGTCCACCGCCCGGCTCCCCGGCCGGACCACCGGACTCCGGCGGCTCACCGACCCCGATCTGACGGCCTGCCCGTTGGCGCCGGGTCGAGGCCTCCGGTCGGCCTGCCCGCTGCCCGGTTGCCGCGGGTCGGACCGGTCGGCCGCGCCTCGGTCGCTCGCCTGCCGTGACCCCGATCACGGCGGTACGGTGCGGGTAGGAGGACCGTATGGAGTGGCACACCGGCCGCCTGCTCGTGGCGAGTCCCGCGCTCGATGACCCGAACTTCGAGCGTGCGGTCATCTTCGTCCTCGACCACGACGAGGACGGAGCGGTCGGCATCGTGCTCAACCGCGCCTCGGACGTGCCCGTCCACGAGACGGTCACCGACTGGGTGGAGCTCGCAGCCGACCCGCCGGTCGTGTTCGGAGGAGGTCCGGTCGAGCCCACCGCGGTGGTCGCCCTGGGCGCCGCGAACCGTCCCGGTGCCGGCGGGGTCGTGCCGATCCTCGAACGGATCCAGCTCGTCGACCTGGACGCCGACCCGAAGCTCGCCGCGACCGAGCTGGAGCGGGTCCGGGTGTTCGCCGGCTACGCCGGGTGGGCGCCGGAGCAGCTCGAGTCCGAGATCGTGCAGGGCGCGTGGTTCCCGGTCGACGCGGAGCCCGGAGACGTGTTCACCGACGACCCGGACGGACTGTGGCACCGGGTCCTGCGCCGGCAGCCGGACGAGCTGAAGCTGCTGGCCACCTTCCCGGCGGACCCGAGCCTCAACTGACCTCTCGCTCGCCGTCGGCCGGCTCCTGCGGGTCGTCGCAGCGGAACGGCTCGTCGCCGTCGGCGCCGTGGTAGGAGACGGTCTCGCCCGCGACCGACAGCTCGATCCGGTAGCCCTCGACCAGCGCCTGGGTGTACATCTCACCCGGCTGGGGGCAGCCGACCGCCCCGTCCGACCAGGTCACCGACTCGGCGCGGACCACCTCGACGTCGTCGGCCGAGACGTCGGCGTCGGCGGCCGCGGCCTCGACCGCGGCGGTGACGTGGTCGACCAGCGCCTCGTCGATGGCGTCCTCCTGCGTTGTGTCGGGCTCGTCCGGGTCGTCAGGGGTCGCCTCGTCGGTGGGCGTGTCCGGCTCGTCCGCCGGCCCGTCGGCCTCCCCGCAGGCGCCAGCCAGCAGCAGCAGGCTGGCGGCGGCCAGCAGGCGAAGGGCGGTCGTTCGCCACGTGCGCATCGTGTTCCTCCGAGGACGCCGTCCGCAATCAGGTGGTGCGTGTCGATCGACTGGTGGGACGTCGCCGGCGCGGGGCCGGTTCCACGCGTCATGGGCTGGTGTACCCGGTCGGGCACGGGGGTGTGAACCGCGGCTCGTACACTGCCCTCCTGCGGCGGCGGCCGGAGCTGGCCTGCCACCCCCGGTCGGCCGCCACCTCGATGCCACCTGTGACGACGGACCCGAGGACGTGGACGCGTGGGCGAGACCTCCTGGGCCTTTCTGCTGGTCGGCACGTTCGCCGCGGTCGGCGCGGCGATGATGGTGGGCACCCTGGCGGCGTTGTGGCGCTATCACCGCACCGGCCGCTTCCCCGGCAACGACGAGGTGGCACGGCTGTCGGTGGGCAAGCTCGTCTCCCTGTGGGTCCGGGTCGGCGTCGGACTGGTGCTGACGATCGTCGGCATCGTCGCGATCGACCGGGCCGGGCTGCTCTGAGCCGGCACGCTAGAGTCCCAGGGGAACGAATCCACCAGGAACGTTCCGTGCTTCGGGCGTCGAGCGGCACCCGGAAGGGAGCAGCACGTGCAGCGCACGATCTTCGACGAGGAGCACGACGCGTTCCGTGAGGCCGCGGCGCGGTTCGTGGCAGACGAGATCGCTCCCTACCACGACCAGTGGGAGCAGGACGGACACGTCCCCCGTGCGCTGTGGGCGAAGGCTGGCCGGCAGGGCCTGCTGTGCACCGACGTGCCGGGCGAGTACGGCGGAGGCGGAGTCCCCGACTTCCGCTACAACGCGATCGTCAGCGAGGAGCTGGTCAAGGTCGGTGCGTCAGGCGTCGGCTTCGCGTTGCACAACGACGTGGTCGTGCCCTACCTCTTGGCGTACGCCGACGCCGCGCAGAAGCAGCGGTGGCTGCCCTCGATGGCTGCGGGCGAGACCATCACCGCGATCGCGATGACCGAGCCGGGGACCGGCTCGGACCTGGCGGCCATGTCCACCACCGCACTCGACCAGGGTGACGGCACCTATCTGCTCAACGGGACCAAGACCTTCGTCACCAACGGGTTGCTCGCCGATCTGGTCGTGGTCTGCGTCAAGACCGATCCGCAGGCGCGCCACGAAGGGATCAGCCTGCTCGTCGTCGAGCGGGGCATGGAGGGGTTTGGCCGCGGCCGCAAGCTGGACAAGATCGGCATGCACGCCCAGGACACGGCCGAGCTGGTGTTCGACGACGTCGTCGTGCCGCGCGAGAACCTGCTGGGCGAGGAGGGGCAGGGCTTCGTCCAGCTGATGGAGAACCTGCCGCAGGAGCGGCTGTCGATCGCGGTTGGCGCGATGGCCGGTGCCCGGGCCGCCTTCGATCTCACCCTGGACTACTGCCGGCAGCGCGAGGCCTTCGGCCGGCCGATCGGCTCGTTCCAGAACTCGCGCTTCCAACTCGCGGAGATGCACACCAAGATCACGATCGGCGAGCAGTTCGCCGATCGCTGCATCTCGGCGCACAACGCCGGCGAGTTGACCGTCGACGAGGCCGCGATGGCCAAGTACTGGCTGACCGATGTGCTCGGTGAGGTGGTCGACACCTGCGTGCAGCTGCACGGCGGCTACGGCTACATGCGCGAGTACCCGATCGCTCGGGCCTTCGTCGACGCTCGGGTCCAGCGGATCTATGGCGGGACCAACGAGATCATGAAGGAGATCATCGGCCGTAGCCTGGGGGTGTGACCACCGCATCGGGCGGGGTCAGTGCTCCGGGTCGAGGTGTGCGGTCACGACCGCCTCGACGGCCTCGACGTAGTGACGCAGCTGCCGACGTGAGCGGTCGGCGTCGCCGTCTGCGAGGCGCTGCAGCAGCAGGCCGTCGAGGGTGGCGACCACGAACCGGGCGAGGTCGTCGGTGGCGTCGTCCCGGGGAGCCCCGTGGACCTGCGCGATCCCCGCAGCGAGGGTGTCGACGTAGTGGTCGTACTGCCGGGCGGCAACACCGTGCATGCCGGGCTCGCGCAGGGCGTGCACCGTCAGCTCGTACTGCGCGAGCTGCAGCCCTGGGGTGTCGGCCAGCTGGTCCCAGTACCGGGTGAGGAACCGTCGCAGGTAGCCCGCTACCCGGGTCGCCCCGCTGGCGGTGGTGGGCTCGTCACCGCCGGCGACCTCGTCGAGGGTCGCCTGCAGGCGGCCGGTCGTCGTCGCAGCGACCCGGTCGATGACGGCCTCGAGCAGCTGGTCCTTGGAGTCGAAGGCGTAATGGAACGCCCCGAGGGCCAGTCCCGCGCGGTCGGTGATCGCCCGGGTGGTGGCCCGGCCGAGACCGTCCTCGGCGAGCACCGCCACGGCGGCGTCGATCAGCTCGACACGACGCTGCTCCACCGACCGGCGGCTCGCGGCGTCCCCGCCGGAGGTCACGGTGCTCACAGCGCCTCCTCCTCGCGTGTCACTGTCCGTGCATGGGCGATTGCGTAGAGTAGTTGCTCGCGGGCACGTCGGCGGGATTCGATCCCGACGCTTCCAGAGGTATCCCATCAGGCGACGGGCGCGACGCCCCCGGCCCGACCGGCTGCCGGTGGCCGGCGTGCCCTCAGCGCTCGGCCACCCGACGCATGCCGCGTTCGACCGCGTCGATCAGGTAGGGCCGCAGCTGTGTCGGCGCCACGATGTGGTCGACCGAGCCGACCTGCTGTGCTCGCTCGATCGAGTGGATCGCGTCGAACTCCGCGGCCACCTCGCCGAGCTGCTCGGAGCGGACGTCCTCGCGGACCCGCTCGAGCTCGGCGCGCACCGAGGCGAGCTCGTCGGGGCTGGCGGCGGCGAGCTGCTCGCGCAGTGCGGCGACCCGGGGATCGCGGTCGGTGCGGGCGCTGACCTCGCCCGCGAACACCACGGCGGCGGCCGGGGGGCCACCGATGACCGAGGCGTGGGAGCCCTCGACGGCGGCTACCTCGAGGTGGTCGTTCAAGGTGGTGGAGAACACCACGAAGGCGCCGCCGTGGTAGCGCGAGATGACACAGAACACGATCGGTCCGTCGAAGTTGACCACGGCCCGCCCGATCTCCGCGCCGTACTCGAGCTGCCAGCGCCGCAGAGACTCCGGCGAGCCGTCGAACCCGGACAGGTTGGCCAGCACCACCGCCGGTCGCGTGCCACTGGCGGCGTTGAGCCCCCGGGCGAGCTTCTTGGAGGCCTGCGGGAACAGCGTGCCGGCCGTCCACTGGTCCGGCCCGTCGGCGGGCACCGGTCCGCGTCGGGGCAGGGGCCGGGACTCGACTCCGAGCAGCGTCACCGCGTGCCCGCCGAGCCGGGCGTCGCAGACCACCGCCATCTGTGCGTCCGCCTGGTCGCGCCAGCGCTCGAGCGGCGCGTGGTCGCGGTCGGCGACCGCGCGAAGCACCGTGCGGATGTCGAACGGCTTCTTGCGTCCCGGATTGTGCTCGTCGGAGAAGATGTCGCCGACGCGCGTGAACGTCGTGCCCTCGACCTGGTGCGGCGTATCGCTGATGTCGCGGTCGGTCGGATCATCGGTGTGCGCCCGTCGTGGGAACCGCTCACCCGGTGCGACATACGCGTGCTCGTAGTGGGCGAACAGCAGCTCACAGGCGCTGGCGAGGTCCGGAGCCCAGTGCTGTGCCTGGCCATTGGGGCCCATGATCCGGTCGTAGCCGCCGATGCCGAAGTTGTCCTCGGCCGACACGCCCCCGGAGTAGTCGAGCGCCTGCTTGCCGGTCAGCACCATCGCGCTGTCCGGGGTCATGATCAGCGTGCCCCGGGTGTGCATCAGCATCGTGGCCTCGGCGTTCCAGTACGGCTGGGCGCCGACGTTGATGCCCGCGACGACCACGTTGATCTGCCCGCCGGACTGGGTGAACTCGATGATGCGGCGCAGCACCCGTCCGATCCAGTCCATGTTCTCCGTGCCGGAGTCCATGGCGATCCGGGCGCCCGACGAGACGGCGAACCACTCGACGGGGATCCCCCGCTGCACGGCCAGGTCGATCGCGGCGATGATGCGTCGGCCCTCACCTTCCGCGATCGATCCGAGCCCCCGGGTCGGGTCACCGAGGATCGCGACCCGGGTCATGCCCTCGGGATAACGGGTGGTGCGGGTCGTCACCAGCCCGACCACGACCCCCGCGGCGTTGCCGCCCGGCGGTCGCACCACCGGCACCAGCCGGTCGTCGTCGAGGTCGTGCTCCTCGAATCCCGGCAGCGTCCCGTCGGTGGTCAGCTCGTCCCCGCCGCGGGTGATCAGGGGCACCAGCTCGTAGGGGTAGACCGAGCCGCGCCGGCGCGCCCGCATCATGCGCCGGCTGGCAGCGTCGAACGGCTTGATCGGCTGGGTGGGCGGGTCCCCGATCCACAGCTTGAACCCCTGCCCGGGCGGGCGGGACATGCGCACCACCACCGCCCGTGGCTCGCCGTCCGGGGCGGCGAGTCGGGCCTGGACCGCGACCTGCTCGAGGCCCAGTCCCTCGGTGGTCGGGGCCAGCGCGCGGATCACCGGCTCGAGCTCGGCGATCGGCACCTCCACCACCGGCCAGACGTTGAGCACGACCCGGTTCCACTCCGGGCGCTGCTCGGGCGGCAGCTCCGCCCGGGCCTGTCGCAGGTCGTCGAGGCAGGCGGCCAGCACCTGCTCGAGCTCCGGCAGTGCGACGACCCGCCCGTCGGCGTCGCGGTCGGCGGTGAGGTCACGCACCTCGGCGAGCGCGAACAGCCGCTCGTCCTCGGGGTGGTCGCGGGCCACGCCGCGGAACAGATACACCCCGTCGTCGCCGGTCGGCAGCCGGGTCAGCTCGAAGTTCTCGAACTGCCACAGGTCCAGCCTGCCGGCGATCAGCGGATGGATGCCGCGCAGGTGACGGCGCTCGCGGAACCCGGCGTCGGTGCGCCGGAAGGTCAGGTGCTCGACCGACGGGCGCTCCGGGGCGTCGGCGTCGTCGCCGGGGGCGACCGTCACCGACAGGGTCACGCGTCGCAGGGGCCCGGGCAGCGTGGCCGCGTCCAGGTCGGCCTCGAGCCCCGCCGCGAGCAGGTCGAGGTCCGCCGGGGCGTCGCGCCAGGTGACGTAGACGTCGGCGACGGCGCCGGCACCGGCGTCGGGCGGGACGTCACGGCTGAGCTGCGCGGCGGTGTCCAGCGCCTCGGAGAGGTCCTCGGCCGTCGCCGACACGGCGACGACGCGGCCGCTGCCCCGCGGATCGACGAAGTCGGCGACCACCGCCTGGCGGCCGTTGGTCGGCTGCGAGCGGACCGAGGACAGCTCGCGGGTGCGGTAGTAGCGGCGGGTCAGCAGCTCGAGCATCGGCGCGAGCCCGTCGCCCGCGCAGACCGGGTCCTCGAGCAGGCCGAGCAGCGGTTCGGGCGCCGCGACCAGCTCGGCCATGCGCTGGTCACGGTCGGGCCGGTGCGGGTCCTCGGCCAGGGCCCGCAGGTGCTCGCGGACCCGCGCGTACACCGCGTCACGCTGCCGCTTGAGCCGGGGCTGCTCGAACGCGCGGTAACGGGCCCGCCGTGCGAGGTCACCGATCACCGGCTGGCGGGCCTGGGTGGCGAGGATCAGCCGGTCGAGGGTGTCACGCAGCTGCTCGGCGTCGTGCTCGTCGTCCGGCGCGCCGGTGCGCAGGCGGCCCTCGAGCAGCCCGATCACCGCGGCGGTGCTGGTCGCGGTGCGCTGCTGCGCGAGATGGACGCGGAACAGCGCCTCCTCGAGCTCGACGGAGCGGTCGAGGCTGGTCACCCCGTGGTGCGCGAGCGCGCGTTCCAGCTTGTCCTGGAACGAGGCCGGCAGCCGCTCGGCCTCGACGTCCAGCGAGCGCAGGAAGGCGTGCAGGTACTCCCGGGCGCTGTGGTCCTCGGCGTGGTCCTCGTCGTCGCCGAGCCGCCGGTTGCGCGACAGCGAGGTGAGGTCGGCGTAGGCGCGCAGCACCGCGAGCTCGCCGTGCAGGCTGGCCGGGTCGTCCCGGGAGGCGTGGACGACGGCGAGCAGGTCGTCGACGGTGTCGTCCGGGACGTCGTAGCCGAGCACCAGGCGCCGCAGGGCGTCCAGCGCCTCCCCCGGGTCGTCGGGGACGACCTCGCCGGCGGGGCGGGCGAGCGCGTCGAAGCGCACGCCCGGTTCGTCGTCGGCCGCGTCGCCGTCGTCTGCCTCGGCGACCGGCTCGAGGCGCACGACCGGGGCCCCGGCGTCGAGCTGGACGTTGCGGCCGGCGAGCACCTCGACGATGCTGCCGGTGAACGGCGCGGTGAGCGGCGTCTCCATCTTCATGCTCTCGAGCACGGCCACGGTCGCGCCCGCGTCGACCACGTCGCCGGGCTCGACGGTGACCTGCACGACGACCGACGGGCCGGGTGCACGCACCAGCCCGGCGTCGTCCTGCGACACGCGGTGGGGGACCCCGTCGACCTCGATCAGCTCGTCCGGGCCCTGGCGGATCGACACGACCCGGTGTCGCCGGCCCTCGACCGTCAACCGTCGCTCGAAGCGTCGGAGCCGTTCGATGGTGGCGAGGATCCGCACGTCGTCGTAGGCGACGAGGTAGCGCTCGCGGCCGGTGCACGCGACCGTCAGCGGGTACTGCCGGCCGGCGTAGCGCAGCTCGATCTCGCGTGGCAGCTCCGGATCCACCTGCGGCCGGCCGCGGGCGGCGGAGGCGTAGAACCGGTCGCGGTCGAGCGCCGCGGCCGCGTCGTAGGCGTCGATCGCGGCGGCCACCAGCGCCACGTCGCCGCGGGTGGCGAACCGCCACCCGCCGTCGGCGGTGAGGCGGTCCAGCCAGCCGATGTCGACCCGACCGTCCTCGATGTCGCGGTGGCGCAGCAGGTCGAGCAGGAAGGGACGGTTGGTGGTGCCCCCCTCGACGAGCACCGAGGACTGGGCCAGGGCGCGTCGCAGGCGGGTCAGCGCGGTCGCGCGGTCGGGCCCGCTGGCGAGCACCTTGGCGACCATCGAGTCGTAGTCGGGTGAGATCTGGTCGCCTTCGGCGATCCCGGTGTCGACACGGACCCCCGGTCCGGTCGGCAGGTCGAGCAGCTCGATCCGGCCGGAGGCCGGCGCGAATCCACGCTCCGGGTCCTCGGCGTTGAGCCGGACCTCGATCGCGTGGCCGCGTGCGGGTGGTGGGTCGCCCGCCAGCCGTTGACCGGCCGCGACCCGCAGCTGCAGCTCCACCAGGTCCAGGCCGGTGGTCAGCTCGGTCACCGGGTGCTCGACCTGCAGGCGGGTGTTGACCTCCAGGAACGCGAGCAGGTCCTGCTCGGGCTGGTAGAGGAACTCGACCGTGCCGGCGCCGCGGTAGCCGGCCAGGCGGGCGAGCTCGGCCGCGGAGCGTCGCAGCTGTTCCTCGCGGGCGGGTGGCAGCGCCGTCGAGGCGGACTCCTCGATCACCTTCTGGTTGCGGCGCTGCACCGAGCAGTCGCGCACGCCCGGGGCCCACACCCCGTCGTGGCCGTCGGCAATGATCTGCACCTCGACGTGGCGGGCGCCGGTCACCAGCCGCTCGAGGAACACGGTGCGATCGCCGAACGCGCTCAGCCCCTCGGCGGAGGCGCGTTCGAAGGCGGTCGCCAGGTCGTCCGGGTGGTCGACCCGGCGGATGCCGCGTCCGCCGCCGCCGGCCGCCGCCTTGACCATCAGCGGGTAGCCGATCCGCTCGGCGTGCTCACGGGCCGCGGCGACGTCGGCGACGGGGCCGTCGCTCCACGGTGCGACCGGCACCCCGGCCTCCTGGGCGAGTTGTTTCGCGCCGATCTTGTCCCCGAGCCGGCGCATGACCTGCCCACTCGGCCCGACGAAGGTGACGCCGAGCTGCTCGCAGCGGTCGGCGAACGCCGGCGACTCCGCCACGAAGCCCCAGCCGACCCAGGCGGCGTCGGCCCCGCTGGCGGTCAGTGCCCGTGCGAGCTCGTCGACGTCGAGGTA
The DNA here is from genome assembly GCA_007122985.1 of Nitriliruptoraceae bacterium. Classification (GTDB taxonomy): domain Bacteria; phylum Actinomycetota; class Nitriliruptoria; order Nitriliruptorales; family Nitriliruptoraceae; genus SKTG01. The sequence goes on along the minus strand of SKSM01000325.1, from coordinate 3,426 downwards.
GGGGCTGGTCGGCCAGGCGGGCTGCCCCGCCCCGGGGCCGATCAGCACGGCCTCGTCGGCGGCGCGGACGAACATCGCGTCCCGCTCGGCGTGGGTGTGCAGGGCGACGGTGCGTGGTCGGTCGCCGTGGTGCTCGCGCAGCTCCTGCGCCGTGTGGATCAGGCGCATGGCGGGCTCGCCACGGTTGACGATCGCGATCCGTTCGAACACCGCTGCCTCCTGGGTCACCCCGACCGGGCGAGCGGAGCGACGGTCGCGATGCTAGACCTGACGTCGACGTCAGGGTCAGGACCATGGTAGACAGCCCTGTCCGGACGGACGGGGCGCCGCTGGTCCGGCCACGGCACCCCGACCCACAGCCAGGGGCGAACCCGGATGGCCGGGCGCGGCGCGCTCGACCACGCTGTCGCTCGATACCGACCCGCGGGAGCACGGATCCATGACCAGCGCAGCCGCCGCCGCACGGCTGACCGCGGCGGACATCGACGCGGCCACACCGGCCGGCCGCAACCGCTACGCCGACGCGCTGCGGCTCGCCTCGATCCTGGTGGTGGTCTACGGCCACTGGCTGCTCGCGGTGATCACCGTGCAGGACGGCCAGCTCGAGGCGGTCAACCTCCTGACCGTTCAGGACTGGACCCACTGGCTGACGTGGATCTTCCAGGTCATGCCGGTGTTCTTCTTCGTCGGCGGCTACGCCAACGCCGCCGCCTACCGGTCGGCCCGCGCCAAGGGCGTGAGCTGGGCGGACTGGGTGCGCGGCCGCGCCCGCCGGCTGCTGCGGCCGATCCTGCCCGTGGTCGTGCTGTGGATCCCCGTCGGCGGTGCGCTCGTGCTCCTGGGCGTGGATGCGGACCTGGTGCAGTTCGCCACCCAGGTCGCGATCGTGCCGGTGTGGTTCCTGGCCGCCTACCTCGTCGTGTGCACCGCCGTGCCCCTGACCTACCAGGCCCACGAGCGCTCACGGCTCGGTGCCCTGGCGGGGTTCGTCCTGCTCGCGCTGCTGGTCGACCGGCTCCATCTGCTCGGCGTGCCGGCGATCGGCTGGAGCAACTTCCTGTGGATCTGGGGCGCGATCCACCAGGCCGGCTACCTGTGGCACGACGCCGACCGGACCCCGCAGCGTGCGGGGCCGCTGCCGCGCACGGCCGCGGGATCGCTGGCGGTCGCCGCGGCCGGCTACGGGCTGCTGCTGGTGCTGACCCAGGTCGGTGAGTACCCGGTCTCCATGGTCGGGGTCGACGGGGCGACGCGCAGCAACAACTCGCCCCCGTCGATCGCGCTGCTCGCCCTCGCGGCCGGTCAGGTCGGCCTCGCCCTCGCGTTGCGCGGACCGGCGACCCGGCTGCTGCAACGGCCCCGGGTGTGGGGCACGGTGGTGATGACCGGCTCGTTGACCATGACCGTCTACCTGTGGCACATGACCGCGATGATCGCCGTCGCCGCGGCACTGATCCCGACCGGGCTGTGGCCGGCACGCGAGACGGTCGACGCAACCTGGTGGCTGACCCGACCGCTGTGGTGGGCCGCGTGCACCGTCGCACTGGCCGCGATCGTGCCGGTGTTCGGCCGGTTCGAGCGCGCCGGCGCGCCACGGACCCGGCCGTCAGCCATCCGGGCCGGGGCCGGCGCGGTGCTGGCCACCGCCGGCATCGGGCTGCTGGTGTTCGGCGGCCTGCACGTGCCGAGCACCGCCACCGGTGTGCCGTGGATCCCGCTCGGCATGCTGGTGCTCGGGCTCGGCTGGCTCGGGGTGCTGCGCAAGCCCGCGCGGCCCGACCACGTGCCCCCGCCCGGCGGCGCGGCCGAGCCGGACGAGGTCGCACCGATGGACGCCGAGGTGGACCCGGGGGACCGGTGAGTGGCAGTCGCCGCAGGTTGGGGCGCTGTCAGCCGGCGTGGACGTGGCCGTCGAGCACCTCCGCCGCACGGTCCACGTCGTCGGCGGTGGTGGACACGTGGAACGACAGCCGCAGCCGGCCGGCGCGTGTGGCCGCGGCGATCCCCGCCGCCGCGAGCAGGCGTGGCATCTCGGTGTCGGTGGCCATGGCGACGATCGCGGAGTCGTGGGCGGGCAGGCCGACCGCGGCCTGGAAGCGGCGGGCGAGCCCGACGGCGTGGCGGTGCAGCCGGTCGGTGCCGACCTCCAACAGCAGCTCGAGCGACGGGGCCTGCCCCACCCAGGAGTGCCACGCCGGTGACACGTCGAACCGCCGGGCGTCGTGTGCCAGCCGCAGCGGGGCGCCGTAGACGCTGTCCCAGCGGTCCTCGCCCGCGTACCAGCCGGCCGCGACCGGCAGCAGCTCGTCCCACAGGTCGGGGTGCACGGTGAGGAAGGCCGTCCCCCGCGGGGCCAGCAGCCATTTGTAGCCGCCACCGGTGGTGTAGTGGAAGCGGCTCGCGTCGACCGGCAGCCAGCCCACCGCCTGGGTGGTGTCGAGCAGCAGCCGGGTGTCGGTGCCAGCGGTGACCTCCAGCAGGCCGTCGAGGTCGGCAACGCGGCCGTCTGCCGACTGGGCCGCCGAGACGGCCACCAACGCGGTGTCGGCGGTGACCGCGTCGGCCAGCCGGTCCAGCGGCGCCTCGCGGACGACCACGCCCCGCGGCTGCTGCGCGTGGAACGGGAAGAGCACGCTGGTGAAGTCATCGGCGGCGGTCAGGACCTCGCTGCCGGGCGGCAGGGACGCGGCGATCAGCCCGACGAAGCTCGAGACCTGCGGGCCGACCGCGACCCAGGACGGGTCGATGCCGACCAGCTGCGCGTAGCGCTGCCGGGCGAGGTGGACCGGCTCGTCGAAGCCGAGCGCGTCGCTGACGCCGCGCGACCAGTTGTCGAGCTCGGTGCGCAGCGCCGCGAGCGTGCGGCGCGGCGGCAGGGCCATCGTGGCGGTGTCGAGGTAGATCGACTCCGGGGCGAACTCCGCGCGGATCCGCGACGGGACCAGGTCTGCGTCCGGGCCGTTCGCTGCGCGACGGCGGTCGTCGTGCCCGGTGTCCTGGGCGCTGGTGGTCACGCCGCCTCCTGTTGTCGGTCGCCGGGTCGGCTCGCGAGCCGTGGGACCGCTCAAGCGTAGGAGGGCGCCGCGGTCGGACGGGGATCCGCCGCCGTGATGGGAGCGGTCGGACACACAGCCGTCGGTGGATCGAAACACGCCCGCAACCTGGCGCGCACGGTGGTGTAACAGCCCCTTCGTAGCGTCCCGCCCACGTCCGGGCCGGCACCAGTTCCGGTCCTTACACGGCAACGAACGCACCGACGACGGAGGAACCTGTGAGACGTCTCGCCAAGGTGGGGCTGCTGATCGGCGCACTGCTGCTGGTCGCGGCCCCCGCACACGCCCAGCAGGACGGACCGACCCTCGAAGCCCTCGAGCTGAACGTGCTGGTGGTGTTCCTGATGGTCGCCACCGTGCTGGTGTTCATCAT
>SKSM01000282.1 GCA_007122985.1 Nitriliruptoraceae bacterium | reverse complement strand
GCGTCGGACGGGGACGGGGGCGGCCGGTCGGTCCGTCGACCTCGTCCGGCTGCGTGCTGCCGGCCGCCTCGTTGCCGGCGTCCGAGCCGGAGTGCGGGCCGGCAGGGACGTCTGTGGGGTCGCCGGCGAGGTCACGGGCGAGGTGTTCGACCAGCTGGTCCGCGCGGCGCCGTCCGAGCGCGTGTGCGCTGGTCCGCCGGCGGCCGGGATCCGCCTGCTCGCCGAGATGGTCGCGGGAGCGGGCCGCGGCCGGTGGCCCGGTCGCGAACCAGGCGTCGAGGACGGCGAAGCCGGTCGGGTCGAAGTCGCCGTGGACCGTCCCGCCGGAGCCGTCGAGCCGGGGCTGCAGCGCCAGGAAGCGTTCGTGGACGGCGCGGTCCTCGTCACGGTCGGCGGTTGCGGGCAGCGCGTGGTCGGTCGCCCGCCGCACGGCGTGCACCAGCGCGTCCGGCTCCGCGTCGCCGAGTGCGGGGATGGTGGCGGCGAGCTCGGCGTCGATCGTGTCGTGCAGGTGTGCCGGCAGCTTGACGACCATCAGCACGATCGCGCGGACCTGCCCCCAGGCGACCTCGCCCCGCCGGAACGCCAGCCGCAGCGACGGCAGCCACCGCAGGACGTCGGCGGTCGCACCGAGCATCTGCCGGTCGCTGCGGACCTGCCGACCACGAGCGGAGAGCCACAGCTCCAGCGGCAGCCCCGTGAGGGCCTCGACCTCCCCCGACGTCTGCAGCCGGTCGACCAGCCCGACCGCGGTCGCGTTCAGCCGGTCGAGCTCGTCCAGCACCGCCAGCAGCCGCTCGAGCGGTGGGCAGCCGGCGAGGACCTCGTCGGTCAGCCCGCGGCCGTCCGCGGCGACGTCGCGCACGGCCGGCGCCGCGTCCGGCTGGTCGGCCGTGCTGGGAAGGGGTGTGGGAGGTTTCGTCATGGGATGCATCATCGCATGATGGTGCGACATGCAGTCGACGGATGTGGTGTTGCCTGTGGAAACCTCCCGACGAGGCTCGGGGGATGGGGGCGCGGCGTCGGGCCTGACGAGCAGGACCGGGCGGGCGGTAATCTCGACAGGCGGCGCGTGCCGCCGTTCGTCCCGCTGCCCCCGTGCGAAAGCTCCCACCGTGGACCGTGTCATCCGTCTCGGCATGCTCGGCTGCGGCACCGTCGGTGGCGGTGTCGCGACGATCCTGGCGCGCGAGGCCGACGACATCACCGCGAGGACGGGCGCGAAGCTCGAGATCACCCGCGTCGCGGTGCGCGACCCCGGCAAGGACCGCGGCCCGGCCCTCGCCGACTCGGTGGTGACCACCGATCCGATGGAGGTCGTGGAGGCCGAGGACGTCGACGTGGTCGTCGAGGTGATGGGCGGCCGTCGGCCCGCCGGCGACCTGATCCGACGCGCGCTGGAGCTCGGCAAGCCGGTGGTCACGGCCAACAAGGAACTGGTGGCCCACGAAGGAGCGGAGCTGTACGCGGCGGCGCGCGCCGCCGGGGTGGATCTCGCCTACGAGGCCGCGGTGGCGGGGGCGATCCCCATCATCAAGCCGATGAAGGAGTCGTTGGCCGGCGACCACGTCCAGCGGGTGGTGGGCATCCTCAACGGCACCACCAACTACATCCTCACGCGCATGACCGAGGAGGGCGCCGACTACGACGAGGTGCTCGGCGATGCGCAGGCGCTCGGCTACGCCGAGTCCGACCCCACCGCCGACGTCGGTGGGCACGACGCCGCGGCCAAGTGCGCGATCCTGGCCTCGCTCGCGTTCGACACCACGGTCCGCCAGGAGGACGTGTTCACCGCGGGGATCGAGTCGGTCACCGCAACGGACATCCGGGTGGCGGACCGGCTCGGCTACGTCATCAAGCTGCTGGGCATCGCCAGCGTCGTCGACGACCGCGTCGGGGTACGCGTCCACCCGGCGTTCCTGCCGAAGACCCACCCGCTGGCCGCGGTCCGTGGGTCGTACAACGCGGTCTTCGTCCAGGCCCGGGCCGCGGGCGAGCTGATGTTCTACGGACCGGGCGCCGGCGCCGAGCCCACCGGCTCGGCGGTGGTCGGTGACGTCATCGACGTGGCACGCAACCTGCTGCAGACCGCGCGCGGTGCCACCGAATCGCAGCACCGGCCGATGGAGATCCGGCCGATCGAGGAGCTGACGACCCAGTACTACGTGCTGCTCGACGTCGAGGACCGGGCCGGTGTCCTCGCCCAGGTGGCCACCGTGCTCGGCGATCACGACGTGTCGATCGCGCAGGTGTGGCAGGAGGGACGCGGCGACTCGGCACAGCTGGTGCTGGTCACCCACCAGGCGCGTGAGGGCAACCTGCGTGCCACCGTCGACGCGCTCGATGGTGTCTCCAGCGTCCGAAATGTCGCGTCGGTGCTGCGGGTGGAGTCGGAGGTGTTCGGCTCATGAGCGCCACCGCGCCCCCTGCCGGCCCGACCGGTGGATCGGCACGGGCCGGCGCGCCCGCCTGGCGCGGGATCATCGAGGAGTACCGGTCGCGGATGCCGGTCTCGGCCGACACCCCCGTGGTGACGCTGCGCGAGGGTGGCACCCCGCTGATCCACTCCGAGCACCTCTCCGAGCTCACCGGCTGTGAGGTGCACGTCAAGTTCGACGGCAGCAACCCGACGGGGTCGTTCAAGGACCGGGGGATGACCCTGGCGATCAGCAAGGCGAAGCAGGCCGGCGCGGAGGCCGTCATCTGCGCCTCGACCGGCAACACCTCCGCGTCCGCCGCGGCGTACGCGGCGAAGGCCGGGATGACCGCCGGCGTGATCGTGCCGGCGGGCAAGATCGCGATGGGCAAGCTCGCGCAGGCGCTGGTGCACGGCGCGAAGGTGCTGCAGATCGACGGGAACTTCGACCAGGCGCTGACGATCTGCCGCGAGCTGGCGGAGAACGAGCCGGTGGAGCTGGTCAACTCCGTCAACCCCTACCGGATCGACGGACAGCGCTCGGCTGCGTGGGAGGTGGTCGATCAGCTCGGCAGGGCACCCGACGTGCACGTGATGCCGGTCGGCAACGCCGGCAACATCACCGCCTACTGGCGCGGCTATCAGGAGTACCGGGCCGACGGGATGATGGACTCGCTGCCGGTGATGCGCGGCTACCAGGCCGCCGGTGCCGCGCCGATCGTGCAGGGGGCCAAGGTCGACAAGCCGCAGACGATCGCCACCGCGATCCGCATCGGCAACCCGGCGTCGTGGCAGCAGGCGGTGGCCGCTGCCGAGGAGTCCGGCGGATCGATCCGTGCGGTGACCGACCGGCAGATCCTGGCCGGATTCCGGCTGATCGCCCGGCACGGGGTGTTTGCGGAGATGGCCTCCGCGGCGTCGATCGCGGGACTGCTCGAACTGCACGAGGCCGGCGAGCTCGAGCCCGGCCAGACCGTGGTCTGTGTGCTGACCGGCCACGGGCTGAAGGACCCGGAGTGGGCGATCTCCGGGGCGGCCGAGCCGGTCACCGTCCCTGCGGAGCTCGAGGC
>SKSM01000163.1 GCA_007122985.1 Nitriliruptoraceae bacterium | reverse complement strand
GCTGCGGGAGGGCACCGAGGCGGTCGCGCAGCTGCTCGCCGGCGAGCGCAGCGACCTCGACGGTGAGGTGGTGCGCAGCCGCGGGTATCGCCTCCGGCTGCCGCCCCCCGGGGGCCCGCTGACCGTGGCCGCGTTCGGGCCGGCAGCGGTGCGGGTGGCGGGCCGGTCGGCGGACCGGATGGTCGCCAACCTCGTCTCGGCCGATCAGCTCGCCGCGCTGCGTGCCCAGCTCGACGAGGCGTCGGTCGACGCGGCGACACGCCTCGCGGTCTGGGTGCCCGCCGCCGTGGACCCCGCGCCGGAGGCCGTGGAGCAGATCCGCCGTGCCGTGGTCGCCTACCTCGCCGCGCCGGGGTACGGCGAGATGTTCGAGCGCGCGGGCTTCGGGGATCTGGTCGCCCGGGCACGCTCGGGCACCCATCCGGGGGAGCTGCTCGCGGCGGTGCCCGACGCGCTGGTCGAGACCGTCGGCGCGCTCGGCGATGCCGACACGGTCGCTGATCGGATCGCCGCCTACGCGGCGGCCGGCGCCGACGAGGTCGTCATCGTGCCATCGGCGACGGACGCAGATCCTGCGGGTGCTCGGACCCTGCGGTCGCTGGCCGACCGTCTGGACGTGCGAAGTGCACCTGCTGCCGCTCGAGCCTGACGCCGCAGCGGTCGCAGGTCAGGGTCGGGGTCAGCGGCTCGCCGCACGCCCGGTGCACGATCGTCAGCGATGACGGCAGGTCGTCGAGCCACCGGTCCGCCCAATCGATGATCAGGGCGAACACCGGGAAGAAGCCCATGCCCTTCTCGGTGAGCCCGTAGCGGACGTCGCGGCCGTTCTCCGACGCCCGCCGCCGCAGCACGCCCACCTCGGTGAGCTGACCGAGCCGCTGGCTGAGCACCGAGGGGCGGATGCCCAGCTCCCGCTCCAGCTCGCTGAACCGGCGGACACCGAGGAAGGCGGCGGCGGTGACGGCGGTGGACCACCGGTCGCCGATGATCGTCATCGTCTCGGGGAAGAACAGCAGCGGCCGGTTGGCGACGCTGTCCCAGCCGCTGCGCCGGAAGCGGCGGGGGGTGGTGACGTCGCGGACCTGACGGGCCGGGGCGCGGTGCGCGGCGGTGTCCCGGGCCGTGACGACCTCGCCGCACCGCCCACAGGTCAGCGGCGGGTCGCAGGTGCGCTCGCACAGGTCGTGGACGAGCACCGGCAGCTCCGCGTCCCGCCGACGCACCCACCGGTACTCCCACGCCCAGATCGCGACCAGGATCTCCCACAGCTCGAGGCCCGCATCGGTCAGGCGGTACTCGTCGCGGGTCCGGCGCTCGTCGCGGTAGGGGCGGCGGTACAGCACGCCGGCCTCGACCAGCACCCGGAGGCGGGCGGCCAGCACCGGCTCCGAGACGCCCAGCGTGTCGCGCCAGTCGCTGAACCGTCGCACGCCGAAGAACGCCTGCTGCAGCACGAGCAGGGTCCACTGATCGCCGATCACGTCGAGGGCGTACCCGATGCGATCCCGGTCGTTGCGTGCCACCCCGCTCCTGATCTTCCTCCGCGTGGTGGCAAGGGTAGGCGAGCGGCGGGACTGCGCCCGCCTCGGCGGGTCGCGCGCGGGCACGAGGCCGGTCGCGCGCGAGTTGCCGTCCGCAGCGCCGACTGGGTACCGTTCGCTGCCGCACGCACGTGGTGCGGACCCACTCGGGGTGTTAGCTCAGTCGGCTAGAGCGCTTGCTCGACACGCAAGAGGTCGTAGGTTCGATTCCTACACACCCCACCTTCGAAAGCCCGCAGATCGCGCACTGCGGGCTTTTCTCTGCCCAGCTTCGGATCAACGACAGAGCCGAATCGCCAAGGTCCGGATGCCTCACGGTGGGGCGGGCGGCTGGTCGAGCCGGGGCAATGCTCCGGGACAGCCACTGCTCGACTGCTGACCGTCGCCCGGGATTCGGGCGTATGGGGCGAGTGCGTCCGGCTATGGTGCCTTGACGTGACGAGTATGGGGGCCACATGGCCGAAGGGCTAGCGCCAGGCCTTCTCGAGCGGCGGCTCCTGGCGCTACTCACCGTCATCTCTGTCGTGGTGGTAGCCGCGCCGCGGGGGTACGCCGACGAGCCTGAGCCCGGCGATGGAGGAGTGATGAGCGCGTCCGTCGAGTCCGCCTGCCCGCCGGGCACCCCGAGCTCCGGATTCCCCGATGTCGTCGACAACGCTCACGAGGCTGGCATCGACTGCGTCGTCTGGTACGAGGTTGCCCTCGGGGTGCTTCCGGGGGCCTACCGGCCAGGCGTCGACGTGCGGCGTGACCAGATGGCGACCTTCCTGACACGTCTGCTCGAAGGCGCCGGGGCGGAGCTGCCCGACGATCCCGATCCACACTTCGACGACGTCGCCGACAACGCCCACGCCGACGCGGTCCACCAGCTCGCCGAGCTCGGCATCGTCGTCGGCACCGGAGCCGATCGATACGAGCCCGACCGGCCCGTGCGGCGGGATCAGATGGCCAGCTTCCTCGTACGCACCTACGAGCACCTGCACGATCAGGAGTTGCCCGCAAACGAGGGCGCATTCGCGGACACCGCGGGCAACGTCCACGAGGACAGCATCGACAAGGTCGCGACGGCAGGGATCGCGCTGGGCACGGGGCCCGGCAGCTACGCGCCGCTCGAGCGAGTCCGTCGGGACCAGATGGCCAGCTTCCTCGCACGCAGCCTCGCCCTGGCGGTGGATCATGGCCACCTCGCGGTGCGCAGCGTGCCGGCGCCCGCGCTATCGACCGGCACCCGCCTGCACCCGCGCGGTGCCGGGGCACTGCACGCCGGCATGACGCTCCGCGAGGCGGAGCACGCAAGCGGTACCACGCTGCGTGTCAGCGAGTTCGAGACCTTCGGGCGCTACTGCTACTACGCGCAGGCGGATGCGCTGCCGGGTGTCTATCTGATGGTGATCAGCCCAGACGGTCGTCCCGTGGCCACTCCGCGGGACGGCATCGTCGCGCGTGTGAGCAGCCACCGCTACGAGACTCCCAACCTGCGAACCAGCGCGGGGGTCCGCCCCGCCGACCGACGTGCGGCGGTCACGGCAGCCTACGGGGCAGATCAGGTCGACCGGTTCCGCCACGAGTATCAGCCTGAGGGTGTCTACCTCGACGTGGTTGCCGCCGACGGTCGACACGCGCTGCGCTTCGAGGTTGGAGGCGACGACCGGATCAGCGTGATCCACGCCGGCGACGTCAACGCGATCACCTGGCCGGAAGGTTGTGCCTGAGGCGACGCAGGACATGGGCGCCGCCCTCCGGGCACGGGAGGCGAAGCCGCGGTGCCTGCCACGGCGGTCGCCGTCGACGGAGCGGCACGCGCGGCTGGTCGCCTGGTCGACCAGGCTCAGTTCTCGAGCTCGAAGGTCACCTTCATGATGACCTCGAAGGCCACGATCCGACCGTCCTCGATCTTGACCTCCTGCTCCTTCACCCAGGCGCCGCGGACGTTGCGCAGGGTCTGGG
>SKSM01000109.1 GCA_007122985.1 Nitriliruptoraceae bacterium | reverse complement strand
GTGGGCGCAGGAGCAGCTGACGGCGGTGAAGGTCCCGCGCTACGTCCACCTGGTGGACGAGATCCCGAAGACGGCCCGGGGCAAGGTCAACCGCCAGGACGTTGCCGACCACTGCGCAAGACGGCGATGACGACCCGTCAGCCCTGCCGACCGCTGCCCGGTCATGGGGCGGGAGCACGGGTGCGCGATCGCCATCGGGTGACCGAGCCGTCCTGAGGCTGCACCGACCGCCACGGAGCTCAGACCATCCTGATAGCTGGTGCGCCATCACCTTCAACTCCGGTGCCGCGGACTTTCGCACCGATTAGCGTCCCCCACGACCTACGTCCAAGGGGCTGTCGTGCCGCCTGCACACCGGAGCGCACGTCTGCGCTGGTGGGTGGCCGCGCTTATCGCCGGTCTCTCGCTCGGCGTCACCTCCGGAGTGGTACTGATCGGCAACCCACCGGCGGTCCTGTCGCCGCTCGGCGAGCGGTCCGACACGTGCATCTCGCCGCTGGTGCGCGGCGGAAGCACCCTGGCGGCCGCCGTCGACCAGGTCAGCGAGGCACCAGCCACGCTGACCAGGCGCCGCTGCGGCGTCGGACTGCGGGTCTGGGACGCACCACAGCGGTCCGCCGCCCGGGACGACTGGGCGGAACGGACGCACGCGCACCTCGGCCCCGATGCCTTCGCGGCCGCCGCCACCGTGCTCGCCCGGCAGGAGCGCCAGCACCGCGACGGGCCGTTCCGTGACGCCGTCGTCGAAGCCCGCGCCGCCGGGGTCGATCCGGCGGAGGACCACGAGGTCTCGCTCGCCCACCGCGAGCTGCGGGCGATCCGAGGGGCCCGCACGCAAGCGATCCGGCTGATCGGACCCACCCGGCTGGAGGTCCCCTCCCCCAAGGTCGTCGAGGTGGCAGCAGCCGGGCTGCTCGGCCTCCTCGTGGCCGCAGCCGTGATGACGGTGGTCGACCGCCGCTGGCGGCGCGGTCGCCCGGGCCCCAACGCCCGGGACGGTGCTTCCGTGGGTGCTGACCGGTCCGGCGCTGACCCGTCCCGACCGGTGCGCTCATGACCCCGCTGCTGCCCGCCGAAACCGGCTGGTGGGACATCGCCGGACCGCTGGTGCTGCTCGGCCTGATCGCGGTCTGGCTCGTGTGGCTAACCCGCCGGCAGCGCCACCATCTCGACGTCGCCGCTGGCCGCATCGTCGCCATCGCCGTGACGGTCCACGTCGCGGTCGCCCTAGTGGTCGGCACGATCATCACCGGCGACGCGCAACTGCTGCGCTCCACCACCCCCGACGCGTTCGCCTACCAGCCCACGATCGACGGGTTGATCGCCGCCCCGCTGGACGGCCCGGACCCCGCCGCGTGGAGCGACCGCGGCGTGTACCTCTACCTCGCCGCCCTGGTGCAAGGGGTCTTCGGCGGCCGCAAGCTCGCGGTGGTCGTGCTCAACGCCGGGCTGCTGGGCACGAGCCTGCTGGGGCTGGTCGTGCTCACCCGCGAGCTCGTCGGCCGGCGGGCTGTCCCGGTCGCGGCGGTGCTCGGAGCCGCGTTGCCGGCGGTGTACCTGTGGGCGTCGACGCCGATCCGCGAGGCGCTGGTGCTGTGCCTGACCGTCTGGTGTGTGGCGTTCGCGGTCCTGGCGGTCGACCGGTCGTCGGCGGCGCTGCTGTGCGCCGGCGTGTTCGTCGTGGTGATGGCCTGGACCCGCGGCGTGCAGGTGCCCGTCCTGGCCTCCGCGGTCGTGGTGGCCGCACTGCTGCTCCCGCAGGTCCGGGCATGGACGGCGAAGTGGCTGGCACGGCCGTCGGTGCTGGCCGCCGGGTCGGTCGCGCTCGCCGCAGGCGCCCTCGTGGCCGGATCCCGGCTCGCCCGCCTCGCGTGGCGGGTGACGGACCGTTCCGCTGGCCACAGCTTCCGTCTGGCCGTCGACACGACCACCCAGGTCGAAGGCATCGCCACACCCCGGCCGCTCGACCCGCTCGGGCTGCTCGGTGAACTGCCCGCCGGCATCGTCCGCTTCCTGGTCGGGCCCGCACCGTGGCAGCGCCCCGACGGTCCCGTGCTGCTGTGGCTGGATGCGGCCGTGTGGTGGGCGCTCGCTCCGCTGGTGATCATCGGGCTGTGGTTGGCGGTCCAGCAGCGCTGTCGGCCCGCGCTGGTGGTCGTGGTCACGGTGGTGGTCGGTTCGGTGATCGGTGCGCTGACGCTCGGCAACTTCGGGATCATCTCGCGGATCCGGATCCACACGTGGGTGCTGTTGGTGCCGTTCGCGGCCTGGGCCATCGTGGCGGCGTTCGACCGGTTCCGTGCCCGTCAGCGGAGCGGGTCGAGCCAGCCGTCGGATGCGCATGTGGGCGGGCGGTCGTGACCGTCGCGGTCGGGGGTCGGAGTCTGGTCTCGGCTGCGTGGGGGTGGGGGTAGCGTCGTCCATCGCGATAGCCGGGACGCGGGGAGGTGCAGGGTGACCACGGACACCGTGGTGCGCGCTCGTTCCCAGTGGGCGTCGACCGGGCTCGGTCCCGGGGGCACCGTGGTCGCCGCGATCGTCCTGGTCGCCGGGCTGGTGCAGTCCTTCGTCGGCGCGGTCGCGGTCGGGGTGACCTGGGACGAGCCGACCCACGTCGAGCGCACCCAGGGCCTGCTCGACGACGGCTGGTTCGTCCCCGACTGGGACCTGGTCGACGGCCAGCCCGACGAGACCAGCCCGTTCGTGTACGGCCCGGCGTTCTCCATGACGGCGCACGCGGCGAACCTGGTCGCCGGCCACGAGCAGCCCGGTCAGACCTCCATGGCGGCGGACGCCTACCGGGTCCGCCACCTGACCGTCGCGACCGTCGGGCTGTTGGGGGTGCTGGCCGCGGGGCTGGCGGCGTTCGCGCTGTCGGGCTCGCGCCGCATCGGGCTGGTCGCGGCGGCGGCGCTGGTGGCGATCCCGGACTGGACCGGCCACAGCATGTTCAACATCAAGGACGTGCCCGCCGCAGCCGGCTACACCCTGGTCACCGCGGGGCTGGTGCTCGCGTTGGCGCCGGCTGGCCGTCCGCCCCGCGGGTGGGTCCGTCACGTGCTGGTCGGGGCGGCCGTCGCGCTGGGGGTGTTCTTTGGCGTCGGCACCCGGCTGGCGTTGTGGGTGCCGGTCGGCGCGTCGGTGGCGAGCTTCCTGGTGCTGTGGGCCCTGCAGCGGGCTCGTGGGAGTCCGGACGGCGCACCCGGAGCTGCCCGGGGTTCCCTGGCGTCCGTCGGGGCCGGCGGCGTGGCCGGGACCCTCGGCATCGTGTCCTTGTACCCACAGGCGTTCGCGCGCCCGGTCGAGCTGCTGGTCGAGTCCGTCTTCGACTCCTCCGGCTTCCCCTGGGACGGGGTGACGCTCACCGCGGGGCAGCTGCTGCCGTCGCTCGACCTGCCGTGGTGGTACCTGCCGGTGTGGTTCGCGGCGGTGCTGCCGATCCTGCTTGGGCTGCTCGCTGTGGTCGGCCTGGCGGTCGTGGTGCAGCGGGCGGTG
>SKSM01000021.1 GCA_007122985.1 Nitriliruptoraceae bacterium | reverse complement strand
TCCCGGCCGAGCAGGCCGCCGCGGTCGTGTCCGGCGGCACGCTGCCGACGCTGGATGCGGCTGTGGCCGCCGGGGCCGGCGCGGCCAGGGCGGCCAACTGGCTCGCCGGTGACGTGGCCGGTCAGCTGGCCGCTGCCGAGCTCGAGATCGACGACAGCGGGTTCACCGGCGATCACCTCGCCGAACTGATCGCCCTGATCGACGACGGCACGTTGTCGACCAAGCTCGCCAAGCAGGTCCTGGCTGGCGTCATCGACGCCCGTGGCGCAAAGGGGCCGGCCGCGGTGGCCGACGAGCAGGGCCTCGAGCAGGTCTCGGACGAGGGCGAGCTGCGGGCAATCGTCGCCGATGTGGTCGCCGACAACGCCGACACCGTGCAGGCGATCCGCGACGGCAACGACAAGGCCATCGGCGCGCTCGTCGGTCAGGTCATGAAGGCGACCAAGGGCCAGGCCGACCCCCGCAAGACCAACGAACTGCTGCGTGAGGCCATCGACGCCTGACCGCGACCCCGGACAGCCGGACGTCTGGCCGGGTCCCTATGCTCACGGCCCATTCGTTGGCCTCGTCGGACAGGGACGGTGTGGGAGTCGGCTTCGAGATCATCTGCGAGATCGAACCGCCGGTCTCGGCCGATCTTCGCGGCGTACGCCGGCAGATCGCGGTGCTCACCCACACCTGTGACACCTTCCTGGTGCCGGACAACCACCTCGGCCGTGCGACCGTGTCGAGCATCGCCGTCGCACACGAGGTGGGCCGACTCCAGGGGCGGGCCGTGGCCTGTCTCAACGCCCGGGACCGCAACCTCCTGGGATTCCATCGCGATCTGCTTACCGCCCGGGCCTACGGCGTGGACCAGCTGCTGCTGGTCTACGGCGATGCCCCCGAACGCGGCGAGCGCAGCAGCCTCACTGTCCGTCAGATGCTGGGGGAGGTCGCCCAACGCGACCGTGACAGCTACCACGTCGGCGTGGCAGCCGACGTGACACGCGAGCTGCCGGCCTGGAAGCGCGACGCGGATGCGCTGTTCACGCAGATCTCGTTCGATGTGGGCGCCGTTGCGCGGTGGCGGGAGCGCGTCGGCTTCGAGGGCGCGGTCTACTCCGGGGTCGTCGTGCTCGCCAACGCCCGGATGGCCAGGCGTCTGGCCGACCTCATCCCCGGGCTCGAGGTTCCGGACGCGGTGCTGCGCGATCTGTCGCGTGGCGTGCAGGTCGGGGTGGATCTGGCGGTCGAGCAGATGCTCGAACTGCGCGGCTCGGGCAGCGTGGACGGCGTCCACCTGGTCCCGGCGGGCCGGTACCTGGACACCGCAGAAGCGCTGCGGCGGGCGGGTCTGTAGCCGGGCGGGTCGGGGTGCGGCGTCGGTCCGCGTGCCATGGTCGCCACCGGCTGGGCGCGTGCGCACGCGACGAACGACGGTGGTCACCTGACCGGGGAGCTGGTACCACGGACGCATACCCGAGGTTGGAGCTGTATCAAGTCGGTCTCGTCACTGCGCCCGCCGCGGCGTGCGGAACTGCTGCTGTTGGGGATTTTCGGCATGTTCCTGCTCGCTGCGATGCAGATCGAGCTCGGCTCGGAGGACACGGACGCCTCCGGTCAGGCTGCGCAGCCGCAGCCTGCCACCCATCCCACCCCGTCGCCGTCCGACGCCACGTTCACGCCTGCGCCGGACCCGCTCGACGAGCTCGACACGACGGTGCCCATCGAGGACTGGGAGCGCTTGGCCGACTGCGAGTCGGGCGACTGGACGGCAGACGGTGTACCGACCGAGGAATCGGCCCGCTGGGACTACGGGCTCGAGTTCGTTCACGAGGGGTACGAGCAGTTCCAGGGGGGACTCAACTTCCATCCCGACACCTGGGACGCGTTCCGTGACGACGACATGCCGGCCCATGCCGGCCGCGCCAGCCAGGTCAAGGAGATCAAGGTCGCCGAGCGCGTGCTCGACGAGCAGGGGTGGGGCGCGTGGCCGGTGTGCAGCGCGATGCTCGACCTCGGTGAGTGAGTCGCTGCTGAGCTGACCGTCCCGGTTGCCGCGGCGCGGGCAGGAGTAGGGTTCCCGACGTCGGCAGGCGTGGGAGTGCGGCGTGGAAGTGGACTACATCGTGGTCGGTGCGGGCTCGGCCGGCTGCGCCGTCGCCGCGGGCCTGGCTGCGCAGCCGGACACTTCGGTGCTCCTGCTCGAGGCCGGCCCACGAAGCCGCGACCCACGGGTTCACCTGCCCGCAGCGGCCTCGGCGCTGTGGTTCGGGCCGCTCGACTGGGCGTATCCGACCGAGCCGCAGGAGGGCCTGGCGGGGCGCCCCGACCAGTGGCCACGCGGCCGCCTTCTGGGGGGCTCGTCGGCGGTCAACGCGACGATGTACGTCCGCGGCCTGGATGCCGACTACGACGAGTGGGCGGCGGGTGGGGCCACCGGCTGGGACGCGGCGGCGATGACCCGCGCATTCCTGGACCTCGAGGACGACGTGCGCGGCCCGGCGCCGCACCGTGGTGTGGGCGGGCCCGTCCGGGTCGAGCACCAGCGTGACCCCCGGCCGGTGACCCGTGCGTTCCTGGACGCCTGCGAGGAGCTGGGGCTGCCCCGGGTGGACGACTACCACGTCGAGCCGGACGGGTGTGCGCTGAACATGGTCACCCAGCACACCGGGCGGCGGTGGTCAGCGGTGGACGCCTTCCTGCGTGACCACCGTCCCGGCCGCGGGTCGCAGCTGCAGGTGCGCACCGGCGTGCAGGTCAACCGGGTCGCGGTCGACGTGGGCCGCGCCGTCGGGGTGGAGGTGACTGTCGATGGCCGCACCCGCTTCGCCCGGGCACGGGGGGAGGTGATCCTCAGCGCCGGGACCGTCGCGAGCCCGACGCTGCTCCACCGCTCGGGCATCGGTCCCGCCGACGACCTGCACGCCCTTGGCATCGAGGTCGTCGCCGACCTGCCCGGCGTGGGTGCGAACCTCCAGGATCACGTGGTCGCTGGCATGATCGCCGCGACCCGGGGCGGCAGCCTCCACGGTGCCGACCGCGATCCCCGCAGCCTGCTGACGTGGCTGCGTCACCGGCGTGGTCCCCTCACCTCGAGCACCGCAGAGGCGATCGGGTTCCTGCGCACGCGTGACGGGGAGCCCGGCCCCGACATCGAGCTGATCGCCTTCCCGGTGGGGATCAAGGACCACGGGCGGGTGCGCCACCCCCGGCACGCGATCAGCGTCGGCGCGATACTCCTGCGTCCGCGCAGCCGCGGCCGGGTGCGGCTGGCCAGCATCGACCCCAGTGCCCCGCCCCTGGTCGATCCACGCCCGTTCACCGACGAGGACGGCGATGACCTCGCCCGGATGGTCGACGGACTCGCGTTCGTCCAGCGGCTGCTGACCGAGACCACGGCGCTCGCCACGGTGGTCGAGGGGCTGCTGGAACCGGATCGGCCGCTGGAGGGCCGTGCAGCGCTCGCCGAGCATGCGCGCGCGGTCGCCCAGACCCTCTACCACCCGGTCGGCACGTGCCGGATCGGGACGGATGCGGCGGCCGTGGTGGACCCGGAGCTGCGCGTCGCCGGCGTGGAGGGGCTGCGGGTGGCCGACGCCTCGGTGATGCCGACGGTGATCCGCGGGCACACCAACGCCCCGGCGATGGCCATCGGCATGCGCGCCGCGCGGTTGATCGCGAACGGTTCGGCGCCACCGCGGGGGCCGGGGGCGAACGGGCAGGCGCCGGCGTGACGATGGGCTGGGCAGCCCGGTTACGTCGCCTACCCTTAGGGCTCGCCGCTGGCGGATGACGAGGTGCCGACGTGGTGCTCGAGACGATTTCCACTCCGCAGGACGTGAAGGCGCTGCCCACGTCCGACCTTCCGCAGCTCGCCGAGGAGCTGCGCGACGCGATCATCGCCGCCGTCTCCAAGGTCGGTGGACACCTCGGTTCGAACCTCGGCGTCGTCGAGCTCACGATCGCGCTGCACCGGGTGTTCACCTCGCCCGACGACCTGCTCGTGTGGGACACCGGCCACCAGGCCTACGTCCACAAGATGCTGACCGGTCGCCGCGACCGCTTCGACACACTGCGCCAGGCGGGGGGGCTGTCCGGCTACCCGGACCGTGAGGAGTCACCGCACGACCTGATCGAGAACAGCCATGCCTCGACCGCACTGTCGTGGACGGCTGGGCTGTCCTACGCCCAGGGTGCGCTGCCGCCCGAGGAGCGTCGCCGGTTCGTGGCCGTGGTCGGGGACGGGGCACTGACCGGCGGCATGGCCTACGAGGCGCTCAACAACATCGGTCACCACCAGCTGCCCGCGGTGATCGTGCTCAACGACAACGGTCGCTCGTACGCAGAGACGGTCAGCCGCCTCTCCGAGCGGGTCGCGGACCTGCGGACCGACCCGCGCTACCGCTCGGTCCGCAGCCACGTCGACCGGGCGCTCGCCAAGCTGCCGATCGTCGAACGGCTCACCGACGCCGGCGTGGAGGCGATCAAGTCGGCGATCTCCGAGGCGCCGGCGCTGCAGTCGTTCGTGGAAGCGCTCGGTGTGCGCTATCTCGGCCCGTACGACGGTCACGACCTGCCGAAGCTCGAGCTCGCCCTCGCGCACGCCGCCAGGCTGGACACGCCGGTGCTCGTGCACGTGCTGACCCAGAAGGGCAAGGGCTACCCCCCGGCAGAGACCGACCCGGAGAAGAAGCTGCACGACACCTCGGCGTTCGATGTGTCCACCGGGCGGTCCAACGGTGGTGGTGGGCGCAAATGGACCGCGGCCTTCGGCGCGGCCCTGCTCGAGGAGGGCAGGCGCCGCCCGGAGCTGGTCGCGGTGACCGCGGCCATGCCCGGGTCCACGGGGCTGCTGCCGTTGGCCGAGCATGCGCCCGAGCAGGTGGTGGACGTCGGCATCGCCGAGCAGCACGCGGTGACCTCGGCGGCCGGGCTCGCCAACGCCGGGCGGCTCCCGGTCGTCACCGTCTACTCCACGTTCTTCTCCCGCGCGTTCGACCAGGCCAACCTCGACGTCGGGCTGCACGGTGAGCACGTGGTCTTCGTGCTCGATCGCGCCGGGGTCACCGGTGACGACGGGCCGAGCCACCACGGTGTCCTCGACATGGCGCTGGGTCTGCGCATCGCGGGCATGAGCGTGCTGGCGCCGTCCTGCGAGGAGGATCTCCGCTATCTGCTCGCCACCGCTCTCGACCTGGACGGGCCGGTGATGCTGCGATTTCCCAAGGGTGCGGCGATCGCCGCGGCCGATGCGGGGATCGAGCTCGGTACGGCCACGGGGCTCGCGGCGCGGCGACTGCGCGACGGCGGCGAGGTGTGCGTGCTGGCCGTCGGCGACCGCGTCGGTGCCGCGCTCGACGCTGCCGGGGAGCTCGAGGAGGCCGGCGTCGACGCCGCGGTGTGGGACGTGCGCAGCGTGCGCCCCGCCGACCCGCAGATGCTCGCTGCCGCGGTGGAGGCGCCGCTGGTCGTCACGGTCGAGAACGGCGTGGTCGGCGGGGGCGCCGGGTCGGAGCTGAGCGACCGGATGGTCGAGCTGGCCGGTGTCCGCAACGTCCCACCGATCCTGCGGCTGGGTGTTCCGGCGGTGTTCCTGCCGCACGGCAAGCCGGATCGCATCCTGGCGGAGCTCGGGCTCGACGGCCCCGGCATCGCGGCGGCGACCCGCAAGGTCCTCGCCGACCAGCGGTGAGCCGCGGTGAGCCGGGTGTCCCGCCCGGCCGCTGCCCGGGGGCATGGTCGACCGCCGACTTGACCGGACGGTCGCGAGCGGTCACCATCAGGCGGGCCGACCGACCGGGTCGGTGCACAGTTGCATCGTCGGAGCGCACGTGCTGCGGATTGTCGACACCATCGCCGAGCGTCGCCGGACGCTCGGCGACGTGCTGGTCGTCGTTCCGTAGCGCGTGCTCGCCCCGAGCACGCGCGAACCTCCCGGACCGCCGGGAGGTTCTCTCGTCGGGGCGGGTGACCGGCTTCCCGCCGGGAGGGTGAGCATGGAGATCACGGGCGCACAAGCGGTGATGAAGAGCCTGGAGGCCCTCGGGGTCGACACGGTCTTCGGCTACCCCGGCGGTGCGATCCTTCCGGCCTACGATCCGATGATCGACGCCGGGTTCGAGCACGTCCTGGTCCGTCACGAGCAGGGCGCGATCCACATGGCCGAGGGCTACGCCCACGCCACCGGCCGCGTCGGCGTGTGCATCGTCACCTCCGGACCGGCGGCGACCAATCTGGTCACCGGGCTCACCGACGCGATGATGGACTCGGTGCCGGTGCTCGCGATCACCGGGCAGGTCGCGACCACGGCGATCGGATCGGACGCATTCCAGGAGGCCGATGTGACCGGCATCACCATGCCGATCACCAAGCACAACGAGCTGGTCCACTCGGTCGAGCGCATCCCGCAGGCGATCAAAGAGGCGTTCCACGTCGCGCGCAGCGGCCGGCCCGGTCCGGTGCTGGTCGACCTTCCGAAGGACGTGCTCAACCAGACCTTCACCTGGGACTGGGACCAGCAGGTCGACCTTCCCGGGTACCGGCCGACGGTCCGTGGTCACGGCCGCATGATCCGCGAGGCGCTGGACCTGATCGCCGGCGCGAAGCGGCCGGTGATCTACGCCGGAGGTGGCCTGGTCCGCGCCGACGCCGGGGACGAGCTCTACCGTCTGGCCACCACGCTGGCGCTGCCGGTCGTGACCACGCTGATGGCGCGCGGGGTGTTTCCCGACACCCACGAGCTCGCCGTCGGCATGCCCGGGATGCACGGCCACTACGCGGCGGTCCGCGCGTTCCAGGAGAGTGACCTGCTGGTCACGCTCGGAGCGCGGTTCGACGACCGCGTCACCGGCAAGCTCTCGGACTTCGCCCCGGATGCCCAGGTCATCCACGTGGACGTCGACCCGGCCGAGATCGGCAAGAACCGGGCGGTGGACGTCCCGATCGTCGGCGATGTCAAGGTCGTGCTCGGGCAGCTGCTCGACGTCATCGACGAACGGGCCGACAAGGGCGACCTCGACACCCTCACCCCGGACACCGCCGACTGGCGCCGCCACCTCGCCGACCTGGCCGAAGCGCACCCGTTGCTGGTCGACCAGCCGGACACCGGCGTGCTCAAGCCCCAGACCGCGATCCGGGCGATCCACGAGCGGTGGGGCGACGACGCCGTCTACGTCGCCGGGGTCGGCCAGCACCAGATGTGGGCCTCCCAACTCATCCCCTACACCCGTGCCCGGCAGTGGATCAACTCCGGCGGGCTCGGGACCATGGGCTTTGCGGTGCCCGCAGCGATCGGGGCCAAGGTGGGCGTGGGACGCGACACCCCGGTGGTGGCGATCGACGGCGACGGCTGCTTCCAGATGACCTTCCAGGAGCTCGCGACCGCGGTCCAGCACGACATCCCCGTCGTGTTCTGCGTGGTCAACAACGGGTTCCTCGGGATGGTCCGTCAGTGGCAGTCGTTGTTCTACGACGACCGCCTGTCGCAGGTCGCGCTGCCGCAGGACCTGCCGGACCTGATGAAGCTCGCCGACGCCTACGGCATCCCGGGCTTCCGGGTCTCGGCGGTCGAGGACCTCGGAGCGACCCTGGAGAAGGCCCACGCGATCACCGACCAACCGGTCCTCGTCGAGTTCCGGGTCGACCCGGACGAGATGGTCTTCCCGATGGTGCCGGCAGGTGCCAGCAACGACGAACTGCTCGAGACCGCCGAGGAGTGGTACGAACGCGTCGCCGCGCAGACACCGGACCCGGCGGCGGAGCCGACCGAGCCGACGACCTCGCCGGCACGTGGCGGCGACGCCTGAGCGCGCCCAAGGAGATCACGATGGAGGCTCGTCACACCCTGTCGGTGCTCGTGGAGAACAAGCCCGGCGTCCTGACCAGGGTCGCCGGCATGTTCGCCCGGCGCGGCTACAACATCCACTCGCTCGCGGTCGGGCCGACCGAGGATCCGAACGTCTCGCGGCTGACGATCGTCATCGGCACCGAGGCCGTCCAGCTCGAACAGATCATCAAGCAGCTCAACAAGCTGGTGAACGTGCTCAAGATCGTCGAGCTCGAGCCCGACGGCTCGGTCGAGCGGGAGATGCAGCTGGTCAAGGTCAGCGCCGACCCGAGCCTGCGTTCGCAGATCATCGAGATCGCCGACGTCTTCCGGGCGAAGATCGTCGACGTCGACCACGACTCGCTGACGATCGAGGCGGCGGGCAACCCCAGCAAGCTCGAGGCACTGATCGACCTGCTCGAGCCCTACGGCATCCGCGAGATGGTGCGCAGCGGCACCATCGCGCTCTCACGCGGGACCCGGTCGATCACCGACGGTGCCCGGCCCCGGATGCGCCGCGTCGTCTGACCGGGGACGTGGGTAGCGTGTGATGCGCACCCGGTCGATCGAGGAGGAGCCGTGGTCCAGGTCCCGCCTGCCAACCCGCCGGAGCGACTGCTGCTCGGACCGGGACCGTCGCCGGTCCATCCAGACGTCCTCGCGGCGCAGTCGCGGGCGATGGTCGGTCACCTCGATCCGTGGTTCCTGGGCGTCGCCGACGAGGTGGCGGCGATGCTGCGGCAGGTGTTTCGCACCGAGAACCAGCTGACCTACGCGGTGTCGGGCACCGGGAGTGCCGGGATGGAGACCGCGGTCGTCAACCTCGTCGAGCCCGGCGACACGGTGATCGTCGGTGTCAACGGGGTGTTCGGGGGCCGCATCGCCGACACGGCGCGCCGCGCCGGCGCCGAGGTCGTCGCCCTCGAGGAACCGTGGGGCCGGATCGTGCCGCCGGAGCGGGTGGCCGCCGCGCTCCGGCAGCGACCCGACGCGAGGTTCGTGGCGCTGGTGCACGCCGAGACCTCAACGGGCGTCCAACAGCCGCTCGAGGAGGTCGGTGCGCTGCTCGCCGACACCGACACCCTGTTCCTCGTCGACAGTGTCACCGGGCTCGCCGGCGTGCCCCTGGAGGTCGACGACTGGCACCTCGACGTCGTCTACTCCGGCACCCAGAAGTGCCTCGGCGTCCCACCCGGACTCGCGCCGATCACCTTCAGCCCGAAGGCTGAAGCCGTGATCGATCAGCGCAGCTCGACGGTGCGCTCCTGGTACCTCGACGTCGCTGCGGTGCGGCGGTACTGGAGCGGTGACCGCGCCTACCACCACACCGCACCGATCAGCGCGATCGTCGGGCTGCACGAGGGCCTGCGCCGGGTGCTCGACGAGGGGCTCGAAGCCCGATGGGCCCGCCACGCCGAGGTCGGGCGGTTGTTCCAGGAGCACATCCAGGACCGTGACGCGACGCTGCTGGCACAGCAGGGGCATCGACTGCCGCAACTGACCGCGGTCGGCTGGCCGGAGGCGGTGGACGAGGGCAAGCTCCGCCGCAGGCTGCTCGATGAACACGGCATCGAGGTCGGTGGGGGGCTCGGCACCTTCGCCGGGTCGGCCTGGCGGGTCGGGCTGATGGGCGAGGCCGCGACCCACGCCTGTGTCGACCGACTGCTCGACGCCGTCGACGATCTGCTCGACGGCTGACGCGCGAGGGCCCGTGGGGCCGTTGTGGCGTACCGTCACGGGTGGGCAGTCCGCGGGTGCGACGCGGCTGCCAGCCGGGACGTTGCTCCCGGCGCTCCCCACCGGAGGTCGATGCATGTCACTGACGACCGACCGTGACCTGTCGGCGCTCGAGGCGCACGCCGCCCACAACTACCACCCGCTGCCGGTGGTGCTCGCCGAGGCCGACGGCGCCTGGGTGACCGATGTGGACGGCCGACGCTACCTCGACGCGCTCGCGGCGTACTCGGCGTTGAACTTCGGGCACCGCCACCCGGTGCTGGTCGAGGCCCTCCAGCGCCAGCTCGGGCGCATGACCCTGACCAGCCGTGCCTTCCACCACGACCGGTTCGCGTCGTTCTGCGCGGCGCTGTCGCGGCTGAGCGGGCTCGAGGCCGTCCTGCCGATGAACACCGGCGCCGAGGCGGTCGAGACCGCGATCAAGCTGGCGCGGCGCCACGGCTACCACCGCCGTGGGCTCGCCGACGGCCAGGCGACGATCGTCGTGGCCGACGCCAACTTCCATGGGCGCACGACCACGATCGTGGGCTTCTCGACCGACACCACGGCCCGCGACGGCTTCGGACCGTTCGCTCCCGGCTTCCGCCACGTTCCGTTCGGCGATGCCGACGCGCTGGCCGCCGCCATCGACGAGACCACGGTCGCGGTGCTGCTCGAGCCGATCCAGGGCGAGGCCGGCGTCATCGTGCCGCCATCCGGCTATCTGCAGCAGGTGCGACGGATCACCCGGGATGCTGGCGTGCTGTTCATCGCCGACGAGATCCAGTCCGGCCTCGGCCGCACCGGTGCCACCTTCGCCTGCGACCGCGAAGAGGTGCGTCCCGACGTGCTCGTGCTCGGCAAGGCGCTCGGCGGTGGGCTCCTCCCGGTCTCGGCCGTGCTCGCCGACCGGGAGGTGATGGACGTGTTCACGCCGGGTTCCCACGGCAGCACGTTCGGTGGCAACCCGCTGGGTTGTGCTGTCGGACAGGCGGTGGTTGAACTGCTCGAGACCGGCGAGTACCAGACGAGGTCGCGCGAGTTGGGTGCACGCCTGGAGGCCGGTCTACGCAGTCTGCCGTCGCAGCGTGTGCGGGCCGTGCGGTGCGCCGGCCTGTGGGCCGGGCTGGACCTCGTGCCCGAGCTGACCGGTCGCGAGGTCTGCGAGCGGCTGCTGGACGAGGGAGTGCTCGCCAAGGACACCCACGGCAGCACGATCCGACTGGCCCCGCCGCTGGTGGTGACCGAGAACGAGGTCGATCTGATCGTGGAGGCACTGCGGCGCGCGGTGGCCTGACGTGGGGCTGGCGACCGCCCCGAGGTTGCCCGACGACGGTGTGCGAGACCGAGGAGGTCGATTCGCATGCAGACCCTGACCTGGCGGTGGCGCCTGATCGCGGCCGTGGCGATCACAGCGCGGTGGGTGTTGCGCTGGCGTGTCGACGTCCGGGGCCTTGGGCACGTCCCGCGTCGCAGCGGCGCCGTCCTCGCCTTCAACCATCACAGCTACCTCGACTACGTGACGGTCGCCTGGCCGGTCGTCCGTCAGCTGAAGCGGCCGGTGCGGTTCCTCGCGAAGCGCGAGATCTGGTCGAGCCGTTGGCTCGGCTGGATCGTGCGGTGGGGCGAGGCGGTGCCGGTCGACCGCAGCTCCCCCACAGGGCGTTCGGAGGCGTTCGACGCGGCCGCGTCCGCCCTGCGGCACGGTGATCTGGTTGCGGTGGCGCCGGAGCAGACCATCTCCCCCTCCTACGAGCTGCTGCCGATACGCGCCGGTGCGGTGCGCATGGCGCAACAGGCAGGGGTGCCGATCGTGCCCGTCGCCGGTTGGGGCACGCAACGGGCCCTGCCGAAGGGTGGGCGCAAGCACGCGGCCGTCGGCCTGCCGGTCACGGTCTGCTTCGGACCACCGTTGCAGGTCGACGCCGACGAGGACGTCAGCGAGGCGACCGGGCGGCTCGAGCGGGCGATGACCGCCCTGCTGCACCACGTGCAGGAGACCTATCCCGACGGGGCACCAGCGGGGGCACCGTGGGTACCCGCGCGGCTCGGCGGCGGAGCACCGCCACACGACGAGGCGCTGGCCGCGATCGAGGCGCGCCGACGCCGCTGGGAGGGGCCGGCGGACGGTGGGGGTGAACGTCCATCGCCGACCGAGCAGTGACACCCCTGCCGGCTCCAAGGCCCGGTCTGGGCTACCGGGCCGTGGCCTGGCTTGCACGCCCGGCCCTGCACCTCGCCCGGTGGCGCATCAACGCGACCGGCATGCACCACGTCCCCTCACGTGGCGGCGCCGTGGTCGCCTGGGCGCACAATGGTCACGTCGACATGGTTCCGATCGCGTGGGCCATCTACGACCGGCTCGACCGGCCCGTGCGGATCCTCGCCAAGCGCGAGCTGTGGGAGACGCGGCGCTACCGCTGGGTCCTCGACCTGGTCGATGCCGTCCCGGTCGACCGGACGTCCGGCTCGCAGCGCCACCGGTCGTACGAGGCGGCGGTGGCCTCGCTGCGGCACGGGGACCTGGTCCTGGTCGCCCCTGAGGGCACGATCTCACCGAGCTTCGATCTGCTGCCCTTCCGCCGGGGTGCCAGCTACATGGCCCGTGCGGCCGGCGTGCCGATCATCCCGAGCGTGAGCTGGGGGACCCAGCGGCTGGTGACCGCCGGACGTCCGACCGACTGGCGCAGTGGTTCGGGCATCCCCGTGGAGGTGGCGTTCGGTGCGCCCATCACGCCTGACGACGCCGACGTCGACCGGACGACGCGCCGGCTCGAGGATGCGACGGCGGCGTTGCTCGACGAGGTCCAGCGGCGCTACCCGGACGGTGCGCCGCCCGGGGCCTGGTGGGCGCCCGCCCACCTCGGCGGGGGAGCGCCGCCGGCCCGGGCGTCGAGCCCCTCGCGGCGCTGGCGCGCGCAGCTGGGCCGTGCTGACGTGCCGCCCCCGGCCGACGACGTCGACGGCTCCGAACCCTCCAGCAGCCCTGACCATCCGCCGAGCCACCGGTCCGACCGGGGCGGCGGCGGGGCACCCGATCGGCCAGCGGGGGACGGGTGAACGACAACGTACCGTGGGCGACCACGAGCACGGGGGAGACGATGGAACCAGACGAACCGGCCCGGGAACCGTGGACCCGTGCCGCCATCGTGGTCATGACGGTCCTTGCCGTGGCCGGCCTGATGTCCGCCGCACTGCTCCCGCGCACGCTCGCCGAGGGCCACATCGACGGTCACACCTACCAGGTGCGCGCGGCACCGGGACTGGTCTCGCCGAACCTGGAGGTGGTGCTCGGCGACCAGACCGCGCGGGTGCGGCCCGGCCCCCGTGCGACGCTTGAGGACACCCGGGTCGTCGAGCTGCCGGCGGACGGTGCGCAGCTGACCGTCGTGCTCGGCCCGACACCGCGGGGGGTCGCATCGGTCCGTGTCGACTCCGAGCACGGCGTCGGCGAGGCGCGCGTGCAGCGGTTGCTGTGGCGCCGGGTCCACCTCGAGGTCTTCGAGGACGGCGTCGGCGTGGCCGAGCTGGTCGGCATCGGCGATCGGGGTCAGGTCGTCGAGGTGGTGCAGCCAGGGGCCTGAGCGCATCGCCACCACCGGCGGACGACCCGGCGCGGTGCCGGATCCGGCGGCGCGGGGCGTCAGCTGCGTGCGTCGATCGCGTTGGCGACGGCGATGGTGTGGCGTGCCTGCTCGACGTGGAGCTGCTCGATCATGCGTCCGGCGACGGTGACCACCCCACGGCCCTCGGCCTGCGCGGCCTCGTAGGCCTCGATGACCTCGCGCGCCTGTGCCACCTCGTCGTCGGACGGAGCGAAGACCCGGTTGCAGGCCTCGAGCTGCTTGGGGTGGATCAGGGTCTTGCCGTCGAAGCCGAGCTCGCGACCCTGCCGACACTCGGCTTCGAACCCTTCTGGGTCGTCCAGGTCGTTGAACACCCCGTCCAGCACGATCTTGCCGGCGTCGCGGGCGGCCAGGACGCACCAGGACAGCGCGGTCAGCAGCGGTGTCCGGCCTGGTCGGTGCTCGGCGCGCAGCTCCTTGGCCAAGTCGTTGGTGCCGAGCACGAAGCCGGTCAGTCGCGAGGATGCGTGGACCACGTCGCGGGCATCGAGCACCGCCCGTGGGGTCTCGAGCATCGCCCAGATCGTCAGGTCGTCGGCGGCGCCGGCGTCCTCGACGGCCGCCTCGATGGTGCGGACCTGGTCGACGGACTCGACCTTGGGGACGAGCAGCACGTCGGGATCCGCCTCGACGATTCGGTCGACGTCGTCGGTGAACCATTCGGTGTCCAGGCCGTTGGCGCGGATCACGACCTCGCGGTCCCCGAAACAGCCGTCCGCCGCCGCTGCACAGGCGGCCTCGCGGGCAGCCGGCTTCGCATCCGGTGCCACGGCGTCCTCGAGGTCGAGGATCAGCCCGTCGGCGGGCAGGGTGGCGGCCTTGTCGAGGGCCCGCTGGTTGGCGCCGGGCAGGTAGAGCACACTCCGGCGGGGGCGCAGCTCGTCGGTCATCGGGTCCTCGGGTGCTCGTCGAAGTTCGTCGCTCCGCACGCGGCGCCGTCGCGGTGCGCCGACTCGCGCGTGCGTCTAGAGGTCGTAGGCGGCGGCCAGCTCCGGGTCGCGCTCGGCCAGGTGGCGGGCGAGGTCGAGCACGACCTGGCACTGCTTGTAGGTGGCGTCGTCCTGCATCTTGCCGTCGAGCATGGCCGCCCCGGAGCCGTCGCCCATCGCCTCGACCACCCGCTTGGCCCAGCTGACCTCCGACGGCTCGGGCGAGAACACCCGGCGTGCGATGTCGATCTGTTTCGGGTGCAGTGTCCAGGCCCCGACGCAGCCGAGGAGGTAGGCGTTGCGGAACTGGTCCTCGCAGGCGACCACGTCGGCGATGTCCCCGAACGGCCCGTAGAACGGCGAGATCCCGGCAAGCACGCAGGCATCCACCATCCGGGCGACCGTGTAGTGCCACAGGTCCTGCTGCGCGGTGACCCGGTGGGCGTGCACGTCGTCGTCGGAAGGATCCTCGCGGACGAGATAGCCGGGATGGCCGCCACCGACCCGGGTGGTCTTCATGCGCCGGTCGGCCGCCAGGTCCGCCGGTCCCAGCGACAGGCCCTGCATACGGGGGCTCGCCAGGCAGATCTCCTCCACGTTGGCGACACCCCGGGCGGTCTCCAGGATCGCGTGCAGCAGGATGGGCCGGTCGAGTCCGGCCCGTGCCTCGAGCTGCGCCAGCAGCCGGTCGGCGTAGTGGATGTCCTCTGCCCCCTCGACCTTCGGCAGCATGACGACGTCGATGCGGTCGCCGACCTGCGAGACCAGCGTGGTCAGGTCGTCGAGCACCCACGGCGAGTCCAGTGCGTTGACCCGCGTCCACAACTGGGTCGGACCGAGCTGTGCGGTGCGTGCGACCTCCACGAGTCCGGCTCGGGCGGCTTCCTTGCGATCGGCCGCGATCGCGTCCTCGAGGTTGCCGAGCAGCACGTCGACGCTGGGGGCGATGTCGGGGACCTTGGCGACCATCTTCGGGTTCGACGGGTCGAAGAAGTGGATCATCCGCGACGGCCGGACCGGGATCTCCCGGAGCGGCGGTGGCGCACCGATCGCCAGTGGTGCGAAGAAGTCCCTGGGGCTGCGCACGGTGCCGATCCTCCCGAGGCGTCACGCTACGGTCCGGAGGCGGACGGTAGGCGGCCGCGCAGTCGCGAAGCGAACCGGACACCGCGGCAAGCTGATCGAGCCCGACAAGGAGTGGTGATGCCCACGGCGGAATTCGGACGCTTCCTCGATGATTTCGAGGTCGGGGACGTCTACAGGCACTGGCCCGGAAAGACCATCACGCAGGCCGAGGACATCCTCTTCTGCTCGATCACGATGAATCAGCATCCGCTGCACTCCGACGACAACTACGCCGCGGCCGCCAGCCCGACCGGCCGCGCGATGGTGGTCGGCAACCTGGTCTACTCGATCGTGCTCGGCCAGTCGGTGCCGGACGTCTCGGGACGCGCGATCGCCAATCTGGAGGTCGAGTCGCTCAAGCACGCCAACCCCACCTTCCACGGCGACACGATCTACTCGCAGACCGAGGTGCTCGAGGTCCGGCCGTCGCGGTCCAAGCCCGACCGGGGCGTCGTCAAGGTGCGCACGATCGGCTACAACCAGGACGGCACGGTCGTGTGCGACTTCGTCCGCAGCGTCCTGGTCCCGCGTCGCGGTCACGGGTTCGACGGCCAGCCGGGTCGGCCTGAGCCACAGGACGCCGGCTGAGCCATGGAGCACCGGTTCGTGCTGCGACCGGTCGATCACGGCCGGCTGCGGCTCTACCGGTGCGGTCACGAGCGGCACACCCACACCCTGGAGGTCAGTCCGACCAGGGAACGGGGCCGGGTCGTCGCGGGCGACGAGGGCGGCTGGGAGGTCACCTGGCGGGGACGCAGCCTGGTCTTCTCGTCGGCGTCTGGCGTCGTGGCAGCGACCGCGCACAAGCCTTCCGTGGTCCGTGAGCGGTTCGAGCTCGCCGGCCCGGCGCTGCCGGTGGTCGGCGCCGTGGCCATCAGCCCGGTCCGGCCCTGGTGGCGTCGGTGGCGACTCACGGCGCCGGACGGTGCTGTGATCGGCCGGGTCGAGCGCTCACGCTGGCCCGGCCGCATCCACCTGTTGGCGCTCAGCTGCGTCGCGGAGCCGACGGACCTGGCGGCGGTGGTGGGGTGGCTGGTCGCGCTGGTGACGACCGACCCCCAGAGTGGATTCCGTCGCGCGGGGGAGCACCGTCGGGGTTGAGCGCCCCTGTGCCCGGTGCTCCGACCCGGGCCGCGGCTGATCGTGTCCGTTGGCCGCACGGGCCTGCCGGGCGCCGTCGGCGCTCGCCGTCGACACGGTGGTCTGCGATTACGGTGCACGACGAACCGGAGCGGACGGTGACGGTCCTGGGCCGGGCACCTGGACGCAGGGCACCCGACGGGACCCCGGGTCGTGACGCGTAGCATGGTGGATATGGGACTCCGACTGGGGATCGATCTGGACGGTGTGGTCGCGGACTTCAACCGCGGCTGGACCCAGGCGTACAACGCGACCTTCGGCGCGCAGTTGGTGCCGGAGATGGTCACGACCTGGGAGAGCCCGCTGGAGTTGACCCACTTCCCGGACATGGCCGCGTTCTGGTCCTGGGCGCGTGACCATGGCGGGCACAGCGTCTTCCGGTACCTCGAGCCCTACCCGACCGCGGTGGAGACGCTGCGCGCGCTCAACCGCTCCGGCCACGACCTGGTCATCATCACGGCCAAGCCGGACTGGGCCGTGCACGACACGCTCGAGTGGCTGGCCGACCATCGGATCCCGACCCGCGAGATCCATTTCACCGATGCCAAGCATGAGGTCACCTGCGACGTCTATCTGGACGACGCCCCTGAGCAGGTGCGTCGCCTGGCGGATGCACACGCGACCACGGCGACGGTGTGCCGCTACGTGCGTCCGTGGAACGACCCGGTCGACGGGGCGGTCGACGTCCACGACTGGGAGGAGTTCGACCGGCTGGTCGCCCGCCAGTCGATGCGAGCGGCCGGTTGAAGGGCACGGGGACCGGGCGCGGGTCGCCCGTGCCCGTCGAAGCGAACGCAACCGACAACAGGAGCAGGTTGGGTATGACGATGCGAACGTGGGCCGCGGCGGTGCTCGCCGGCGGCATGGTGCTCGCAGCGTGCGGGGACGACAACGGTGAGGACGTCGTCGATGACACCGACGAGACGGCCGACGAGGTGGAGGAGGCCGACGACGAGGGCGACCCGGCGGCCGAGCCGGGTGAGGACTGGCCGGATCAGCTGACCATGACCCTGCAGCCGGCGGAGAACCCGGAGGACCTGATCGACGACGCGCAGGTGCTCGGTGACATGCTCTCCGAGCGGCTCGGTGTGGAGGTGACCGCCGAGGTGCCCGACGACTACCAGGCGGTGATCATCGGCCTCCAGTCGGGCCAGGCCGACATCGGCGGCGGATTCGGGCCCGTCAACGTCGCCCGTGCCATGGACCAGGCCGGTGCGGAGCCGATCCTGCAGTCCGAGCGTTTCGGCGAGTTCCTGTACGTCTCGCAGTGGTTCACCAACGATCCGGACACGTTCTGTGCGGACGATCCGGTCGAGGAGATCTACGAGGAGGACGGCGAGCAGTACACGATGCTGTTCTGCAACGGGGTCAACGAACTCGAGACGTCCGAGGATGGCCCGGTCGGACTCGAGATGCTCGAGCACGTCGGTGACGTGCCGATCTCCTTCGTCTCGGAGGGATCGGCGTCCGGTCAGGTCTTCCCCGCATACGGGCTGATCCAGGCCGGCTACGACCTCGGCGAGCTCGACACCTTCACCAGCGGAGGCCACCCGGAGTCGGCACTCTCGGTCTACAACGACGACGCGACGGTGGGCGTCTCGTACAACGACGTGCGCGAGGACCTCGTCGCGGAGTTCCCCGACATCGGTGAGGAGGTCGTCGTTTTCGCCTGGTCCGACCCGATCCCCAACGACGGGTTCGTGATCCGTGGCGATCTGCCCGACGACCTCAAGCAGGCCGTCACCGACGCACTGCTCGACGTCGCCCAGGACGAGGTCGACGGTGAGGTGCTGCTCGAGCTGTACAACATCGACGGGTTCCGCGAGGCCGACCCTGCCGACTTCGAGGTCGCACGCCAGGTCGACCGCGAGCTCGGCGAGCTGCTCGACTGACGGCTGACGTCGCCGGTGGGCCGCCGGGCCGGGAGCCACGGGTCCGGCGGCCGTCGGCCGAGGAGCGAGCATGATCCGGTTCGAGAACGCCTCGGTCACCTACCCCGGAGGCGTCCAGGCCCTCAAGGACGTCACCCTCGAGTTCGGGGAGGGCGAGTTCGTCGTCATCGTCGGCCTGTCCGGGGCCGGGAAGTCGACATTGATCCGGGCGGTCAACGGGCTGGTGCCGCTGACATCGGGCCGGTGCCTGGTCGGCGAGACCGAGGTCGACACCGACGACAAGCGGGCACTGCGCGCGTTGCGTGCCGAGGTCGGCATGATCTTCCAGAGCCACAACCTGGTCAAGCGCACCACGGTGCTCAACAACGTGCTGATGGGGCGGCTGCACCGCACCTCGTTGTGGCGAACGCTCCTCGGGCTCTACACCAAGGAGGACATCGAGCTTGCCATGCAGGCGCTGGAGCGCGTCGAGATCGTGGAGAAGGCATATGTGCGTGCGTCCAACCTCTCGGGAGGACAGCAGCAGCGGGTCGGCATCGCGCGGGCGCTGGCCCAGAACCCGACGGTCGTGCTCGCGGACGAGCCCACCGCGTCGCTCGATCCGCCGACCAGCCACCTGGTGATGCGCGACCTCAAGCGGATCTGCCGTGAGCTCAACATCACGATGCTGGTCAACCTGCACTTCCTCGACCTGGCCCGGGCGTACGCCGACCGCATCGTCGGACTGCGCGACGGCCACCTGGTCTACGACGGGCCCGGCGAGGACGCCGACGAGACGGTCTTCCGCGACATCTACGGCCGCAGCCTCACCGCCGACGACGTGCTGGAGAGCGAGGCGAGCCTGTGAGCGTCGACCAGCGGTCCGCCCCGCCGACAGCCCCGGGCCGGCGTCCCCGCAAGCCACCGCCGACCCCGTTCGCGGTCGGTGGCACGGTCCTGCTGGTCGCGGTCACCCTCGCCGCCGGCTGGGACTGGACCTACGGCATCGCGTTCTCGCTCACCGAGATCTTCGAGAACTTCACCAACGTCAATCCGGCCTACGAGGGCCTGCTCAACATCGATCTGGAGCGGTTCCGCTCCGAGACCGTGCGGGCCGGCTTCGCCGAGACGTTCCAGATGGCCACGATCGCGACCATGCTCGGTGCGGTCGTCGGCTTGCCGCTGGCGCTGTTCAACTCCGTCACCGGTGCGCCGAACCGGACCGTCTACCTGCTCGTCAAGAACGTCAACAGCGTCATCCGTGCGATCCCCGACCTGGTCTATGCGGTCTTCTTCGTCGCGGCGATCGGCCGCGGCACGCTGCCGGGGGTGCTGGCGCTGTTCTTCCTGTCGATCGCCGTGATCGCCAAGCTGACCAGCGACACCGTCGACGGGATCGATCAGGGACCGATCGAGTCCGCACGCGCCAGCGGCGCCTCGCACCTGCAGATGGTGCGCACCGCCGTGCTCCCACAGGTGCTGCCCAACTACGTCTCGTTCACCCTCTACACCTTCGAGATCAATCTTCGCGGCTCGGCCGTCCTCGGGTTCGTCGGCGCCGGCGGCATCGGTGAGCCGCTCAACAACTACTACCAGCGGGGACAGTACGACCGGATGTGGGGTGTGGTGCTCGGGTTCTTCCTCGTGGTGTTCGTGGTCGACCGCCTCTCGATCGCCCTGCGAAAGCGGCTGCTGTGACCACGCCGACGACCGACGACCAGGCCCGACGGCGCAGCCAGGACATCGTCCGCCCCGAGAAGCCGTTCGCCCGATTCCGCTGGACGGTGACCATCACCCTGCTGGTGCTGTGGTTCGCCACCACCTCGACGGTCGACATCGAGCTGTCGAACATCCTGGAGCTACCCGAGCGCACGGTCTTCTACCTCACCTTGATGTACGGGCCGCCGGACCTGACGGTCATCGGCCAGGCCACCGAGGCGATGTTCGAGTCGCTGGCGATGGCCTGGGTCGGGACGATGGTCGCGGCCGCGTTGTCGTTTCCCCTCGGCTTCCTGGCGGCACAGAACCTCACCCGGCGCCCGACGGTGTTCGCCGCCCGGCAGGTCCTCAACTTCTTCCGGGCCGTGCCGGAGATCATCTTTCTGATCCTGTTCATCCCGATCTTCGGTCTGCGGCCGATGGCGGTGGCGCTCGCGCTCGGCATCAGCTCCATCGGGACGATCGGCAAGCTCACGGCCGAAGTGATCGAGGGCATCGACCCCGGTCCGCTGGAGGCGGTCGCCGCCACCGGCGGCGGACGCCTCCAGCGGATCCGTTGGTCGGTCATCCCGCAGGTGATGCCCGAGGTCGTCGCGCTGTGGCTCTACCGCTTCGAGATCAACATCCGCAACTCCGCGGTGGCCGGCGCGGTCGGCGCCGGCGGCATCGGCACCCTGCTCGTGCGCCAGATCGGCCAGATCCGCGACTGGGCCGGTGCCGGCACCTCGTTGGCGGTGATGATCCTGATCACCCTCGCCGTTGACACCATCAGCGGCCGACTGCGCCGGCGCATCATCCGCGGCCCGACGCGTCCGGTCGACGTCGGCACCGACGACCAGCCACATGACGAGGGTCGCGACCCGCCGGGTCGGTCGCACACGCCGCTGGCGTCGACCTGACCGTGATGTCCGGTGCCGTCCTGCCTGGCGGGCCGTCCGCATGAGGAGAC
The DNA here is from genome assembly GCA_007122985.1 of Nitriliruptoraceae bacterium. Taxonomy (GTDB): domain Bacteria; phylum Actinomycetota; class Nitriliruptoria; order Nitriliruptorales; family Nitriliruptoraceae; genus SKTG01. Next base: position 13,078 of record SKSM01000021.1, on the reverse strand, counting down.
GAGTGACGATGCGCGACACCGACGCGGGCCCGGCACTGGTGCGTCGGACCCGTCTGGTCCGCGAGCAGGAGGAGCGCGGACGGCTCGCGCCGATCGCGACGCTGTCCACCGGCATCGTCGGCCGCGATCGGCCCGAGCCGGAGGACCACGACCGGACCGCGTTCGAGCGCGACCGTGACCGCATCCTGCACTCCAAGGCCTTCCGGCGGCTCAAGCACAAGACCCAGGTGTTCCTCAACCCGGAGGGAGACCACTTCGTCACCCGGCTGACCCACACCCTCCAGGTCGCCCAGGTCGGCCGTTCGATTGCCAATGCCCTGGCGCTGAACGAGCCGCTGGTCGAGGCCATCTGCCTCGGCCACGACATCGGCCACGCTCCGTTCGGCCACACCGGCGAGGACGCCCTCTCGCCGTTCGTCGAGGGTGGGTGGCAGCACGCGATCCACGGTGTGCGGATCGTCGAGGTGCTCGAACCGCTCAACCTCACCTGGGAGGTCCGCGACGGCATTCGCCAGTCGAGTTGGCGCAACGACCCGCCGCCCGCGACCGCCGAGGGGATGGCGTGCCGGTTCGCCGATCGCATCGCCTATCTCGCGCATGACGCCCAGGACGCCCGTCGGGCCGGCGTCCTCGCTCCGCACGACATCCCCGCCCACCTGCGCGAGGTCTTCGGGCAGCCGGGCCGCCAGTGGATCCAGACGATGGTCGAGATGGTCATCGACGACTCGCTCACGGCCGGCGAGGTGACCATGGCGCCGGAGCACCTCGAACCTATGACCGAGCTTCGCACCTGGATGTTCGACCATGTCTATCTGCGTCCGGAAGCACGGTCGCAGGCCACCCGGGCGGTGCGGGTCATCCAGGATCTGATCGGTTGGTACCGCGAGCACCCGGAGGAGATTCCAGACGCCTACCGGTGTGCGGACGCGAGCGACCTGCAGACGGCGGTGGACTACGTTGCGGGCATGAGTGACAAGTTCGCGATGCGTGCCCACGACGAACGCTTCCGGCCATCGGGGCTGTACTGACTGCGCTGGTCGAGGCTCGGGGGCTGGTCAAGCGGTTCGGCGACCTGACGGCCGTCGACGGCATCGACGTCGAGGTGGCGCCGGGCGAGGCGTTCGGCTTCCTCGGGCCCAACGGTGCCGGCAAGACCTCGGCGATGCGCATGATCGGTGCCACCTCGCCGGTGACCGACGGCTACCTGCGGGTGCTGGGGCTCGATCCGGAGTCCGAGGGGGTCGAACTGCGGGCGAGGCTGGGGGTCGTGCCCCAGGAGGACACCCTCGATCAGGACCTGACCGTTGCGGACAACCTCTTCGTGTTCGGCCGGTACTTCGACCTGCCCAAGCGCGTCCTGCGCGAGCGGATCGCCGAGCTGCTGGAGTTCGTGCAGCTCACGGAGCGCCGCAACGCCAAGGTGGATCCCCTCTCGGGCGGCATGAAGCGGCGGCTGGTCATCGCTCGTGCCCTGATCAACGATCCGGAGCTGGTGCTGCTCGACGAGCCGACCACCGGACTGGATCCACAGGCCCGGCACGCACTCTGGGAGCGGCTCTACCAGCTCAAGCGGCGGGGCGTCACGCAGCTGCTGACCACCCATTACATGGACGAGGCCGAGCAGCTCTGCGACCGGCTGGTGATCATGGACCAGGGCCGGATCGTCGCGGAGGGCTCGCCGCGGGCGCTGATCGGGACCCACGTCAGCCGCGAGGTGCTGGAGCTGCGCTTCGACGACGGCCGACAGGACGACGCGGCCGCGACGCTCGGGCGGCTCGACGACGGCGGGCCGGTCGAGCGCATCGAGTCGCTCCCGGACCGGCTGCTGGTCTACACCCCGGACGGTGACGCGGCGATCCGGGCGGTGCACGAGCTCGACCTCGATCCGCTCACGCTGCTCACCCGCCGTGCCAGCCTCGAGGACGTCTTCCTCCGGCTGACCGGTCGGCAGTTGATCGACTGACCCCGTGCCGCCGCACGTGCCCGCCGGCCGGAGAGGAGCAGGCCCGTGACCACCCCGATCGCCCTTCGGGTGCTGGAGGGCCACGCACGCGCCTACCGGCACACCTGGCGTGGCACCACGGTCGGCGCCCTGGTCCGCCCCGTGCTGTTCCTGGCCGCGATCGGTGTGGGCCTGGGCACGCTGGTCGACGAGGGCGGGACGGCGTCCAGAGCCATCGAGGCTCCGAGCTACCTCGCCTGGTTCGCGCCTGGTCTGCTGGCGGCCTCGTTGATGCAGGCCGGAGCGTCGGACGGGATGTTCCCGATCATGGCCGGCATGCGGTGGATCGGGACGTACAAGTCGGCCGTCAACAGCCCGGTGCGACCACGTGACCTGTTCCTCGGCAACCTGCTGTGGTCCTCCGCTCGCATCGCGACCATCGGTGTGGTGTTCGCGGTGGTCGCGGCGGCGTTCGGGGCCATGCCGCTGGAGCGCGGCGCGCTGGCCGTCCTCCCGGCCGCGCTCACCGGCGTGGTCACCTGTGCGGCGATGAGCGCGTTCATCGTCACCCGTGACTCCCCGCAGGTGCTGGCCGGCATGAACCGGTTCCTGATCGTTCCGCTGTTCCTGTTCTCCGGCACGTTCTTCCCGGTCGACCAGCTGCCCGACGCCGTCCAGCCGGTGGTCTACCTCGTGCCGTTGTGGCACGGGGTCGAGCTGACCCGTTCGCTGGCCCTCGGCACCGAACCGGCCCTCGCGTGGCCGCTGCACCTCGGGGTGGTCGTGGCGGTCGGTGCCCTGGCGCTGGCGGTCGGCGCGACCACCTTCAGCAGGATGCTGCGCCGATGAGCGCCGCCTCTGCGAGCGCACAGCGCGCGACCGGTGGCTGGCGGATCACGCCGCATCGGCCACTCGGCCGCAGCGTCCGTCTGGTCGAGCGCAACCTGCGCGCGATGCGACGCGGATGGACGCTGTTCGTCAGCGGGCTGTTCGAGCCGATGTTCTACCTGTTCGCGCTCGGTGTCGGTGTCGGTGGACTCGTGGGCGAGGTCGTCGGGCCCGAGGGAGAGCTCATCCCCTACGGGGTGTTCGTCGCGCCCGCGCTGTTGGCGGCCTCGGCGATGAACGGCGGCACCTACGAGTCGACGATCAACGTCTTCGCCAAGCTCAAGTGGGGCAAGGTCTACGACGCCGTGCTGACGAGCCCGGTCACGCCGCGCGAGATCGCGGTCGGCGAGCTGATCTGGGCGCTGATGCGTGGCTGGGTCTACGCCGTCAGCTTCCTGGTCATCTCGGCCGTGCTGGGGCTCGTGCCGTCCTGGTGGGGGCTGCTCGCGTTGCCGGCCGCCAGCCTGATCGGGTTCTGCTTCGCCGGCCTCGGGCTGATGGTGACCACCTTCCTGCGCAGCTGGCAGGACTTCGATCTGATCGAGCTGGTGCTGCTGCCGCTGTTTTTGTTCTCCGCCACGTTCTACCCGCTCGAGGTCTACCCGGAGGCGGTGCGCTGGATCGCCCAGGTCTCACCGCTCTACCACGGCGTCGAGCTGGTGCGGGGGGTGATGACCGGAAGCCTGTCATGGGCGCTGCTCGGCAACGTGGCCGTCCTCGCCGCATTGGGATCCATTGGCCTATCGGTGGCGGTGCGGCGCTTCGGCCGCCTCCTGCGTAGCTGAGCGACGGCGGACGACCGGTAGCGTTGCGACGATGAGCTCTGCGTCCGTGCGCCACGCAGCCGCCGGCGACCTGCCGGCGGTCGCTGCGATCTACACCCACTACGTGCTGCGCACCACCACCACCTTCAACACCGAGGTCCGCACCCCCAGGCAGTGGCGCGAGCGCTTCGAGGGGCCCATCGCCCGTGGCGGCCACCGGCTGCTGGTCGCCGAGGTCGCCGGCGAGGTGACCGGGTTCGTCGAGACCCAGCGCTTCCGGCCGAAGGCCGCCTACGACCGCTCGGTCGAGCTCTCGGTCTACGTGGCTCCCGATGCGACCGGACACGGGCTCGGTGGCGCCCTCTACGGCGAGCTGCTCCGGCAGCTGGAGGACGACCAGCGGTTCCATCGCGCCTATGCGATCGTGGCGCTGCCGAACCCCACCTCCGTCCGGTTCCACGAACGGTGGGGCTTCGTGCACCGTGGCACCCTGACGCAGGCCGGCCACAAGTTCGGCCGCTACCTCGATGTCGCCTACTTCGAGCGAGCGCTGTGAGCGACCACCGCGACGCACCCGACGACGCCCGGCCCGGGCTCGCCGCCCACGAGGTCCACGATGCCGTGGGCGGGCTTCCCGCCTTCCGGCGCCTGGTCGGATCCTTCTACGCCAAGGTCGAGCGTGACGAGGTGCTGCGGCCGATGTACCCCGACGACCTCGAGCCCGGCAAGGATCACCTCGCCCGCTTCCTCGCGCAGTACTGGGGCGGCGGCGACGTCTACAGCGCCGACCGCGGCCATCCACGGCTGCGCCTGCGCCATGCACCGTTTTCGATCACACCGGAGGCGGCCGGGCGGTGGGCAGAGCTGATGACCGCCGCGGTCCACGAGCAGACCGACTGGCCGGCGGCTGCGCGCGACCACCTGCTGGCCTACGTCCGGACCGCGACGCCGACGCTGATCAACCAGCTGCCGGCGGACGCCCGGACCCTGCCGCGCCAGGACGACGCGTCGCCCACCGGGCCCGACACCGGATCAGCCACCTGAGGCGACGGCCTCGGCGTGGTCGGGGCGGGATGTGCGGTTGATCCGGACGAACTGCACCGCCGCGGTGGTGGGGTGCCCGCAGGTGGGGGGATCGCCCGGTTGCGCCGCGGTCGATTCGGTTCTGGCGGCAGACCTCGTAGGCTCGGAGCCTGCTGCGACGCCCGATCGAACCGCGACGGGGGTCGCACACCCCGCCGTGCGGTCACCGGCGCAGCCGAGCGCGACCCTCCGGCCCGGCGGCGCACGGCGGGCGCCACGCCCTGCACGCCCGTCACCACCGTCACCCCGTCCCCGAGCCTTGGTCTGGAGCCCCCGTGAGGATCCTCGTCGCCGACAAGCTGTCTGCGGCCGGCGTCGATGCGCTGCGTGAACACCACGATGTCGACGTCCGGCTCGGACTCGACAAGGACGAGCTGGTGGAGGTGGTCGCGGGCTACGACGGCATCGTGGTGCGGTCACAGACCCACATCGACGCCGATGTCATCGCAGCGGCGGATCGGCTGCAGGTCGTGGCCCGCGCGGGCGTCGGCCTGGACAACATCGACGTCGACGCCGCCACCAAGGCCGGGGTCGTGGTCTGCAACGCACCCCAGTCCAACATCGTCTCGGCCGCCGAGCACACCGTCGCCTTGATCCTCTCCCTCGTGCGCAACATCCCCCAGGCGCACATGGCGCTGCGCGACGGACGCTGGGAACGGTCCAACTGGACCGGCATGGAGCTGCACGACAAGGTGCTGGGCGTGCTCGGGCTCGGGCGGATCGGCACGCTCGTGGCGCAGCGCTGCCACGCGTTCGGCATGCGGTTGATGGCCTACGACCCGTTCGTCGCGCCCGAACGGGCGGCACGGCTCGGCGTCGAGCTCGTCGCCACGATCGACGAGGTGCTCGAGCGTGCGGACGTCGTCACCATCCACCTGCCCAAGAACGCCGACACGGTGGGTCTGATCGACCGCGATCGACTGGCCAGGATGAAGCCGACCGCCCGGCTGGTGAACGTCGCGCGCGGTGGGCTGGTGGTCGAGGAGGATCTCGCCCGTGCCCTGCGCGACGGCACCATCGCCGGTGCCGGGCTGGACGTGTTCGCGTCCGAGCCACTGACCGACTCGCCGCTGTTCGAGCTCGACAACGCCGTGGTCACCCCCCACCTGGGCGCGTCGACCGAGGAGGCGCAGGACAAGGCGGGCATCCAGGTAGCGGAGTACGTCAAGCTCGCGCTCGCCGGTGAGTTCGTCCCCACCGCCGTCAACGTCCAGGGTGGTCCCGTCGCCGACGAGCTCCGGGACTTCCTGCCGCTCGGCGAGGAGCTCGGTCGGCTGCTCACGGCGCTCGGCGAGGAGGGGCTCGGTGCCGACGTCACCGTGGAGTACCTCGGTGCCATCGCCGAGGAGGACGGTCGGGTGCTCGGACTGTCGGTGCTCAAGGGCCTGCTCTCCCCGGTGTGCAGCGACCCGGTGACCCTGGTCAACGCGCCGTTGATGGCCGAGGAGCGGGGACTCAACCTGCGTGAGATCTCCGATCCGCACAGCGAGGACTACGTCTCGGTGCTGCGGGTGTCGGGCGTCACCCGTGACGGTCAGCCCGTTCGTGTCGCCGGCACGATCCTGCAACCCGGTGCGCGCGAGCGGCTCATCGAGGTGTGGAACACCCCCATCGACATCGAGCCGACCCAGCACATGGCGTTCTTCCGCTATCGGGATCGGCCGGGGATCATCGGGATCGTCGGCAACGGGTTCGGCGAGGCCGGTGTCAACATCGCCGCTGCCCAGGTCGGTCGCAGCGACGTCGAGGGCGAGGCGATCATGGCGCTCAGCCTCGACGACGCGGTGCCCCCCGGGGTGATGGACGGCATCGTCGAGCGCATCGGAGCGACCGAGGGCCGGGCGATCACCCTGGCGTAGCCCGGCGGCGACGCCGGGTCCGGGATCCACCTCGCGCGTGCGTGGCTGTGGGTGCAACTAGCGCGACGTCACGGGTCCTCGGCGCGGTCAGCCGACCCCGGCCGCGCCGGGGCGGATGGTCGCCGCCCGCAGTGGGCCTTGACATCGACACTGACGTCGGTGTCAACTCTGTGGCGCGACCAGCGTCGTCGCCGTCGCCGCCCGGGTGTCCCGGGCGCCATGCGCATGGGCGATCGCGCCGGCCGCGCACCCGACCGGGTCGGTGCCACCCCGCTGCCCCCACCGCTCGAGGAGTTGACCGTGTCACTCGCCTTCGTCTTCCCCGGCCAGGGATCCCATCGGGCCGGCTCGCTCGACACGTGGGGGGACCATCCGGCCCTCGCGGTACTCGACGAGGTGAGCGAGGGGATCGGGCGTGACGTGCGCGCCCTGACGGCCGACCCCGCTGCTGGGGCACGCACGGCCGACGCGCAACCGGCGATCCTCGCGGCGTCGATGGTCGCCTGGCGGGCCCTCACCGACGCAGGGGTCGCAGCGGACGTGGTCGCCGGCCACTCGCTGGGTGAGTACAGCGCGGCGATCGCGGCCGGGGTGTTCGACGTCGCCGACGGGGCCTCGCTGGTCGCCGAACGGGGAGCGGCGATGGCCGCGGCCTGCGCAGCCAACCCCGGGACGATGGCCGCCGTGGTCAAGCTGGCCCCCGACGCCGTCGAGGTGCTGGTCGAGCGCATCGACGACCTGGTCGTCGCCAACGACAACGCCCCCGGACAGGTCGTCGTCGCCGGACCACCGGAGGCGGTCGCTGCGGTCGCGGACGCGGCCAAGCAGGCGGGTGGACGTGCCCTTCCCCTCGATGTCGAGGGAGCGTTCCACTCGCCGGCGATGGCGCCGGCCGTGGACCGTGTGACCCGGGCGTTGGCGACGACGCCTGCTGCAGAGCCCCGTATCACCCTGATCGCCGGCGCGGATGCGACACCCCGGCGGGACGCGCGCGGGGTCACCGATGGGCTCGAGGCCGGCATCCTGGCCCCCGTTCGGTGGCGCGAGGTCCAACTCGCCCTCGCCGAACGCGGGGTGACCCACCTGGTCGAGGTCGGGCCCGGTGGGGTGCTCGCCGGACTCGCCAAGCGCACCGTTCCCGATCTGACGGTGCACAAGGTCGAGGGTCCGGATGATGTCGCCGCGGTCGCCGACAGGCTCGTGGGAGCAACGTCGAGCGCGCGCGCCTAGCGTCCCCCCTGCCGTCGGCTGACGCCATGGTGTGTCCCCCGCCGCCGTCCGGACCCATCCGCACCCACCGTTGTCCCACCGCGGACCGACGCACACCGCACCACCGAGCCGAGGAGCTGCCGTGACCGCCTCCACGACCACGACGGGCCGATCACAGCCCGTACGGCTAGCTGGCCTGGGGTCCTATCTGCCCGAGCGAGTGGTCACCAACGACGATCTCGCGCAGGTGCTGGACACGAGCGACGAGTGGATCCGCACGCGGACCGGGATCCGTGAGCGGCACGTGCTGGCATCCGATCAGGCGACGTCCGACCTTGCGCTCGCGGCGGCCCGCCAGGCGCTCGACGACGCGGGCACGACGGTCGACCAGTTGACCGCGATCGTCGTCGCCACCACCACCCCGGACCACACCGTGCCCGGGACAGCACCGCTGGTGGCTGCTGCGCTCGGGACCGAGGTCACGGCCTTCGACGTCAACGCCGCCTGCAGCGGCTTCCTCTACGGACTGCGTGTCGGCAGCAGCCTGCTGGCGACCGGGGACGACGCCGTGCTGGTGATCGGCGCGGAGACGCTGAGCCGGATCGTCAATCCGGCTGACCGCAGCGTCGCCGTGCTGTTCGGCGACGGCGCCGGTGCCGCCGTCCTCGTGCCCGACGAGCGGGCATCGCTCGGACCGTTCGATCTGGGGGCGGACGGGCGGGATCCGTCCATGCTGTGGGCCGAGGCCGGTGGCTCGCGCACCCCCGTGGACGCAGAGGTGCTCACCGGTGGCAGCCACTTCATCACGATGCGCGGTGGCGACGTCTACCGCAACGCGGTCGCCCGCATGGTCGCCTCGTCACAAGCGGTGCTGGACGAGGCCGGTGTCAAGGTCGAGGACGTGGACGTGTTCGTGGGTCACCAGGCGAACCTGCGCATCCTCGAGGCGGTGGGGCAGCGGCTCGGCATTCCGGCCGACAACACCCACGTCACCGTCGACCGGCACGGCAACACCTCCGCGGCGTCCGTGCCACTGGCGCTGACCGACGCCCGGGATGCCGGACGACTCACCCCCGGCGACACGGTGCTGCTCTCGGCCTTCGGCGCCGGACTGACCTGGGGTTCGTGCCTGCTGACCTGGCAGCCGAGCGGCCCGGCACGTCCGGCGGGCACCGACGGCAGCGGGGCCGCGGCGTGAGCGCGCCGGTCGCGATCGTCAGTGGCGGCAGCGGTGGCATCGGGGCCGCGACCTGTCATGCGCTGGCCGAGCAGGGCCTGCGGGTCCTGGTCGGCTACGGCGGCAACGCGGACGCCGCCGCCGGCATCGCCGACGCGGCACCCGGTGACGCCGAACCCTGCCACCTCGACGTCACCGACGAGCACAGTGTCACCGCCGCCGTCGAGCACGCCACCTCGCTGGGCACGCTGGCGGTGGTCGTCAACAACGCCGGCATCGCAGACGACGATCTGCTGCTCCGACTCGACCCCGCCCGGTTCGATCGGACGGTGCAGGTCAACCTGCGTGGCGCCTACCTGCTCTCACGCGCCGCACTGCGACCGATGCTGCGCGCGCGCCACGGCCGCATCATCAGCGTGGCCTCGGTCGTCGCGCTGCGGGGCAACGCGGGCCAGACCGCCTACGCCGCCTCGAAGGCCGGGCTGATCGGCTTCACCAAGTCCCTCGCCCGCGAGGTCGCCCACAAGGGGATCACCGCCAACGTGGTGGCCCCGGGCTTCGTCACCACCGCGATGACCGAGCAACTCGACGACACCGCGCGGCAGGCGCTCATCGATCAGGCGCCGTCCGGACGTGCCGTCACGACCGACGAGGTCGCCGCAGCGATCCGCTACCTGGCGGGGGACGGTGCTGGTTCCGTCACCGGCACGGTCCTGCCCGTCGACGGCGGTGCCGCGATCTGAGCGTCCACTGCGCGCGGCCGCTCGCACCACAGCTTCGACCGAGAAACCATCCGATCCACTCGCTGGCCCGACCGGGCCGGCGCATCACAAGGAGCACCACCGTGTCCCAGGATCTGCTCGCCACCTTCACCGAGGTCCTCACCGAAGAGTTCGGCATCGAATCCGACCAGGTGACGGCCGACGCCACCTTCGAGGCGCTCGGGCTCGACTCCCTCGACGTGGTCGAACTGACCCTCGTGCTCGAGGAGAAGACCGGCGTCAAGCTCGAGGACGAGGAGCTCGAGGACGTACGTACCGTGCAGGATGCGATCAACAAGGTGCAGGAGAAGCAGACGTGACCGATGTCGTCGTCACCGGACTGGGCATCCTGAGTCCCGGCGCACGGGGGGTCGACGCCGCCTGGGCCGGCGCGCTGAAGGGTGAGACCGCTGCGGTGGTCGATCAGCGCCTGGTCGAGATGGGCACACCGGTGACCATCGCGTGCCGTGTGCCCGACTTCGACCCCGACGCGGAGCTCGGCCGGGGCTCCGCGCGGCGGCTCGACCGGTTCACCCATCTGGCGGTCATCGCGGCCAGGGACGCGCTCCGGGACGCCGGGCTGTCGCAGGGTGACCAGGAGACGTTGGTCGAGGTCGATCCCGACCGCACGGGGGTGGTGTTCGGCTCGGGCATCGGCGGGGCCGAGTCCTGGGCGTCGGAGTACCCCAACTACCTGGAGAAGGGTGCTCGCCGGGTCAGCCCGATGTTCGTGCCCAAGATGCTCTCCAACACCGGTGCCGGCACGGTGGCGATCCGCTCGGGGGCTCGTGGACCCAACCTCACCGTCAACACCGCCTGTGCGGCCGGCGCGTCGGCGATCCACCTCGGACGGGACCTGATCCGCTCCGGGGCGGCCGACGTGGTGATCGCAGGCGGGGTCGAGGCCGGGATCACCGGTCTGGCGGTCAGTGCGTTCGCTCAGATGGGCGCGTTGACGAAGAACCCCGATCCGACGACGGCCTCGCGTCCGTTCGACGTGGATCGTGACGGGTTCGTGATCGGTGAAGGGGCGGCCGCGGTCGTCCTGGAGTCCGCCGCCCACGCCGCCGCGCGGGGAGCCCACGGGTACGCCACGGTGGCCGGCGCGGGTGCGTCCGCCGACGCCCACCACCCCACGGCACCTCCCGAGGACGGCGGCGGCATCGTGCTTGCGATGCAGGCCGCCCTGCGGGACGCGGACATCGCCCCGACCGAGATCGGCCACCTCAACGCCCACGGCACCTCCACGCCCCTCAACGACGCGGCCGAGGGGCGGGCATTGCGGGCGGTGTTCGGCGACCACACCGACCGGATCGCGGTCAGCTCCACCAAGGGGGTGACCGGGCACACGCTCGGTGCAGCAGGCGCGATCGAGGCGATCTTCTCCATCCAGGCGCTGCGCGAGGGCCGCATCCCGCCCACCGCGAACCTCGAGCAGCAGGACCCGCAGATCGCGCTCGATGTCGTGGCCGGAGCGCCGCGTGAGACGTCACTGTCGGCCGTGCTGTCCAACTCGATGGGCTTCGGCGGGCAGAACGCCGCGCTCGTGTTCACCGCGGCCTGAGGGTGGCTGTCGCCGGACACCCCGACCGCTCGGCCGCCGATGCCGAGCTCATGGCGACGGTGCCCGGCGAACGGTCCTTGACCCGCCTGACCCTGCGGCCGCTGCTGCGTGGCTGGCTCGGGCTCACGGCCGACGGCGTCGAGCACGTCCCGGCACAGGGCCCGGTGCTCGTGGCCTCCACCCACCGCTCCCACGCCGATTCGGTCGCCATCGCCTCGGCCCTGCGGCGCCCCGTGCACTTCCTCGGCGACCGCAAGCTGACCGAGGCGGCGGTGATAGGTCGGCAGCTGCCGCGGCTCGGGATGATCCCGCTGCGTCGCGGCGAAGCCGACGCCGATGCGCTCGAGCTGATCCGCGAGCTGCTGCTCGATGGTGCGTGCGTGGCGGTGTATCCCGAGGGCTCGCGTAGCCGGGATGGCAAGGTCCACCGACTGCGCAGCGGGGTCGCCCGGCTCGCAGCGGAGACGCGAACCCCCGTCGTGCCGACCGCGGTGCTCGGCATCGAACAGGTGTGGCCGGTCGACGACGGACCGCGGCTGCGCGGTGGCACGGTCACGGTGCGCTTCGCCCCGGTGGTTCCACCACCCGATGACACGCCGCGTTCGCGGCGGGCGTTCAACCTCGACCTGCAGGCGCAGCTCGCCGAGCTCGCCGGGGCGCAGACGGCCGAGACGTTCTCCGCCCCGCACGGCGGCGCGAACGACCCGGCATCGACCGGCTCGTGAGCGGCGTGCCGGCGTTCGTGACCGGCTGCGACCTGGTCGACATCGACCGGCTCGCCGCCGCGATAGCCCGACGTCCCGGTCTGGACCGGCGGGTGTTCACCGCACGCGAGCTGGCCGACGCCAACCGCGACGCGCCGGCAGAGGAGGTGGTCTACGCGCGACTGGCTGCGCGGTTCGCGGCGAAGGAGGCCGCGCGCAAGGCCTTCGACGATCTCCGGCTGCCGTTCCACGCGGTGGAGGTCCGCTCCAACGGCTCCGGAGCGCCCGAGCTGCTGCTCTTCGGTGAGCCGTGCGGCCTGGCGGTGTCGCTGTCACACGACGCCGGTGTCGCGATGGCCGTGGTCGTCGGACCGGCTGCCGTGCGTCGGTCCGTCGCCGCCCGCCGCCATCACGGCCAGTCCGAGCCGATCTTCGACCCTGACCCGCTCGCAGACGCCGAGCGCTGATCCCTGTCCGAGGAGACCCGTATGTTGCTCGACGGCAAGCGCCTGCTGATCACCGGCGTGCTCGACCCACGCTCGATCGCCTTCTCGGCGGCCAAGTTCGCACAGGAGCAGGGGGCAGAGGTGGTGCTCACCGGCTTCGGACGCGGGCGACGCCTCACTGAGCGTGCGGCGGCGCGACTGCCTGACCCACCCGATGTGCTGGAGCTCGACGTGATGCAGCCGGCACAGATCGATGCGGTCGTCGAGCAGCTGACCACGCGGTGGGGCAGGCTCGACGGGCTCGTCCACGCCATCGGCTTCGCGCCGGAGTCGTGTCTGGGCGGGGGCTTCCTCGACGCCGCCTGGGAGGACGTCGCCACGGCGCTGCACGTCTCGACCTACTCCTACCCGGCGCTCGGATCGGCGTTCGCCGACCTGCTCGCGGTCGACCACGGCAGCATCGTCGGCCTGGACTTCGACGCTCAGGTGGCGTGGCCGGGCTACGACTGGATGGGCGTGGCCAAGGCCGGACTGGAGTCGGCCAACCGCTACCTCGCCCGTGACCTGGGGCCGCGCGGGATCCGCGCCAACCTGGTCTCGGCCGGACCGTTGCACACCGTGGCCGCACGGTCGATCGAGGGGTTCGAGGCCTTCGAGGAGGTCTGGCGCGATCGTGCTCCG
>SKSM01000098.1 GCA_007122985.1 Nitriliruptoraceae bacterium | reverse complement strand
CGCGTGCAGGTCGGCGCGACGGCGCATCTGGCCGACACCGTCGCCCGGCTGGCTCCCGAGACCGCGCGGCGCCTGGCCGCCCGGCGACTGGCGCGGTGAGCAGCCTGCCTGGCCGGCCGGTGCCGACATGCGGCGAGCCTGGCCGGCCGGTGCCGCTGGTCGTCACTCCGCCGGTTCGTGCCCCAGCATCCGGCGCACCCGCACGATGTCGCCAGCCCACGAGCAGGTCCGACACCACACGTGGTAGATGCGCTGGTCGCCCTGCCAGTACTCCACCGCGAGGTCCTGCTCGTCGGTGAGCTCCACCCCGCAGTCGGGGCAGTAGCGCGGCAGGTCGTGGAGGTGGTTCATGCGGTCGACGTCCCACCGGTCACCGTGCAGCGGCGAGCCGTGGTCAGCCTGGCCCGAGCTCGCCCGATCGATGAGGTCGTCATCCGGGTCGAGCCGGTGCGCCTGCCCGTCGGTGTGTCTCAGGAGCCCACCTCCTCGCGCGCGAGCTCGCCGCGTTCGACCGCCGCGTCGATGTGCAGCTGCTTGAGCTGCTCGGCCTGCGGGCTGTAGCGCATCGAACCCCGCTCGATGAACTGTGTCGCGAACTCGTAGCCGGCCCCGAACTTGTCGCGCTCGAGGGGCAGCTCGATCACGTCGTGTGGCTCACGTACCGTACCGAGCGGGTCGCCTCCGTCTTCGACGACCGCGATGTTCTCCTTGAACATCCGTCGGAGCATGAGGATGCCGACGTCCGATTTGCCGAGGTGCTCGGCGGTACGGTCGGTGATGGGGCCTTGGGTGACCCAGGCCATGATGTCCTGGCCCTCGATGAAGTCGACGATGTGGTGGCCGGTCGACTCGTCGCGGAACGGGAACTCGTAGCTGACCATCGGCCCGTCCTGGGTCGGGGTCGGCACGCCCTCCGGTCGGTGGACGGTGTAGAGGATGAACCAGGTCGTGGTGTCGTCGATTGGTACACGGATCTGCATCTGGTAGATGCCGTTGCCGCCGACCCACATCTGGTAGGGGAAGACCAGCGGGTGGCCGATGCGCCAGTCGTCGCTGTCCTCGCTCTGGCCCTCCAGGATGCGTCGCTTGACGATGCCGTGGTCGAAGGCGTCGAACGCGGTCTTGATGTGCCGCTTCTGGAAGGCGGCCGGCGCCGTGAAGCCCTGCTGCTGACCGAGGAACTGGAAGTAGCGGCCGTGCAGCCATTCGACGTGGTGGGGGTCGACGGCGTTCTCCATGATCTGCAGCCACGAACACGGCAGTGTGGCATGACCGATGTCGCGCACGCCCTCCATCACGAATCCGTCGTAGCGGGGCAGTTGCGGCGCCGGGTCCGGGCCGATGTAGGCGAACAGCAGCCCACCGAGCTCCTCGACCCTGCCGGCGAACGCCGAGACCTTGTCCTTGAAGTTCGAGCCTTCCGGCTCCGGTGGCTGGTCGAGGCAGGAGCCGTCCCGGTCGAACAGCCAGCCGTGGTAGCCGCAGCGGATCCCGTTCGCCTCGACCACGCCGTAGGCGAACGAGGCGTGCCGATGCGGGCATCGCTCCTGGATGATGCCGTAGGCCCCGTCGGGCTGCTTCCAGACCACCAGGTCCTCACCGAGCAGACGCACCCGCTTGACGGGGAAGTCCTCGAGGTCCTGTGCGGTCGCCACCGGGTACCAGTAGCGACGCAGCAGCCCGCCCATCGGTGTCCCCGGGCCGACCTGGGTCAGCGTGTCGTTGTGTTCCTGACTCAGCATGCTCACGCACTCCCGTGGCTCGCCGGCCCCGCCCACCGACGGGCGGGGCCCGTGGATGGTCAGTCGTCGAGGAAGGTCACCGTTCCGGCCGTGCCGTCGACGCGGATGCGCTGGCCGGTCTGGATGTCCCGTGTGGCGTAGCCCGTGCCGGTCACGGCCGGGACCTGGTACTCGCGGCAGACGATCGCCGCGTGCGACATCACGCCCCCGATGTCGGTGACCGTCGCCTTGATCTTGCTGAACGCCGGTGCCCAGGACGGTGCGGTGATCGGCGCCACGAGGATCTCGCCCTCCTGGATGTCGCCGATGTCCTCGGCAGAGAAGATCACCCGTGCCCTGCCCTCGGCCGTTCCGGGCGAGGCGGCCATGCCGGTGACGTCACCGCCCTCTCCCTCGTCGCCGGCGCCGAGCCATGCAGAGACCGAGTCGGTGGTGATGCCCCACAGCATCACCGTGAACGGCTCAGTGACGACCTCCGGCGGGTTGCCGAGCGCCTTGGGCGGTTGCCACTGGCGCAGCGCCTCGTAGATGCGGCGGCGCTCGGCGAGCCTTGCCGGCCAGATCTGCCGGCTACGGTTCTCCCCGGCGGAGGTCCAGGCCTTGACGACGTCCCAGAGAACTTCGTCGATCTCATCGATCTTGAACATGTAGACGTCGTCTTCGCGCTCGACCGCGCCCTCCTTCGCCAGCGTCGCGCCGAGTTCGCGCAGCTTGCGCCACCACACCGACATCGACCAGTGCTCGATGTAGAAGTTGTGGTTCTCCACGTAGGGAAACACGGTGCGGGCGAGCCCGAGCTTGGCCTGGAAGGTCTGACGCTCCTCGTCGGTGTCGAGCAGTTGCTCGTACTCCCCGACGATCCGGTCGCGTTCGGCGCGAATCTCCTCCATCGGCCGTGTGAGGTCCTCGCCGTCGTGGATCTTGGTGATGTAGTCCCGCAGGAAGCGGTAGGGGACCTCGAGCTTCTCGATCCACGGTTCGTCGAAGTGGTAGAAGCCGGTTCCGTCGGAGAAGTTGAACCACGGGTCCTTTACCTCGTCCCACGAGGCCAGCCAGCGCTTGCCGGCATCGCTGCTGGCCAGGTGCTGCTGGACGGCATCTGGATCCTCGTGGTCGAAGGCGTCGTCGACGTCGAGGTCCACCGCGAGCTGTGCCAGGCGTTTCAGCTCCTCGTTGGGGCGGAAGAGGTCGACCTCGATGCCGGCCACCATCCGTGCGATGGCCAGGTCGGGGATGTTCGGCCACGACTCCTTGCAGAAGCCGAAGAAGTCGAGGTAGGCGGCATAGCCGAGGTTGAGGAACTCGAAGTGCAGCTGCCAGATCTTGAGCGTCAGGTCCTTGAACCGGCGGTAGTTCGCCAGCAGGTCCCAGCCGGAGCTGACCCCACGGCCCTCGAGCACGGTCTCGATCGGCTCGGTCTCCGGCAGCGGGGAGAAGTCCAGCGACTCGATCTCACGGATGTTGTCCTGGACTTTCTCGAGCCAGGAGGCGTACAGCGAGTCCCAGTTCTGGAAGTAGTGCCCTGCCCGCTCGGTGAACTCGGGCACCCGGCCCTCGATCACCGCGGGATCGTCGATCTCGACGGGTGAGAGGTAGCAGTAACCGTTGAGGATCCGGGCGTCGACCCCCTGCGACGGCGGCACCTTGAACACTCGGCTGTTGTACTGCGACAGCGAGGCCATGCACAGCGTCATGACCGTCGCGTCCCAGGGGGTCAGCGCCCAACCCCAGTGGATGGAGTCCTGGAACCAGAACTGGCTCTCCTCGTAGGCGCGACGGTCCTCGCTGAAGACGTCGGCGTAGGAGTAGAGCTCCTGCCACCCCTCGGCGCCGGGCGGGGTCTCGATCTCGAACGGGCTGGGGAATCGGTTCTCGGCCATCGTTCTCCCTGTGCTCCCTGGCGCGTCGTGGCGCGCCGTCCGAATCGTTCGGTAGGTGTTTGTCAGCCGCTCCCGTCCGGCTGGCGTCTGTCTGTGGTGTCGCGGCGATGCGGGTCGGTCGGCGCCTCCCAGCGCCGTCCCGGAGCTAACTGGGTTGCTTCTGGCGGGCCGACAGCGGCGAACACAAGGTGTTGACGATCGCCTCCATCGGGTCGGTACCGATGTGCGAACGCGCGGTCGGACGCTGGTTGGACCAGACCGTCTCCGGCCGGCTCTGCAGCAGCACCACGTCATCGCCTTCGGGCAGGTCGGCGTCGATCGCCCACTCGATGTCCTGTGGGCTGCCGTAGTGCTTCTCGGCGCGCCGGGCCATCCGGGCCACGGCACGGATGTGCTCGTCGTCGAGGCAGGGCTGGCAGGCACGGTCCTCGTCAACCTCGGCGACCTCGATGCCGTTGCCGTTGAGCCGGTACTCGAGGCGCTTGTCCGAGACCTTGCGTGAGACGATCTCGTAGATCACCTTGTCGACCAGGTAGTTGTCCGGGGTGACCTCACCGGAGACGACCGCCTCCCCGAACCCCCAGGAGGCGTCGATGGCCACCTGCGAGCGATCGCCGTCGGCCGGGTTGAGGGTGAAGGCCACGCCGGCGGCCTGTGGGCGCACCATCTTCTGGACGGCGACCCCCATGTCGATCACGCGGTGGTCGTAGCCCCGCTGCCGCCGGTAGGAGACCGCCCGGTCGGTGAAGATTGACGACCAGCACCGTTTGACGTGCTCGAGCACCTGATCGGCACCGCAGATCCACAGATAGGTGTCCTGCAGCCCCGCGAAGCTCGCGTCGGGCATGTCCTCGGCCGTTCCGGAGGAACGCACCGCGACCGGTAGTGCGTCATCGTCGCACTGCTCGCACAACGATTCGTAGCAGCGGGTGATCGCCGCGGCGATCTCCGTGGGCAATGGGACCTCCTCGATGAGCTTGCGCACCTCGCGGGTCGCCTCGGTCAGCGCCGTGGTGTCGCTGTGGTCGAGGTCGTCGAGGTGGGCGTGGACGCCCGCACGGAGGTCGGGATGCGACCGCAGGGTGTCGTAGGCGTCGGTCGTCACCGCAAAGCCCGGCGGCACCGGCAGTCCGGCCTGGATCATCGAGCCGAGACTGGCGCTCTTGCCACCCAACCGCGGCTGCTGGTCGGGCGAGTACTCCTCGAAGAACAGGGTGTAGGGACTTCGTGGACGTGTCGCCATCTTGCTCCCTCCCATGGGCGCTGCGGTGACCGGCAGCTCCGGCGTCGCCGGACAGGCCCTGCACATCAGCGCGTACTCCCGTGTCAGCTGGAGCTGCGGTCGCCGACCGCAGCAGAGACCCCCCCGTGCATCGCGCCCTCACGCGACGCGTCGTCCCCGACCGCCGGCTCCCACCGGTCGCTCGGAGCAGACTTCGACCGGCCGTCGCCCGTTGTGGGGACCGTCGGCCGCCACCGTTCGTCGAGCTGCCAGGTCGGCAGCGCCTCGATCTCCGGAACGTGCACCTCCTGGACCCGGTTGCGGAACGAGACCAGTGCCTCCTGCGATCCCTCGAGCAGCTTGACCCGGACGTGCTCGGTGTTGTACGGCTCGCCGGGGTCGTAGCCGAACGCGGCGATCGCGAACGCGCGGATCGGACCGGAGTGGGTGGCGACCACCAGGCGCGCACCCGGATACCGCTGGGCCAGTCGTTGCAGGCCCACCCAGAATCGGCGGACGCACATCGCCGGCGGCTCGAAGTGCAGCATCGGGACCTGCAACCAGAAGGTGATCGGATCGGCGCCGCCCTGCTGGGTTCGCCAGAACCGGTCGATCTCCACCAGCCACATCGGCCGGTCTCCCAGCGCCGTGCGCTCGAACGCCTCGAGCTGCGAGTAGTACTGGCGGAAGGCGCTGGTGACGTCGCGGATACCGTCGGGCGTGGCCACCCCGAAGTTGCGAAACTCCTCACTGGCCGTCGGTGGGGTGACCTCGACGTCCTTCTCGAACATCGTGAGGCCGTCCTCGAGCCCACGGTGGATCTGGTCGGCGGTCTGGCCCGCACGGTTGGTGGCGGCGCAGGCGATGACCACCTGCTCGTCGGCACGGATCCGCTTGGCGAGCGTGTGGCCCCAGGTGTGCGCCTGCCAGGTGCCCAGCGGCGTCAGTCCGGACTCGGTCGAGTAGCCCTGGGTCTCGCCGTGGCGGACCAGGTAGATCTCGTTGGCGATGGCCGGTCGCGCCTGCGGCGGCGCCGAGATCTCCTTGTTGCGGTTGTCCTCCGACATCGCCCGCTGCATGCCGGCGCCGGAGCGTTCCCACAGCGGACGCTGGTCGGTGGTGATCGGCGCCTGTCGCCTGCGGTCGCGGAAGCGGCGCAGGTAGAGCGGCGTCGCATCGTCGTGCAGTGGGTCTCCCTGCTGCCCGGCGGGGTCCGGACCGTCGCCGTTCGAGGCGTTTCGTGCGGCCGCAGGCGCGCCGGCAGCCTGCTCACGAGCCTGTCGCTCGTGGTAGCGGGCGAGGTAGAGCGGGGCCTCGTCACGGTCGGTGCGTGGCAGCGGCGTGCGGCGGGGTCCGGTCGGCTCGCCGCCATCGCGCGGTGGACGGTCGGCGGGCGGGACGCCATCGCGTTCGGGCTGGTGGCCGTTGTCGTTCATGAGTGCACCGTCAGGAACCGCTGGTTGACCGCGCCCTCGTAGTAGAAGACGGCCCGTCCCATCTGCGCTTCGGTCCAGGTGACGGGCTCGCGGTCCGGGTCCGCCCAGTAGCCGCCGGTGTAGACCTCGTTGCGGTTGCCGGCCGGGTCGAAGAAGTACAGCCCCCAACCCCGGGTCGCGCCGTGGCGGGTCGGTCCGGCGTCGATGTTGACCCCGTGCATCGCGCAGGTGTCGGCAGCCCGCCGCAGGTCGTTCCACTCGTCCACCCAGAACGCCACGTGGTGGAAGGCTCCCTGCGGGCCGGTGATGAACGCCAAGTCGTGGGCGGTGTGGCTGCGCTCCAGGAAGGTGCACAGCTGGTGGCCGTCGTCGGCGAGGATCTGCTCGGTCAGCCGGAAGTCGAGCACGTCGCGGAAGAACGCGGTGATGCCATCGACGTCCTCGGCCATGAGGAACAGGTGGTCGAGTCGAGGTGGGTGGATCCCGACCAGGTCCTGCGGCTCCGGCGGCGGGTTTGTCAGCGGCAGCTGATTGCCCACCGAGCGCATTCCGTGGACCAGCTCCATGCGGTGCCCCGACGGTGCCGTGAAACGCACGGTCTCGCCCGAGCCCGGCGCGAGCTCGTCGGGCCGGTGGCGGGTGGTTTCGGCACCGGCGTCCTCGAGCCGCTGCTGGTAGTGGTCCAGATCGTCCGCGGTGTGGACCTTCCAGCCGATCGTCTCGACCCCGTAGGTGGGCGCGTAGCGCAGGATCAGCGAGTGGTGCTGGTGCTCGTCCCAGCACTTGAGAAAGACCCGTTCGGGCTCGCGGTCGGACTCGATCAGCCCGACCACCTCGGTGTAGTAGGCCGTGGCGAGCTCTAGGTCCGGGACACGCAGCTCGACGTGGGAGAGCCGCAGGATCCCATGAGAGTCGTGGCGGGCCACGGTCACCTCGCCGCTCATGTGTGCACCTTCATGAAGCGCTCGTTGAGCTCGCCCTCGTAGTAGAAGATCGCCTTGCCGGCGTTCTCCTCGGTCCAGGTGATGGTGGGGAAGTCCGGGTCCGGGCGGTAGCCGCCGGTGAACACCTCGTTGCGGGTGCCCATCGGGTCGAAGAAGTAGATGGTCGACCCGCGGGTGATGCCATGGCGGGTCGGGCCGACGTCGATCTGGATGGCGTTGTAGGCGAGGACGTCGGCGGCGCTGCGCACCTGGTCCCAGTCGTCCAACCAGTAGGCGAAGTGGTGCAGGCCGCCGTTCGGCCCGGAGACCACCGCGAGGTCGTGCGGGCTGTGGGACCGCTCCATCCACGTGCCGATCTGGTGGCCGTCACCGTCCAGCAGCTGCTCGGTCAGGCGGAATCCGAGCACATCCATGTAGAACTTGCTGGCCTCGGGCACCTCTTCGGCGGTGACCAGCAGGTGATCCATCCGGGGCGGCGCGATGCCGCGCAGACCCTCGGGCACCGTTGCCGGGTCGTGCTTTGCAAGCCGGCCACCGACCTTGTCGACCTCGTGGACGAGCTCCATCTCGTGACCGGAGGGGGTGTCGAAGCGGATCGATTCGCCCTGGCCGACCGCCTCGCCACGCGAGCAGCGCCGCACGCGGTAGCCGTAGGTCTCCACGCGACGTTCGAGCTCGTCGAGGTCGTCCTCGCGATCGACCTTGAAGCTGAAGCGGTCGATGCCGACGCGTGGGTCGTAGCGCACCGCCAGCGAGTGGTGGTCCTCCTCGTCCCAGCACTTGAGGTAGATGCGATCGTCCACGCGTGTCACGACATCCATCCCGATCACCTCGCCGTAGTACGCCTCGGCGAGGTCGAGGTCGGGGACGGTGATATCCACGTGGCTCAGCCGAAGGACGCCCACGTGCTCCCTCCACGTCGCTCGGATCGGACGCCGGTGCGCCCGGCGCCGCAGCCGACACGATGCACGACATTGCCCGACCGGCGCGCTAGCGTTCCTGACCGCGGAACAGCAGTCATCGACCAGGACGTCCATGCGGTTCGGTCACGGTCCCCCGGTCACCGGCCCGGTCACGGAGACCCCGAATGGACCCAAACCCTTCTACGAGCGCGTCGGACACGGCCGCCGGCAGCGGACCCGACGACCTGCGGCGCGGATTCGCGGCCTATGTCGCCGCGCTGCACGAGGCCTACCTCGAGGCTGCCGGTGGACCCGACGCCGAGGCGGTGGAGGACCTCCCGCTCGCCGGCGAGCCGTTCACGGTGGCGATCGTGGGCGGGCACGGCATGCACGTCGTGGCGACCCGCGATCAGCTGCCGGCGGTCCTCGCCCACGAGCAGCTGCTGCACGGCGAGCTCGGACCGTTGCGCTGGACGGTGCGGTTCCTCGACCCGACGGTGCTCGAGCGGCTCGCTGACCCGGTTCCCGACGCGGTGGAGCCAAGCGTCCACGTCTGTGAGGTGCTCGGGGTGACGGCCACCCTTTACCACCTGGTGCTCGGTCCCGATTCCGCGCTCTCGCCACACCATGCCATGCACGCCGGCAGCGGTCTGGCAGGCGCCCACCTCGCCGGCACGTGAGTCAGCCGGCCAAGCCTGATCGCGCCGGCGACGCCGCCGGCGCCGGTCGCACCCCGGCTGCCGGCGGCAGCCGCCGCACGCTGACCTCCGTGGCCAACGCCGCCCGGCTGCTCAAGCAGTTCACGCCCCAGCACAGCAGCCTCGGTGTGACCGAGCTGGCCGGCCGGCTCGGCCTCGGCAAGTCGACCGTCCACCGACTGCTGGCCACGCTCGAGGACGAGCGGTTGATCGAGCAGGACCAGGCGACCGGCCGTTACCGGCTGGGGCTCGCGGTGTTCGAGCTCGGGGCGGCCGCCTCGTCGCCGACCGATCTTCATCAGGCGGTGCTGCTGCCGATGAGCATGCTGCGCGTGCGAACCGGCGAGACGGTGCAGATGGCGGTGCTCGACGGCCGTGAGGTGGTCTACATCGAACGGCTGGAGAGCCCGAACACCCTGCGGTTGTTCCTGGCGGTGGGCGCGCGCAACGATGCCCACTCGACCGGGACGGGCAAGTGCCTGCTGGCCTTCCTGCCCGACCCCGACCTGCAGCGGCTACTCGACGGCTGGCAGCTGGCGAACAAGACCGAGGCCACGATCACCGACCACCGCGACCTGCGCCGGGAGCTGCGACGGGTGCGCTCCCAGGGCTATGCGATCAATGCCCACGAGTCCGAGCCCGGGGTGGTCAGCGTGGCCGCACCGATCCGCGACCGTCGCGGCACGGTCGTGGCCTCGATCAGCGTTGCGGGGCCTGCCGAGCGCATGGACCCGCGACGCGACGAGATCATCAGGCTGGTGGTCGAGGCCGCGGCGGTGGCCTCCAAGCGGTTGAGCTTCAGCTACCCGGGCGAGGCGGACGAGCCCGGCTGAGCAGCCACGGGTTCCGTTCCGCGGAACACTCGTCGGTCGCGTCAGGGGCGGCTGGTTAGCGTCGACCCATGTTGAGCCGTGACGCCGCCGCCACCTTCGCCGACGAGCTGTTCGCCGCCCGGCGGGATCGCGCCCCGGTCCCGCCGCTGAGCGAACGCGACCCCTCGCTCACACCGGCGGACGCCTACGCGGTCCAGGACGAGCTCGTCGCACGGCTGCGCGCCGACGGTGGCAGGGTGGCCGGCTACAAGCTCGGGCTGACCTCCAAGCCGATGCAGCAGGCGCTCGGGGTCGACGAGCCCGACTACGGGCCGGTGCTGTCGTCGATGGTCCACGCCGACGGTGCGGCGCTTGCGGTCGACGACTTCATCCAGCCGCGGATCGAGGCCGAGATCGGCCTGGTGCTGGAGCGACCTCTGACCGGGCCGGACGTGACCACCCTGGACGCCGCACGGGCGGTCGGCGGCGCGCTCGCCGCGCTCGAGCTGGTCGACAGCCGGATCGCCGACTGGCGCATCACGCTGGTCGACACCATCGCGGACCTGGCCAGCTCCGCGGCGATCGTGCTCGGCTCGCAGGTCGTGGCAACGACCGGACTCGACCTGCGCACCCTCGGCATGGTGATCCGCCGCGACGGCGAGGTGGTGGCCACCGGCGCGGGCGCTGCGGCCCTCGGTGATCCGATCGCGGCCGTGGCGTGGCTGGCCAACACCCTGGCGCCCTACGGGGTGACCCTCGAGCCGGGCCAGCTGATCATGACCGGCTCGCTGCACGCCGCCTTTCCCGTGGTCAGGGGAGAGTGGATCCGCGCGGAGTTCGACGGGCTCGGCGGGGTCGGCTGCCGGTTCACCTAGGACCCGGGAGGTCTGGAGATGGCAACGCCCTGCGCGATCGTCGGCACCGGCAACATCGGGACCGACCTGCTCGAGAAGCTTCGACGCAACGACGCGCTCGACGTGGTGGCCATGGTCGGCATCGACCCGGAGTCGCAGGGGCTCGCCCGCGCCCGCGGCTACGGCATCGACGCCACCGACGAGGGTGTCGACTGGCTGCTCGAGCAGGCGCAGCACCTCGATGTCGTGTTCGAGGCGACCTCGGCGTGGGTGCACCGGCAGAACGCGCCGCGCTACGCCGAGGCCGGACTGACCACGATCGACCTGACCCCCGCGAAGCTCGGTCCCTCGGTGGTGCCCGGGGTGAACCTCGACGACCACCTCGACGCCGGCAACGTCAACCTGATCACCTGCGGCGGGCAGGCGACCGCACCCATCGTGCACGCGGTCGCCCGGGTCAGCGACGTGCCCTATGCGGAGATCATCTCCACGGTGGCAAGCGTCTCGGCCGGGCCTGGCACCCGCCAGAACATCGACGAGTTCACCCACACCACCGGGCAGGCGCTGGTGGACGTCGGCGGGGCGGCGATGGGCAAGGCGATCATGGTGCTCAACCCCGCCGACCCGCCGATCCTGATGCGCAACACCGTCTACTGCGCCCTTCCTGAGGGCTACGACGCGGACGCGGTGCGCGGCTCGATCCTGGAGATGGTCGACGAGGTCGCCGGGCACGTCCCCGGCTACCGGCTCAAGGCCGATCCGGTGATCGAGACCGACACCTACCACACGCCCGGCGGCACGGTGCCGGCACGCGTGATCGCGCTGCTCGAGGTCGAAGGCGCCGGCGACTACCTGCCGACCTACGCCGGCAACCTCGACATCATGACCGCCTCGGCGGTCCGCGTCGGCGAGGCGCTCGCCGCCGCCCGCCGTCAGGAGGTGCCGGCGTGAGCGAGCTCGCCTTCCGGCTGACCGACTCGACGCTGCGTGACGGCTCGCACGCGATCGCCCACCGCTTCAGCCCACAGCAGGTCACCGACGTCGTCACCGGGCTCGACGCGGCCGGGGTCCCGGTCATCGAGGTGTCCCATGGCGACGGGCTCGGTGGGTCGTCGTTCAACTACGGCTTCTCGGCGACCGACGAGATGGAGCTGCTGCGCGCGGCGGTCGCGGCGCGACAGCAGTCCAAGATCGCGATCCTGATGCTGCCGGGCATCGGCACCCGCGAGGAACTGCGTCGCGCGGCGGACCTCGGCATCGACGTCGCACGCATCGCAACGCACTGCACGGAGGCCGATATCGCCGAGCAGCACATCGGGCTCGCGAAGCAGCTCGGGCTCGAGGCCGTCGGGTTCCTGATGCTCTCGCACATGATCACCGCAGAGGAGCTGCTCGAGCAGGGGAGGAAGCTCGAGAGCTACGGGGCCGACTGCGTCTACGTCGTTGACTCGGCCGGAGCGATGACCATCGACGACGCCCGCCGCCGCGTGGCCCTGCTCGCCGACCGGTTGACGGTCGAGGTCGGCATCCACGCCCACAACAACCTCTCGCTGGCTGTCGCCAACTCCATCGCGGCGCTCGAGGTGGGCGCCGCGCAGATCGACGGGTGCACGACCGGGCTCGGCGCCGGGGCCGGCAACTGCCCCACCGAGGCCCTGGTCGCCGCCTGCCAGCGGTCCGGCGTGGCCACCGGCGTGGACCCGATGGGGGTGGTCGACGTCGCAGAGGAGGTCGTGCGTCCGGTCCGCCCCGAGCAGGGGGTGATCGACCGCGACGGCCTGCTGCTCGGCTACGCAGGCGTCTACGGCTCGTTCCTGCTGCACGCCCGTCGTGCCGCCGAGCGATACGACGTGGACATGAAGGACCTGCTGCTCGAGCTCGGACGGCGGCGGGTCGTCGGGGGCCAAGAGGACATGATCATCGACGTCGCGGTCGAGCTCGAGCGTCGGGCCGCACAGGCGCAGGCCGCCACCGTCGGAACGAGGTCGTGATGGACACCGAACGCCTGGCGGCGACGCTGGTGGACGCCGTGCGCAGCCGCACGGCCATCCCGCCGCTGACCGACGAGGTCGAGCTGTCCGTCGACCACGCCTACCAGGTGCAGGCAGCGATGGTCGAGCAGCTCGATCCCGGGGGACGGCGCCGGGTCGCGAAGCTCGGCCTGACCAGCCGCGCCAAGCAGGAGCAGATGGCGGTCGACGAGCCGCTGTTCGCCTGGTT
>SKSM01000214.1 GCA_007122985.1 Nitriliruptoraceae bacterium | reverse complement strand
CTCGCGGTCAGCGGACGTCAGGCGGGTGGCGAGGGGCGTGAGCGTGCGAGAAACCCGCGGTGACGGGTGTTTCTCGCGGTTGGCCGCGGCGATCCGCGCCGGGGCCCGACGGCCGTGAGCGCGCCGCGGCGCCGGGCGCTGTGACGGGTCGGCACGGGGGAGCCTTGACCGGCTGATCAGCGCCGTCGTACGCTGGCGACCGAACGATCGGTCGGGCAGCTGTCGGGTGGAGGGCCCCGGGGCCGCCGCCGACCGGCGTGGATCGCGAGGGACCCGACATGAGCGTGCCGTCAACCCCTGCGGCGACGTCCGGGGACGACGCGGTCCGTGAGGCGGAGTTCCTCGCCGCGCTCGCCGAGGGCCACCGGGTCGAGCCGCACGACTGGATGCCCGACACCTACCGGCAGCTGAACGTCAAGTTCATCGAGATGCACGCCAACTCGGAGATCATGGGCGCGCTGCCGGAGCGCGAGTGGATCGCCCGCGCTCCGTCGCTGAAGCGCAAGCGCTCGCTCGCCGCCAAGGTCCAGGACGAGGTCGGCCACGCCCACCTGATCTACCGGGTCGCGGAGTCGCTCGGCCGGCCGCGCCGGGCGATGTACGAGGACCTGATCGCCGGCCGGGGCCGGTTCCACAACGTCTTCCACTACCCGACCCACACCTGGGGCGACGTCGCCTGCATCGGCTTCCTGGTCGACGGCGCGGCGATCGTCACCCAGCGGGCCCTGCTCGAGACCTCCTACGCCCCCTACGCCCGCGTGATGAAGCGGGTGGTGGCCGAGGAGTCGCTGCACTACCGCCACGGCGAGGACATCATGCTGGCGCTCGCCAGCGGGACCGAGCAGCAGTTCGCCATGCTCCAGGAGGCGGTCGACCGCTGGTGGGAGCCGATCATGCACTTCTTCGGCACGGCCGTCGCACGCGAGGACGACCCGATGATCCGGTGGGGGGTGAAGGGCCGCACCAACGAGGAGTCCCGCCAGGAGTGGCTCAACACCTACGTGCCGAAGCTGTGGGACATGGGCATCGACACCCCGGACCCCCGGCTCGCCTACGACTCCGACACCGGCGTCTGGGACTACACCGAGCCCGACTGGGACCGGCTCGCGGCCATCGTCAAGGGCGAGCCCACCCCCGCCACCGCCACCCGTCTGTACTGGCGGCAGCTGCTGCACCGCCACCACCGCTGGATCCACGACATCGTGCTGGGCGACGACACGGCCGCTGCGGCCTGACCGGCCACCGGCACAACCGCGCAGTCCAGCACCGACCCGCTGCAGGAGCGTGACCCGATGGCGACCTTCGAGGTGTTCGGACGACGCAAGTGGGACGCGCCGATGGAGCACGTCGGGATGCTGCACGCCCCGGACGAGCAGGCGGCGCTGGTGCTCGCGCGCGAGACCCACTTCCGCCACGAGGAGGGCGTGGAGTACGCGGTCTGCCCTTCGGAGCACTTCCACCGCCAGGACCCGCAGCTGCTCGAGCGTCACGTCGACATCAGCTACCGCCTGCAGAGCGGCTACGCCGGCTTCCGGGACAAGCGCGAGGCGGCACGCGCCGCAGCTGACGCCCGCGGGCGCGGGCACCTGCGCGACCGCCCGGTCCCACGACGCCACGGGAGCGGGACGTGAGCAGTGCCACCGAACGGCCGACCTCCGGTCTCGACGCGCCGCCGGATGGCGTCACGTTGCCGGAGCTCGACACCCCGCGGACGCAGGTGCTGCTCGCGATCGCCGACGACGGCCTGATCAGCGGCCACCGGGCCTCGCACTGGACCGGGGTCGCCCCGTCGCTCGAGGAGGACCTCGCGTTCTCCACGATCGCGCAGGACGGCCTCAACCACGCCGACCTGTGGTATCAGGTGGTGCTCGAGGCCGACGCCGGGGACAGCCCGGCGGGTGTCGACGCGCTGGGACTGGGGCGACGGCCGGAGGCCTACCGCCACGCGGTGATCTGCGAACGGCCGCCCCGCGACTTCGCCTACACCTTGGCGCGGCACTGGGTGTTCGACCGGTTCGAGGCCGTGCGGCTGGCTGCGCTCGCCGGCTCGTCGGATCCGGCCGTGGCTGCGCTGGCGGTCAAGCTGCGACACGAGCAGCGCTACCACCTCGAGCACGCCGAGCTGTGGTTCGACCGGTTGGTGGGTGGCGGTGACGAGGCCGTGACTCGGTTTCACGACGCCTTTGCCGACGTGCTGCCCGAGGCGCTCGGGCTGTTCGAGCCCGTCGCGGGCGAGGACGCGGCGATCGCCGACGGCCTGCTACCGGTCGGCCACCGCAAGCTGCGTGAGCAGTGGCTGGAGGGCGCTGCGCCGCGGCTCGCGCAGGCCGGGTTCGGCGATCTGGTGCCCGCCGACGACGCCGCCGCGCCCGAGGACGCCAGCGGCGGGCGGGACGGTCGCCACACCGACGACTTCGTCGTGGACGTCTGGCCGGAGATGACCCGGCTCTACCGCGAGCACCCCGGTGCGAGGTGGTGAGGTCGATGGACACCCGCGCCCGCGTCGACGCCGCGACGGTCCGCCGTGCCGTGGCGGGGGTCGCAGACCCCGAGCTGCCCCCCGTGACCATCGGGATGCTGGGCATGCTCCACGCGCTGACGGTCACCGACGCCGGCGACGTGCTCGTCGAGCTGCTGCCCACCTACTCCGGCTGCCCGGCGACCGAGATGATCGCACGCGACGTCCGCGCCGCCGCCGAGTCGGTCGACGGAGTCGGCACGGTCACGGTGCGCTGGCGCTTCGACCCGCCGTGGACCCCGGACCGCATCGACGCGGCCGGCCGCGCCGCGCTGCGCGAGTTCGGGATCGCACCGCCGGGGGGTCCGCTCCCGGACGCGCCGCGCCCCAGCGGACCCGACCGGTCGCTACCCCTGGCCGTCGGACCCACCACCTCGGCGTCCGAGCCGCCGGTGCCCTGCCCCTACTGTCGGTCGCGCGACACGGTGCGGGATTCGGCCTACGGTCCCACCCCGTGCCGCGACCTGCGGTACTGCGCAGCCTGCCAGCAGCCCTTCGAGGCGTTCAGGTCGAGGTGATGACCGAGGATCCCACGTCCGCCCCCACCGGCGGTGACCGACCCGACGACGACCCCGAGTTCGACCCGGCGGTGGCCATGCTCGGTCGTGACGACGCGTCGGCCGGGCTCGGCATGGAGCTGCTCGAGGTCCGTCCCGGCTACGCCCGGATCGCGATGGAGATCGACGACCGGATGATCAACGGACACGGGATCGCGCACGGCGGGTATGTGTTCACCCTCGCCGACACCGCTTTCGGGACGGCCAGCAACAGCGGCCGGCCGACCACCGTCGCCGCGTCGGCCGACATCGACTTCCTCGCGCCCGTCCGGGTGGGTGAGCGGCTGGTCGCCGAAGCGGTCGAGCGTGTGCACAGCGGCCGCAGCGGCATCACCGACGTGACCGTGTGGCGCGACGGCCCGGAGCCGGTCCGCGTCGCGGAGTTCCGCGGGCGGAGCCGCACCGTGGGCGAGCGGCAGCGCGGCTGAGCGGCCCCGCCGCCGACCCGCCGCCGACCCG
>SKSM01000264.1 GCA_007122985.1 Nitriliruptoraceae bacterium | reverse complement strand
GGCCTGGAGCAGCTCGGCCCGGTCCACCCCGTCGACCCGACCGACCCACGAGCGGTCGCCGATGTCGCCGAGCGCGAGGGCAGCGACCTCGTCGTCGTCGGGCCGGAGGCGCCCCTGGTGGCGGGCGTGGTCGACGAGCTGCACCGCCGCGGCATCGCGGCGTTCGGTCCGACGGCGGCCGGAGCCCGCATCGAGGGGTCGAAGGCGTTCGCCAAGCAGGTGATGGCCGCCGCGGGTGCGCCGACCGGTGCTGCGGTGGCCACCAGCGACCGTCACGAGGCGTTCACCGCGCTGGAGCGGTTCGGTGGCCCCTACGTGGTCAAGGCCGACGGGCTCGCGGCCGGCAAGGGGGTCACGGTCACCGCGGACCTGGACGAGGCTCGCCGGGCCGTCGACGCCGCACTGCTCGACCGGGTGTTCGGCGACGCCGGCGCGCAGGTGGTGATCGAGGAGTACCTTGCGGGCCCCGAACGCAGCGTGTTCGCGGTGTGTGACGGCGCCGATGCGGTGCTGCTGGCGCCGGCACAGGACTACAAGCGTGCCCACGACGGCGACGCCGGCCCCAACACCGGCGGCATGGGGGCATACTCACCGGTGGTGGGCTTCGACCTCGGCGACATCGACGATCTCGCCGACTCGATCGTCCGACCGGTGCTGCGCGAGCTGGCCGATTGCGGCACCCCCTACCGGGGGCTGCTGTACGCGGGCCTGGTCGACACGGCGGCGGGACCCCGGCTGCTGGAGTTCAACGCCCGCTTCGGTGATCCGGAGACCCAGGCGATCGTGCCGCGGCTGGCCAGTGACCTGGGTGAGCTGCTGTGGGCTGCGGCCACGGGCTCGGTCACCGACGTCGCGGTGAGCTGGCGGGACGAGGCCGCGGTGACGGTGGTGCTCGCCTCGGGCGGCTACCCGGGTGCCTACGACACTGGCCGGATCATCACCGGGGTCGACGAGGCGGCGGCACAGCGGGACGTCGAGGTGTTCCAAGCCGGGACCGCGTGGGACGACGGCGGGGCGCTGGTGACGGCCGGGGGGCGTGTGCTGGCGGTCACGGGCACCGGCCCGGACGTCGCCGCCGCCCGGACGCGCGCCTACGCCGCCGCCGACCGCATCCACTTCGACGGCGCCCAGCGCCGTGAGGACATCGCGCGGCTCCCGGGCTGACGGGCGGAACAGCGCACCGTCGGCTGCCGCTGCCGACCGGCAGCCGGGCGCCGGCTATCGTCGGGGCCGCAGATCCGCCGGACGCACCGCCAGGAGGGCGAACCGTGGCCACCGCTCACGTCGGAATCGTGATGGGATCGAAGACCGACCTGCCGGTGATGGAGAAGGCCTCCGACCAGTTGCGCGACCTCGGCATCGCCCACACCCTCGATGTGATGTCGGCCCACCGCAACCCGGCGGCGGTCTCCGACTGGGCGAGCGGTGCGCGGGAGGCCGGCTACCGGGTGCTGATCGCCGGCGCCGGTCGGGCCGCCCACCTGCCCGGGGTCGTGGCCGCGCACACCACGCTGCCGGTCATCGGGGTGCCGTGCCTCTCGGACCACCTCGGTGGTGCCGACGCGCTGTACTCGATCGTGCAGATGCCGCCGGGCGTGCCGGTCGCCACGGTCGGGCTGGACAACGGTCGCAACGCCGCCATCCTCGCCGCCCAGATCCTGGCGTTGAGCGACGACGAACTGGCGGCCCGGCTGGCGGCGCGCAAACAGGAGCAGGCGGCCGAGGGCATGGAGCACCGCGAGATCACCGCGGTCGACCAGCCGGCGCCCGGCTTCGGCTTCTCGGGCTGACCGACGCGCCGGCCGGATCGGTCCGGCGGGCTGCGTCAGTGCTCGTCGCAGCCCAATGCGACCGCGATCGCCGTGCAGACGTCTGCGACGACGTCATCGTCGACGGAGCCGAGCCGTCGGGTCAGCCGCCGCTGGGAGACGGTGTGCAGGCCGTCGCAGTTGATCACCGACGGCTCGTCGATCCCCGCGTCTGCGTCGACGGGGACCTCCACGGCCAGGCCACGCGACTGCGTCGTGATCTCCGCCACGGTGACGTTGGCGCGAACATCCAGTACCTCGTCACGTGTGACGACCAGGACCGGGCGCGGCCGGTGGCCCACGTCTGCGAGCCAGGTCTGCCCACGCCTCATGGCTCGCCCCAGGCTTGGGCGTCCTCCCACCCCTCGTCCTCGCGCTCGGGGTGAGCGAGGTAGGCGTCCCGATCGCGCTCGGCGCGACGGCGTCGAATCGCACGGCGCAGCCCCTCCCTGGCGGCTTCGGAGACGTTGATGCCGAGCTCACGGGCCTGAGCCGCGAGCTCGTCGTCGACGCTCACCGAGGTTCGCATATCGGTATGATACCAAGAAGGTACATACCAGAATGGTGCACAGGTGCCTCGCGGGGGCGCTGGTCGGCGGCGCAGGCCGCCCGCGAACGGGCAGGGGCGTCCCGCGACGTGGCCGATCAGCTGGACCGGTCGGCGCCGGCTGGCGGAGCCCACCGGGGCCCGGCTAGCGAGCGCGCAGTGGCTGCCGTGCGCCGTAGGTGAGGCTGCGCCACAGCCACTCGGCCGGCCCGTACCGGAAGTGGCGCATCCACGCGGGGCAGGCGACCAGCAGCACCGCCCAGATCCCGGCGACCACCAGCAGCGCCTGGGCGCTGCCGAGCCGGTCGTACCACCCGAGCCCGGCGAACACCAGCAGTGCGAGCAGACTCTGGAGCAGGTAGGCCGACAGGGCCATGCGGCCGATCCCGACCAGGTGTCGGGACGCACCGAACCGCAGCGCGAGCAGTGCCACCGCGGCCAGGTAGCCGGACGCCAGCAGGGGCGCGCCGAGCAGTTGGACGGCTGCGGCGGCCATCAGCAGTCCGGGCGATTCGCCGCCGGGTTGCAGGGTGGCCCCGCCCCACAGCGGACCGAGCTGGCCGAGCAGCAGATTGGTCGGCAGCCCCACCCCCAGCCCGATCAGGGCCGTGCGACGCAGGAAGCGGCGGTGGCCGGCGAGATCGTCGAGCACACCGGACCGCACCACGGCCACGCCGATCAGGAACAGCGCCAGCACCCATGGGAGCATGATCAGCTGCCCCACCTGCATGATCCCCGCCTGGACGGCCTGCACGCCGATGACCTCGGCGTAGCTGCCCTCGGTGTAGGCCGCGACGGCCTGCTCCTGCTGGTCGAGGAACAGTTCGATGTTGGCGACCACCGCCGGGTCGTCGGGGTCCGGCTCGGGCGCGAACGCGGTGCCGGCGGTCGCCGCCACGAAGAACAGGGTGCTGACCGCCAGCAGACCGGCGGCCCACCACAGTGCGGTCCGGGCCCGCACGTGGACGAAGGCGAGCAGGACCAGGCCGGTCAGCCCGTAGAGGAACAGGATGTCGCCGGGGAAGAGCAGGACCATGTGTGCGAGCCCGAAGCCGATCAGCAGGCCGTAGCGGCGGGCGAGCAGGCGGCGCGGGGAGCGACCCGCCCGCAGCGCACGTCCGGCGATCAGCGCGGCCCCGATGCCGAACAGGATCGCGAAGCTCGCGACGAACTTGCCGGCTGCCAGCCAGCCCATGCCGAACTGGGTGATCCGGTCGATCAGTCCCGACGGTGTGGTGTCGCCGATGAACGCGAGGTAGACGTCGCTGCCGCGCATGTACTCGATGTTGATCAGCAGAATCCCGAGCATCGCGAAGCCGCGCAGCACGTCCAGCACCGGCTCGCGCTGGGTCGGCGCGGTGGGGGCGACCGCCGCAGCGGCAGGGTCGAGCCCGGAGTCGAGCGCACCTGATGCCATGGTGGAATCCTCCGCTCTGGGGGCGCGACCTGCGGCACCGATGCCCCGCTGCATCGGATCGATCGTGGCCCTGTGCATTCGGCAACCCAAGGGGCCAAGGTCCCGACAGCTGCGGGTGCCCTGATCCGGATCGCGCGAGACCGGATTTGTCCGGACTTTAACCGCGGTGGGTACCCTCTGGGCTGACCGCAGGTCGAGGTCCGGGCCGCCATGGGCAGCCCGCCGATCGTGGAGGACAACCGCCGTGACGGACGCCGCCGCCTGGGACGAGCGCTACCGGTCCTCGCAACTGGTCTGGTCGGCCGGACCCAACGCCACGGTGGAGGCCGCCTGTGCGCAGCTCCCACCGGGCCGCGCGCTCGACCTCGCCGCCGGCGAGGGGCGCAACGCCATCTGGCTCGCTGCACGGGGATGGGAGGTCGAGGCGGTCGAGTTCTCGTCCGTCGCGATCGACAAGGGCCGGGAGCTCGCCGAGCATCGCGGCGTCGAGCTCACCTGGACCCACGCCGACCTGACCGGCCCGGTGACGCTGGCGCCCGCCGACCTGGTGCTGCTGGCCTACCTGCAGCTGCCCCGGGAGTCGTTGGCGTCGATCCATCCCTGGGCGGCGCGGCTGGTCGCACCCGGCGGCACCTTGCTGCTGGTGGGCCACGCCCGGCGCAACCTCGACGAGGGGATCGGTGGCCCGCAGGACCCGCAGGTGCTGCTCACCGTCGACCAGGTGCGACGCGACCTCGACGGCACGGGCCTGGTGGTCACCCGCGCGGAGGAGATCCTGCGACCCGTCGAGACGGAGGACGGCGTCCGCCACGCGATCGACCTGGTGGTCCAGGCGCACCGGCCGCGATGACCGCCGGCGGGCACCCGACCGACGCGGCGACGGCCGGCGCCGGTCAGCCCTGCACGAACGGCAGCCCCGCGTCGACCCAGCCGATCATGCCGTCGGAGACGTCGACGACGTCGGTGAAACCGAGCTCCTCGAACAGCGCCCGGGCCTGGCCGCTGCGGTTGCCCGAGCGGCAGTACATCAGGTAGGTGGCGTCGCGGTCGAGCTCGGCCACCTGTGCTGCGAAGTCGGGGTCGTGGAAGTCGAGGTGGACCAGCTCGCCCGGCAGCCGGGCCTGCACGACCTCGGGCGTGGTCCGGATGTCGAGGATGACCGTGGCCGGGTCGTCGACCAGCGGTGCCGCCTGGACGGCGGGCACGGCCCGGACGCCGCGTTCGGCATCACCGCCGCTACAGGCGACGGCGAGCAGGCCGGTGCCGACGAGGAGCAGGAGGCGGGAGGTACGCGACACGCGGTGCTCCGGGGACAGAGGGTGGGTACGGGGTGCTGCGGCGAGGTGGTCCGCACCACCGTAGGTCAGCTCTGCGAGATCGTGCCGTCGGGTGCGCGCGCGGTGAACCCGACCGACTCGCCCGAACGCGAGCGTTCCCACGTCGAGGTGAACGCGAACCGTCGGCCACGAACCAGGGTGACGCGCCACTCCAGCAGACGCGAACCCGCCCGGCCGCAGCGTTCGATGCGGAACAGCGCCTCGTCGTCATCGAGCCGCAGCAGGGTGCGCGCATCAGAATCGGGCAGCACGGGCTCGATGATCTCGTCGGCGCCGGTGAGGCGCACGTCGCAGCGTGCCGCGAGCTCGTCGTACAGCGCGGTGCGCTCCCAGGACACCGCCAGCAGTGGCCGGGCCACGCTCGCCGGCAGCCAGACGGCGTCCAGGGCGAGCGGTTCCCCCCCGGCGTAGCGCAGGCGCTGCAGATGCACCAGCTCTGTGCGGGGCGGCAGCTCCAGTCGGGCGGCGGCATCGGCGTCGGTGCGCTCGTCGAGCGTGAGGACCTCGGAGCGCTGCTCGAGCCCGGCGTCCTCGACGGCGCGGAACAGGCTGTAGAGCGTGCCGACCGGCTGACGCACCTGGTCGGGTCGCACGAAGCTGCCCCGGCCGCGTTGCCGCTCGACCAGGCCGCGCGCCCGCAGACGCTGCACGGCCTCACGCACGGTGTGTCGGCTGACGCCGTAGTGCTCGACCAGCTCACGGTCGGTCGGGAAGCGGTCGACCAGTTCGCCGTCGAGGATGCGCTGCTCGAGATCGGCCAGGATTCGCTGCCACAGCGGTGGCTCGGGTGCCTGGCTCATGAGTCGGCCTCGACCGCCCGGTCCGGCAGCCCCACCCAGCGGGTGGCGCCGTCGGCGGTCACCTCGCGCTTGAACACCGGGACGCGGGCCTTGACCTCCTCGAGCGCGGTGCTGCAGGCGGTGAATGCCTCGTGCCGGTGGGCGGCTGCACACACGATCAGGATCGTGTGGTCTCCGACCTCGAGGTCGCCGACGGCGTGCAGCAGCGCGATGCCGTCCAGGCCGGGATGCTCGGCCAGCAGCTCGCCGGCGACGTCGGCCAGAACCTTGTCTGCCATCTGCCGATAGGCCGAGTACTCGAGGCCGACCACCGGTGTGTCTAGGTCGGGCGCGTGGTCGCGCACCGTGCCGAGGAACACCACTGTGCCCCCGGTTGCGGGACCGGTGACCCGTCCGACGACCGCATCCACGTCGAACGGCGGCTCGGTCAGGCCCGTGACGATCCGGGGCGCGTCCGGACCCCCGGCACCACCGGCCACCGGCGGCAGCAGTGCCACCTCGTCGTCCGGGCCGATCGACCGGTCGTCGCCTGCGACTTCGAGCTCGACGGCGACGCTGGTGCGCGGCAGGGCCTCGGCGAGCTGCGGGTGCTCCGCGGCGAGCTGTGTGCGCAGGTCGGCGACGGTCGCCCCGGGCTCGAGCTCGACCGTGAGCCGGCGGCCGCCGACACGGTCGGCGAGTCCACCGAACACCCGGACCTCGATGTGCACGTGCTCCCGCTCACCGGCTGCGTGGCGAGGCTAGCGCGTGGGGTCCACAGGTACGGGCGGCGGTGGCGAGCACTTGTGTGGGAGGTACGGTTCCGCCGTGAGCACCTCACCGGACCTGCTGCCCGTCACCGACCGCCTGGCGCGGCCGGTGGAGGATCTGCGTGTCTCGGTCACCGACCGCTGCAACCTGCGGTGCCGCTACTGCATGCCGCGCGAGCTGTTCGGGCCGGACCATGCGTTCCTCGAGCGCGACGAACTGCTCACCTTCGAAGAGCTCGAGCGGGTGGTCGCTGCGTTCGTCGACCTCGGTGTCAGCAAGCTGCGGATCACCGGCGGCGAGCCGCTGCTGCGCAAGGACCTGCCCGTCCTGCTGCACAAGCTCTCCTCCCTCGAGGGCGTCGACGACGTCGCGTTGACCACCAACGGGGTGCTGCTGCCCCGGCTCGCCGATGACCTCGCCGCCGCCGGCGTCGACCGGGTCTCGGTCAGTCTGGATGCGCTCGACGACGCCACCTTCCGCGAGATGGCCGACACCCCACTGTCGGTCGCCGCGGTGCTCGCGGGCATCGACGCTGCCCAGTCCGCCGGACTGACGCCGGTGAAGGTCAACACCGTGGTGCAGCGGGGCGTCAACGACGACCAGATCGAACAGCTCGCCGGCTGGGCCCGCGATGCCGGGGTGATCATCCGCTTCATCGAGTTCATGGACGTCGGCACCACCAACGGCTGGCTGCGTGACCGGGTGGTGCCGGCCGACGAGGTGGTCGCGCGGATCGCGGCGCAGTGGCCCGTCGATCCCGTCGACGGCGACGTGGCCCACGACGCGGGTGGCGGAGGATTCGGACCTGAGTCCCTGGACGGCGACGGTCGACGCGTGCAGGTCGCCGAGCGCTACCGCTACCGCGACGGTGCCGGTGAGGTGGGGGTCATCGCCAGCGTCACCCGGCCGTTCTGCCGGACCTGTGTCCGTGCGCGGCTGTCGTCGATCGGTGAGCTCTACACCTGCCTGTTCGCCAGCGAGGGCCACGACCTTCGCTCGCTGGTGCGCGGCGGTTCGAGCCGGGCGGAGCTGTCGTCGGTGATCGCCGACGTCTGGCGCGGACGCAGCGACCGGGCCTCGGAGCTGCGTGCCGAGGGCGGGCTCACCGGCCCGCGGGTGGAGATGTCCTACATCGGCGGGTGAGGGCGCCGATCGGCTGCCTGGCGGTGGTCGTGGACGCCCGATCAGCCGTGTCTGTGGGCATCGACGGGCCGGGCCGTCCGTACGTTGAACGCCCGATCGGGCCACGGGTAGAGGATCCGCGAGTCGGTCTCCACCCTGGTCGCAGGGACCTCCGAGGTTCCGGTCCACGTTCCACAGCTCGACCGTCCTCGCGGGGTGCGCCACGCCGACGAGAGGAGTCAGCATGCCAACGCCGACATTGCCGAGCCGCTACGGCCGCGCGCGAGGTGCGGTCATCGCGATCGGCGCGGTGATCGCGCTCGCGGCAGGGCAGCTCGGAGCCGCGGCGGCCGCCGTGCCGTTCGACCGCGGGATCGACGACGCCTGCGAGGAGAGCGCCCAGGACGCCGACCACTTCGTCGACGTCGATGCGACGCATACCCACGCCACGGCCATCAACTGCCTGTGGGCATACGGCATCGTCCAAGGGCAGGTCGCCGACGACGGGTTCGCCTACTCACCCGGCTCTGACGTGACCCGGGAGCAGATGGCTTCGTTCATCGCAGCGATGATCGACCAGCTCCCCAATGAGGTGTACGCGCTGCCCGGTGCCGACGCGGAGCCGGACTTCACGGACGCCGCCGAGATCAGCTCTGCCCACGCGGCGAACGTCGACCGCCTGCAACAGGCGGGAATCATCTCGGGCTACGGCGACGGCACGTTCCGTCCCGGGGTGTCGATCGACCGGGCACAGATGGCCACCTTCATCGCCCAGGCCATCGAGCGCGTGATCGATGACGAGCTGATGCGGGCCGAGGGCGAGCCCTTCGAGGACGTCAGCGGGACGCACCAGGCCAACATCGAGAAGCTGACGCAGCTCGGCATCGTGCAGGGACAGACGCGGACCACCTACGGGCCGCACGCCCCGACGAGCCGGGCCCAGATGGCCACGATGGTCGCGCGCTCGCTGGACTACTTCGTCTTCGAGGGCCTGCTCGAGCCGGTCGCCTTCGCTCCGACTACGGCACCCTCAACGCTCGGGATCACCGACGTCGACACCGGCGTCCACGAGGATTTCGATCGTGTGACCTTCACCCTGGAGGGTGACGACGCCCTGGCCGGGTGGAACGTCCGCTACGTCGACGAGGCCGTTGCCGACGGCTCCGGCGAGTCGGTCGACGTGGCCGGCGAGGCGATCCTGGAGGTGACGTTGACCGGGATGGCGCTGCCACCGGATCTCGAGGAGGATCTCTGGGACGACGAGCGCATCGTTGCCGACGGCGAGGGGATCGTCGAGATCGTCAACTTCAGCGTCTTCGAGGGCGAGCAGCAGATCTTCGTCGGCACGACCGGTATCAACGGCTTCTCCGTTGACCGGCTGAGCGACCCGCAGCGGGTCTTCGTCGACGTGGACCACGACTCCTGACCACCTGGTGTGCAACGAAGCGGTGGTGTTCGCCCCGTGACCGTGCACGCTGGCTGTGGACGACGCGAGCCGCACGCGCCCGAACGATGGGCCCCACCGAGCGGCGTGCCGCGATCACGGCCACGGTGGGGGACCCGAACGGAGCCAGCCATGCCCAGCGCACGCTGTCGCAGCTCAGCCCCCTCGATCTGGTCATCACCGTCACCATCGGCTCGGCGTTCGGGCGGGTGATCACCGCGCGTGACGTCGCCCTGGTCGAGATGCTGGTTGCGTTCACGGCGCTGGTGCTGCTGCAGGTTCTGGTCGCCCAGGTGACCTCACGCCTGCCGCGCACCCACCGGGCGATCACCCCGACCCCCGCCCTGCTGTACTACGACGGCCGACCGATCGCCCGGGAGATGCGTCGGGCTCGCCTGCGGGAGGCCGATCTGCTCGCCGTCGCCCGCCAGCAGGGCCGCGGGTCGCTCGCCGGCGTCCGGGCCATCCTGCTCGAGGGCAACGGCGGCCTGTCGGTGATCGGCGACGATGCGTTCGCCGACGGCGCGGCGGTCGCCGACGTCGCGCCGTCGATCACCGGCCCGAGGGCGACCGACGACGAGGTGTAGCGATCTGCAGGGTCCGACATCGGCGGGTGAGGCGCCGGCTCGTCAGTCGTCTGCGCCACCGACGCTGATCGCACCCGTCGCGATCGCCGCCCGCGCCACGAGGTCGAGCTGCTCGCGGGTGTAGAGGCCGCTCTCGTGGGTGGCCAGCCCGACGTTCGGCACCTCGGTCAGCCACGCGTCGTCCGACCCGCGGTGGAAGTGCCGGTAGGTGCAGCCCGGGCATCCGTACGCAGCACAGGTGACCTGCTCCATGCTGTGGGTGGCCATGGGTGGCTTCGGCCCCTTCGAATCGGTGGTTCGTGCCGGCTGATCGCTGGTTCGTGCAGCCTAATCGGTAGTTCGTGCAGCCTATGGGTCGGTCGGCCGGCTGGTGTCCACCGTCCTGGCCAGCCGGCCGGTCGGTGCGGCAGCGGGTGTCGGCGCTGCACGGCGCCATGTGATCATCCGGACGCGGAGCGTTACCGAGTGGCCATTGTCCGCGCGGTCAG
Organism: Nitriliruptoraceae bacterium; assembly: GCA_007122985.1. Lineage (GTDB taxonomy): Bacteria > Actinomycetota > Nitriliruptoria > Nitriliruptorales > Nitriliruptoraceae > SKTG01. The sequence continues at coordinate 2,466 of SKSM01000264.1, read as the reverse complement.
GGTGCCGGGATGCCCGGTGCGCGCACTCGTGGCCCGAACTGGCCGACTTCACCCGGCGGTATGCCGCACGGATCTCTATCGTGCGTCGCATCGATCCTGCGGGAGTGGGAGCGGTACCGGACGCAAGCCCGGTGCCGGGGTAGCAGGCCCGCCCCCCGCCCGGTGGTCGGGAGCCCACCGGGCGGAGGGCGAGGCCGACACCCACCCCCGCTGCGACGGCCGTCGACCGTCACCGTCGCAACCGTGGTGTGCTGGACGCGCGGGAAGTTGGGCGCCCTCCGCCGGAGGGCGCCCAACGGCGTATACGGGGTGGTCGCCTGCGACCTCGAGCCTGCCCGGCACCCCTCCGCCGGCCGAGGGGGCGCGACGGGTCGTGACGACATACCGTTGCTGCTGACGGCAGACGACGGCGACGCGAGGAGGACGTGGACGTGCGTGACGAGCTCGCCCGGCTGCGGCGCTGGCAGGCCGACGGCGTGCGCTTCGGCCTGGCGACGGTGGTGTCGACCTCGGCGTCCGCGCCCCGGCCGCCGGGGGCGACGCTCGGCCTCCACCCCGACGGCGAGGTCGTCGGCAGCGTCTCCGGCGGGTGCGTGGAAGGCGCGGTCGTTGAGGTCGCGACCCAGGTGCTCGAGGACGGGCGGCCGCAGCGGGTCACCTACGGCATCTCCGACGACGAAGCCTTCGCCGTCGGCCTGACCTGCGGTGGCACCATCGAGGTGTTCGTCCGGCCGGTGGCGCCCGACACCCTGGACCTCGACGAGCTCGCGCGCCGGATCGACGCCGAACAACCGGTCGCGGTCGCGACGATCGTCGAGCACCCGGACCGGCCGGACCTGGTCGGCACCCCGATCGTCGTCGAGCCGACCGGCGCCGCCGGCGGCACCGGCAACCAGGCGCTCGACCACGCGATCGTGGAGGCGGCCCAGGGCCTGCTGGCGCAGGGCGCGACCGGGCTGCGGCACTTCGGCGCCGACGGCGAGCGCCGCAAGGAGGACGTCGCGGTCCTCGTCGAGTCGTTCGCGCCGCGTCCGCGCATGCTGGTTTTCGGTGCGATCGACTTCGCCGGTGCAGTGGCCTCGATCGGCCGGTTCCTCGGCTACCACGTCACGGTGTGCGACGCCCGGGAGCGGTTCGCGACGCCGGCCCGGTTCCCCGACGCCGACGAGGTCGTCGTCGAGTGGCCGCACCGCTACCTCGCCGACACTGACGTCAACGAACGCACCGCGCTGTGCGTGCTGACCCACGACCCCAAGTTCGACGTGCCGGTGCTCAAGGTGGCGCTGGCGACCCCGGCCGGCTACATCGGCGTGATGGGCTCGCGTCGCACGCATGAGGACCGCCTCGGGCGGCTGCGTGCGGAGGGGGTGGACGAGTCCGACCTGGCGCGGCTGCGTGCCCCGATCGGGCTGGACCTGGGGGCGCGCACCCCGCAGGAGACGGCGGTCTCGGTCGCCGCGGAGCTCGTGCTGCTGCGCTACGGCGGAAGCGGCAACCCGCTCAAGGACGTGGACGGCCCGATCCACCGCGATGCCGCCGACGTCGTGGCGCAGGCTGCGGGCGCGTGACCGCCGGGCACCGCGCTCATCCGGTGACGGGCCGGCCCTCGGTTCCGTGCCCGCGTGGGTGGTGGCGGGTGGCTCCGGCCAGCAGGTCCAGCGCGTGGGGCAGCAGCTCGAGGATCGCGGCAAGCGACTCGGTGGCGCCGCGGGGGCTGCCGGGCAGGTCGACCAGCAGCGTGCTCCCCCGGATGCCGCACACCCCACGTGACAGGTCGGCCATGGGGGTGGCAGCCCGTCCCGCGGCGCGCATCGCCTCGGCCAACCCCGGCGCGTCGCGCTCGATCACGTCCGCGGTCGCCTCCGGGGTCACGTCACGCGGGCCGAAGCCCGTGCCCCCCGTGATCGCGATCAGCGCCACCACCTCGGTGTCGCACAGCTCGCGCAGCGCTCCGGCGATCGCAGCGCGGTCGTCGGCGACCGTGACCCGGTGGGCCACCTCGAATCCGACGGTCTCGAGCTGGCCGGTGACCGCGTCACCCGAGCCGTCCTCGCGGTGGCCGCTGGCGACGCCGTCGGATGCGGTGACCACGGCGGCGCGGCGGGGGCCGTCAGGACCGGCTGATCCCGATCCGTGCGCCCGGGGATGCTCGCTCACGTGACCCTCCTCGACCTCACCGAGCCTACGGCCGCAGACGACGGTACGGGCGTGGAGGTGGTCGCCGTGGTGCTCGCCGCCGGCCGCGGCCGCCGGTTCGGCGACGCGACCAAGCAGCTCGCCGAGCTCGACGGCCGACCGCTGGTCGCCCACGTGGTCGACACGGCCATCACCGCGGACGCCGCGCGCGTGGTCGTCGTCGTCGGCCACGACGGTGACGCCGTCGCGGCCGCCGCGCGGGAGGCAGCGGGCGACACCGACATCGAGGTGGTGGTCAACCCCGACCACGCCGCCGGACAGGGGACCTCG
>SKSM01000200.1 GCA_007122985.1 Nitriliruptoraceae bacterium | reverse complement strand
CCGTCTTGAGCGTGTCGTCGAACAGGTGCACCCAGGCGGCGCGGGTCCGGCTGGCGTAGGCGTCGTCAGCGGCTGGTCGGGCGTCGGGGTGGTCGAGCAGGTCCTCTGCGACCAGCACGCCGGCGACCCGGGTCACGAACGAGGCCATCTGCTCGCGGGTGACGTCACGCTCCGGGGAGTAGGTGGTCGGGCTGGTACCGGTCGTGATCCCGGCGCCGACCAGCCGCGAGATCGAGTCGCGGTGGACGTTGCCGGCGCTCACGTCGTCGAAGGGATCGTCCGGACCGTCCGGAAGCGGCGTGTCGAAGCCCCGTTCCAGGGTCTGGCTGAGGATCGTGGCCATCTGGGCGCGGTCGATCGGCTCGTCGGGCTCGAAGGTGTCCGGGGTCGTGCCGGCGATGATCTGGAGCGACGCGAGGAGGTCGATGTCGTCCTCGAACAGGTGGCCGACCGTGTCGTCGAATCCCGCCGACGCGACCTCCGACGGCGCCCGTCCGCCGACGTGCAGCAGCCGGGCGACCATCGCCGCGACCTGGCCGCGGCTGACGTCCCGGGAGGGGGCGTAGCTGGTGTCGGTGCGGCCGTGGACCAGTCCCCACCAGCTCGCACAGTCGATGGCGCTGCGGTGCGGCGAGGTCAGCGTGTCGGTAAACGCCGTCGCGGGCACCAGCTCAGGTGGACACGACGTCGAGGTGGTGCCGGCCCCGGCCGGAGCCGCCGCGAGCGGCAGGAGCGCGGCGGTGAGCAGCGGGACCAGCAGGGCGGTCGACCAGCGGGAGCTTCGCACGACGAGTCCGGACGTCGGAAGGAGGTGTCGCAGCGGCACCGGGAACGGCCGTGGCCGCGACTGAGTAGCCACCGCAGCGTATCCCGGGTGGAGGTCCCGGCTGCCGCCCGGACGGCCCTCCCTCAGCGCGCCGACGAGGACGACGACCGTCCCCGACCGACGAGCAGGGCCGCGCCGATGACGATCAGCGCGACGGGGACGAGGTAGCGGCCGAGGTCGACCACGCCGATCAGCGTCGACACCCCCGCCAGCAGCAGCACACCCCCAGGGATGAACGGCCACCACCATCCCGAACCGGTCGGCCCCACGAGCCGGTCGACCACGGCGATCGCGAGGAAGCCTGCGCCGAGCCCCAGCACCACCGACACGTCCGGCCCGCCCTGACCCGACACGAGCAACCCGGTGCCGAGTCCGGTGAGGATGGCGCCTGGAACCAGGTAGCCGTAGCGGCGGCTGACGACGTAGGCGACCAGGAAGCCGACCCCGAGGAAGCCGAGGATGACCTCGCCTCCCAGGTTGGTGGTGAGCATCAGCAGCAGGGCGAGGCCGAGCGCGATCAGCACCAGGCCGATGAACCGGTTGGATGCCATGGTCACCTCTCGGGTGCGGTCGGGGAGGTCGGCGGGAAGGGCCTGCGGGCCGCTCGGACGGCTCGGCGACCAGCACAAGGGTGTCAGTCGCGGGTGACAGTCGCAGGGGACAGTCGCGGACGACGGCTTCATCCTCCCCCGCCCCCGGGCGTGCCGTCAGGGTCGCTGGACCCTCATCGACGGCGCCGCCGTCACCCGCTCGGCGCGAAGTGCCGGTAGCGCACCACCTCGTCGAACCCCATCCGTCGGTACACGCCGCGTGCCATCTCGCTCGACTGCAGGACACCGATCCGACCGCCGGCGTCGCGGCCGTCGCGCAGGATCCGCCAGGACATCGTCTCTCCGATGCCGCGACGACGGGCGTCGGCCCGGACGCCGATGGTGTAGACCCCCGCAATCGTGTCGCTGCGGACCAGCTGGCCACAGGCCACGGGCTGGCCGTCCACCTGGCCGAGATAGCAGTCGAGCTGGGACGATCCGAGCAGCTGCGGCGGAGCGAGCTGCCGCGAGTACTCCAACGGGAGACCGAAGGCATCGGCTGCGACGTTGACGAACGCCTCGAGCTGCTCGGCGGTGGTGACCTTCTCGATCCCGGCCGCCGCGGCGGTGTCGGGGATCGCGTCCAACGAGTCGAGCACCATTCCCGGTGTGGTGTGATCGGACGCCCAGAGGCCGTGGCTGTCAGCGAGCCGCTGGACCTCGCCGCTCAACTCGTCGGGGACGGTCACCCAGAACGGCACCCCGCGCTGCGTCATCCAGCGCACGGCCGCGTCCAACTCGTCGGGGACCGGTGCCGCCAACGCGAACACCTGGTTGAACATGGCGAACGGGACGCCGACGGACACGGCGTCGAGGCCACCGAACCGCCGTGCGTCGCCGGTCGGAACGTGCTCGGCCAACGCAGCAAGTGCATCGCGCCAGCTGACGCTCACGGCATCAGCGAGATGGTCCATCAGCGGGGCTCCCCAACCCGACTCTGGCGGCAGGACACAGTCAAGCAGGCCCCGGCGAGCCGTCGCAGCTGTTCGCCCGGAGCCGGCCGACACTGCCCGCGGACCATCGTCACGAGCGCGCGCAGGACCATCCCACCCCGTGGGAAGCCGAATTGCCGGTCGTTCCCCGACCGGATACGGTCAATTCGCTCGAGCGTGACGACGGGAGTCGCTCTGGCGGGAGCATCGGGCCGACCTGGCCGGGTCGGCACCAGGTTCGACCGGCTGCGTTCGACAAGCTGCGTTCAACAAGCTGCGTTCGACAAACTGCGTTCGACAAACTGCGTTCGACAAGCTGCGTTCTCGAGTTCGGGAGGCTGACATGCGCGCGAAGATTCTACTGCTGGGGGTGTCGGCGCTCCTGCTCGCCGCCTGCGCGGACGACGCGGACGACGATGCCGCCGACGCGACCGAGGACGTCGCCGACACCACCGAGGACGCCGCGGACGACACAGACGACGCGGACGACGCTGACGACACCGCCGCACCGGAGGACCCGGTGCGCATCGGGGTGGTGTTCAGCCAGACCGCGGGCGCCGCGGTCTACGGCGAGACCCAGACCCAGGCTGCGCAGATGGCCGCCGAAGAGATCAACGAAGCCGGCGACGTCGCCATCGAACTGGTGATCGAGGACGACGCGAGCGATCCCGAACAGGGCATCACCGCCTATGAGCGCCTCATCCAGCAGGAGGACGTCTCGGCCCTGATCGGACCGACCCTGTCGAACGTCTTCTTCTCCGCGGGACCGCTCGCGCAGGACGCCGGCATCCCGGCGCTCGGCGTCTCGACCACCGCGGACGGCATCACCGACATCGGCGAGTACATCTTCCGCAACGCCCTGACCGAGCGGCAGGTGATCCCCGACACGGTCGCAGCGGCGACCGAGCAGTTCGGCCTGGAGCGCGTCGCGCTGCTGCACTCCGACGACGACGCGTTCACGGTCTCGGGCTACGAGATCATGGTCGAGGCCGCCGAGGACCTCGGGCTCGAGGTGGTCAGCGACCAGTCGTTCGCCACGGGCGACAGCGACTTCTCCGCACAGCTGACCTCGGCCCGTGACGAGGATCCGGATGCGCTGCTCGTCTCGGCCCTCGCAGAGGAAGCAGCGCTGCTGCTCACACAGGCGCAGGACCTCGGGCTCGACGTTCCCGTCATCGGCGGCAACGGCTTCAACTCGCCCGCGATCATCGACCAGGCGGGCGAGGACGCGGAAGGCGTGATCGTCGGCGCGGCCTGGAACGCTGCGGCCGACGACCCGATGAACGAGGAGTTCAAGGCCGCCTACGAGGAACGCACCGGCAGCCGGCCCGACCAGTTCGCCGCGCAGGCCTACGCGGGTGTCTACCTGATCGCCCAGGCCATCGAGGCGGCGGGCAGCGACGACCCGGACGCGATCCGCGACGCGCTCGAAGGGCTGTCCAACGTGCAGACCGTGCTCGGTGAGTTCTCCTTCACCGACAACCGTGACGCCGACCACGAGGGCGTCACCCAGATCGTCCAGGACGGCGAGTTCCAGATCCTCGCCGGATGACCGGCGGCAGCGTTGCCCGGCGAGGCGGCGTCACTGCGGTGACGCCGCCTCGCCTGCCGGCCCCGGCCCGAGCGGGGTCGGCCTTCTGACCGGGAGGAGGACGGGGTGGCGCAGCAGATCGTCAACGGCGTGTTCATGGGGTCGATCTACGCGCTGTTCGCCCTCGGCTACACGCTCGTCTTCGGCGTGCTGCACCAGCTCAACCTCGCACACCAGGCGGTGTTCATGCTCGGCGCCGTCGGCGGCTGGGTCGTCTCGGTCACCTTCGGGATGCCGCTGTGGGTCGGGGTGGTCACCGCGCTGGTCACCGGCGCCGCGCTCGGGCTGCTGATCGAACGGATCGCGTTCGCGCCACTGCGCGCCCGTCCCGACAACCACTTCGCCGGGCTGATCTCGTCGATCGCGCTCGGAATCATCCTCGTGGCGCTCGCGCTCGGCACGTTCGGTCCGGACACCGAGCGCTTCCCCCGCGAGGCGTTCCCGCGTATCGGTTTCCAGATCGCCGGCGCGTCGATCACCGTGTTGCAGGTGGCGATCCTCGCCGTGGCCATCGCGATGATGGTCGGCCTGACCTGGATGGTGAACCGCACCCGCCTCGGTCGCGCCCTGCGCGCCGTCGCGGAGAACGAACGGGCCGCGCGCATCCTCGGCATCGACGTCGAGCGCGTGACGATGGGCACCTACATGCTCTCCAGCGCGCTCGGCGCGACCGCGGGGATCCTGTTCGCGCTGGCCTTCAACACCATCCGCGTTGAGATGGGACTCGCCATCGAGCTCAAGGGCCTCGCGGTCATCATCGTCGGGGGGCTCGGCAGCCTCCCGGGCGCGATGGTCGGCGGACTCATCCTCGGCCTCTCCGAGGTCGCGACCATCGCATGGATCGGCTCGGGCTGGCGCGATGCCGTCGCGTTCGCGTTGCTGTTCGCCATCCTGCTGCTGCGACCCCAGGGGCTGTTCGGCGCGCCGCAGGTGCGCGAGGTCTAGGGCTGCGGACAAGGGGAGGATCGGGTGCTCGGACTGCTCGGTGACCTGCTGACCACCTACGAGTCGGTGGTGGTGTTCATCGGCATCAACATGGTGTTCGCGTTCTCCATGTACGTGGTGCTGATCGCGGGTCAGCTGTCACTCGCACAGGCGGCGTTCGCCTCCATCGCCGGCTACACGAGCGCGATCCTCACCATGGAGGCGGGCCTGCCGTTCCCCGTTGTCATGGTCGTCGGGGTGAGCCTCGCCGCCGGCTTGTCGGTCCTGCTCGGCATGCCGGTCCTGCGGCTCCGCGGCGTCTTCCTGGCGATCGCGACGATCGGTTTCGGTGAGGTCGTGCGCATCCTCGCGCTCAACCTCGACATCACCGGCGGTGCCATCGGGCTTCGGCCCATCCCCCGTGTCACCGAGATGTGGCACGTCTACCTCGCCGCCGCGGTGTGCGCCTACCTCTTCTGGCGGATGCGCCCGACGAAGTTCGGCCGGGGGCTCGCCGCGATCCGCGAGGACGAGGTCGCCGCCCAAGCCATGGGCATCGACACCGTGCGCTACAAGCTGATGGCGTTCTCCCTGTCCGGTGCCCTCGCGGGGCTCGGGGGTGTGCTCTTCAGCCACTACGTCCGGTTCCTGTCCCCGGGACAGTTCGGGTTCGAGCGCGCGGTCGACATCCTGGTCTTCGCCATCGTCGGCGGGCTCGGCCATTGGCTCGGCCCGATCTTCGGCGGGTCGTTCATGACGTTCCTGCCGGAGCTGCAGCGCGAGCTCGGCGTCCAGGCGGGCTGGCTGCGTCCGGCGTTCAACGGCGTGATCCTGCTCGTGGTGATCCTGTTCCTGCCGTCGGGCCTGGTGGGCGTGGGCAGGATGATCGTGCCCGCCCACGTGCGCACCCGGATCGACGTCACCACGCCTGAGGACAGCACTGCGCTCGCCAGCGGCGACCCGGCCGACGCCCGGGTCGACGTGGACGCCGATGCACCGGCCGACGACCGGGTCCTCGCACACACCGACCGGTTGACCAAGACCTACGGGGGCGTCACGGCACTGCGCGACGTGTCCCTGGAGCTGCGACAGGGCGAGATCCTCGGACTGATCGGCCCGAACGGCGCCGGCAAGACCACGCTGGTCAACATCCTGACCGGGCTGTCGCCCGCCACACGCGGGCATGCCGAGGTGCTGGGCGTGCCCGTCGCCGAGCTCTCCCCCAACCGCGTCAACGCGCTCGGGGTGAGCCGCACGTTCCAGCAGACCAAGCTGTTCGCCAACCTCTCGGTCCGCGAGAACGTGATGGTCGGGGGCCACCGGCTTGCGGAGAGCACCCTGCTGCGCCGGCTCGCCTTCCTGCCGTCGGCACGAGTGGCGGAGCAGGCGCTCGCCGAGCGCGCTGACCATGCGCTGGCGATGGTCGGCCTGGCCGACCGGGCACACGAGGGGGCCGCCGCGCTGTCCTATGGCGACCGGCGGCGCCTGGAGATCGCCCGGGCGCTGTGCGGCGGCCCGGAGCTGCTCGTGCTCGACGAGCCGGCGGCGGGGATGAACCAGGTAGAAGCCGCGCGCCTGGGCGAGCTGATCCGCGACGTCCGCGACCTGGGGGTCAGCGTCCTGCTCATCGAGCACAACGTGCGACTGGTGATGCGCGCGTGCACCCGCGTGGTCGTGTTGGACTTCGGTGAGGTCATCGCCGACGGTGCCCCGGCCGACATCGCGCGCGATCCCGCGGTGATCCGCGCCTACCTGGGCACGGAGTCGGCGCCGACTGCCGGCGCCGGCGAACCGACCCAGTCCGCCACCGACGTCGGCGGGGACGAGGACGGGACATGACCGAGCCGAGCATCGCCGGCGACACCTCCGCCCGGACCGCAGCGGCGCTGACCGTGGAGGGCCTGACCGTCGCCTACGGGGCGGCCGAGGCGGTCCGCGACCTGAACCTGCACGTGGCGGCGGGGGCCCTCGTCGCGCTCGTCGGGGCCAACGGGGCCGGCAAGTCGACCACCCTCGCGGCCATCAGCGGTCTGCTGCGTCCGCGCCGGGGCCGCATCCTGCTCGACGACCAGGACGTGACACGGTGGCGGAGCAACCAGCGTGTGGCCGCCGGCATCGTCCAGGTGCCCGAGGGTCGCGAGATCCTGGCAACCATGACGGTGCACGAGAACCTGCTGCTCGGAGCCTGGCATCAGGCCGACCGGTTCGAGCAGGGCGTGGACGAGATCTTCGGACACTTCCCGATCCTGGCCGAGCGGCGCGAACTGCTCGCCGGCACCCTCTCCGGCGGCGAACAGCAGATGCTGGCCATCGCCCGCGCACTGCTGGCCCGCCCCAGGGTGCTGCTGATGGACGAGCCGTCGATGGGGCTCGCTCCCCAGATCGTCGACGAGGTGTTCGCGGTCGTCGAGCAGATCCGTGCGGAGGGAACGACGGTGCTGTTGGTCGAGCAGAACGCCCAGCGGGCGCTGGCGGCTGCCGACCACGCCTACGTCATGGAGACCGGCGAGCTCGTCCTCGAGGGCGACGCCGACGAGCTCCTGGCCAACCCGAAGGTCGTGGAGGCCTACCTCGGCGAGTCGCTCAGCGGCGAGGACGGCCTCGCCGGGGAGGCATCCGGATGACCCCGCCCGCGCGCGTGCAGCTGTTCACCACCTGCGTCGCCGACCTGGCGGTGCCCGGGCCGGCGGCCGCGGCGGTCGAGGTCCTGGAGGCGGTGGACGTCGAGGTGGCAGTTCCCCGGGCACAGTCCTGCTGCGGGCAACCGGCGCTGACGTCCGGCTTCCCGCGCGAGGCGGCGCAGGTCGCCCGCGGGTGGCTCGACGCGTTCGAGGACGCCGATGCCGTGGTCACCGTCAGCGGCTCGTGCGCGGCGATGATCCACCATCACTTGCCGAGGATCCTCGACGGCGCGGACGCGGAGCGCGCCGCGGGCCTCGCGCAGCGGACCTTCGAGCTCAGCCAGTTCCTGGTCGGCCACGACCTCGTCCCGCCGCTGCGGCTCGAGGCGCGGGTCGCCTACCACGACGCCTGCCACATGCTGCGGTCGCTCGGCGAGCGCAACACCCCACGCGCCCTGCTGTCACGCATCGACGGGCTCGAGCTGCGCGAACTGGCCGACCCGGAGATCTGCTGCGGTTTCGGGGGGACGTTCGCGACCCGCTTCCCGGAGGTCAGTGTCGCCATGGCCGACGACAAGCTCGCACAGGCCGAGACCGCGGATGTCGACTGGCTGGTCTCGGCCGACGCGGGGTGCCTGCTGCACGTCCAGGGCCGGGCCGACTGCACCGGACGACCGGTGCGCACCCGGCACATCGCCCAGCTGGTGCACGACGCACTGCCGGCGGCCGCACGCACCTCCGGACGCAGCACCTCGGCAGGAGGTCCACGGTGACGGGCCGCGACCATCCCGGAGGCGGCCGCTCCCAGGCGCTGGCCGGCCGCGAGCGGGTGCACCCCGACCGGCCCTCGTGGGCGGCGACGGTCATCCCCGACGACATCGACCCGCTGCCGGTGATCACCGCCCAAGCAACGTCGCGGCCGGCTCAGCACGCGACGAGCGAGCGGCTGCACGGCATCGACCGGGCGTGGCACAGCCACGGCTGGCCGCCGGAGCGCGCCGAGCTTCGAGCACGCGGGGCGGCGATCCGACGCGAGACCCTGGCCGACCTCGACGGCTACCTCGATCAGCTGCAGCGCATGGTCGAGTCCCACGGCGGCACGGTCCATCATGCGAGCGACGCGGCTGAGGCGCGCGAGGCGGTGGCGGGGATCGTCCAGCGCATCGGCGCGCAGCTCGCGGTGAAGTCCAAGTCGATGGCGACCGAGGAGATCCACCTCAACAGCCACCTCGAGTCGCACGGGCTGGAGGTGGTCGAGACCGACCTGGGCGAGTACATCTGCCAGCTCGCCGACGAGCGTCCGAGCCACATCATCGCGCCGGTGATCCACAAGACGCAGGGCGACATCCACGCGCTGTTCCAGCAGCTGGCCGACGACGCCCTCGCCGACGAGGCCGAGGCGCTGACCGCCTTCGCGCGGGTGCGGCTGCGGCAGGACTTCGCCGCCGCCGACGTCGGCATCAGCGGGGTGAACTTCGCAGCGGCGGACACCGGCACGCTCGCGCTGGTGAGCAACGAGGGCAACGCCCGCATGGTCACCAGCCGACCGCGAGTGCACATCGCGGTGATGCCGGTGGAGAAGGTCGTCCCGCGCCTGACCGACCTCGGGACCCTGCTGCCGCTGCTGACCCGGTCGGCGACCAACCAGAAGATGAGCGTCTACCAGTCGCTGCTGACCGGTCCGCGCCGCGACGACGACCCCGACGGTCCGGACGAGCTGCACCTGGTGATCGTCGACAACGGGCGCCGCCGGCTGCTCGGCACCCCCTACGAGGAGGTGCTCGCGTGCATCCGCTGCGGGGCCTGCCAGGTCGCCTGCCCGGTCTACCGCACCGTCGGCGGGCACGCCTACGGCACGGTCTACGGCGGGCCGATCGGGGCGGTGCTCTCTCCGCTGCTCGGCGACGGCGAGCACGCCGCGCACCTGCCCTACCTGTCGTCGCTGTGCGGCCGGTGCGACGAGGTCTGCCCCGTCGAGATACCGCTGTCCGACCTGCTCGTGGACCTGCGGGCCGACCACCAGGACCGGCGTGGCGCGACCGCGGAGCGGACGGTGTGGCGGGCCTGGGCAGCCACCTGGTCACGTCCGTGGTCGTACGGGCTGCTGCGACGCGCGGCGGCGATCGCCAGCCACCTGCCGGCACGGCTCCAGCGCGCGCTCGGCCCGGCCCGCGGCTGGTCGCGGGGACGCACCCTGCCGTCGCTGCGCAACGCCGGCGCGCTGCGGCACTGGATCGAGCGGCGCCCCGGTCGGGACTCGCGCGGCGATGGTCAACGGCAGGAGGACGCGTGATGGGCGACCAGCCCACAACGGATCCAGACACCCTGGTGGCGCGCTTCACGACCGAACTCGAGCAGGTGTGGGGCGAGCCGGAGCGTCACGCCTCGCTCGACGCCGCGATCGAACGCGCCGTCGCCATCATCGGGTCGCGCACGGCGATGGTGGACGACCACCCGGACCTCGACGGCCTGCGCGCCCACGTCACCTGCACCGACGATCCGGAGGAGGCCGAGGTGGGGGTCACCGGGGTGCTCGCCGCGGCCGCCGACACCGGCAGTCTGGCCCTGTCCTTCGGCCCCGGCACGCCCCGGGCCACGTCGCTGGTCCCACCCGAGCACCTCGCCGTCCTGCCGGCGCAACGCATCGTGGCGACCTACGCGGACGTGATCACGCGCATCGCCGAGCTCGACCCGATCCCCTCGGCCGTGCACCTGGTGACCGGACCGAGCCGCTCGGCCGACATCGAGCTCACCCCGATCCGCGGTGTGCACGGCCCGGGCAGGGTCCGGGTGCTGATCTGCTGACGGGCCGGCGGCCGCGTACGGGCGGCGGCCGACGGGTCAACTGCCATCAGGACTCGGCGTCCTCGTCGGTCTCCTCCTCATCCGTGTCGTCGCCGTCGCCGTCGTGGCCCTCGCCGTCGTCGGTGTCGCCCCCGTCCGATGTGTCATCGTCGTCGGTGGCGTCACCGTCATCCGAGCCATCACCGTCGTCGGTGGTGTCGTCGGCATCGCTGTCGGCGTCGAGCTCGGCGTCGTCCAGCTCCGCATCGACCTCACCACAGTAGGCATTGTTGCCCGGGTGGTCGGGATGCGGGGGGTTGCGGTTGTCGTTGGCGTGCTCCCGGGTGACCAGTGCCAGCTGATCCCAACCGGAGGTGCCCTCCACGGTGGCCTCATAGGCGCCTTCCGCCTCGGCGAGTGCGGCCAGGTCGTCGAGCATCCCCGGTGAGGGGTCACGCAGAATCCAGCCGGCACCGTACGCGCCCTCGCAGACCAGGAACAGGTTGTAGGGGCCGTAGAAGTTCGCCAGCCGGTCGCCGTCCTGCTGTCCCGACCCGCCGCTGTCGGCCTGCATCGCGTCACGCCCGCGACCGCCGTAGGCCAGGTTGTCGCCGTTGGGACGATCCGGGTGCGGATCGGTGTCGACCACCGGGGCGACCTTCCAGGCCTCGTCCCACCTGGCATCGTCGTGGTACTCGCCCTCGGTGAAGTCGTCGCTGTCGAAGGTCGGTTGCTTCAGGTTGACGACGTTGTCGCCGTTGCCGCCGTAGATGCGGTCGTCACCCGGGCCACCCCAGATGATGTCGTCGCCGTCGCCTCCGAAGACGACGTCGCCGACGTCACGCTCCTCGCCTCCGTCGCCGGGGCTGCCGACGATGATGTCGTCGCCGCCACCGCCGTAGATGATGTCGGGGCCGGCACCACCGGTGATGACGTCGTCGCCGCTCCCATCGTCGTCGTGGACATCGACCTCGAAGATGAAGTCGACGTCCTCGTGGAGGGTGAGGTCGATGAACCCGTCGCTGCTGGTGACCGTGACCGGATCGGGTTCGTCGGTGCGCCACGCCTGTGCGTGATCGCCGATCAGCAGGTTGCGCCCGTCGTCCGCGTTGATCTCATTGTCGCCGATCCCGCCGAACACCACGTCGTCGCCACCGGCGACGTCGATGACGTTGTCACCGGCGCCGGAGAGATCGATGTCGGTCGTCTGCAGCTCGCCGGGGTGGTCGTCATCGGCGTCCCACTCGAACTCACCGTGGTCGCCGAAGACGACGTCGTCGCCGTCACCGGTGGTGATGTGGTCGTCGTCGCTGCCACCGAACACCACGTTGTCGCCACCGGCGATGACCACGGTGTCCGCACCGTCAGCCGCATCGCCGTCCTCCGCGAAGGTCTCGAACGCCGCGGCATGCTCACCGGCCGGCTCGAAGGTGACCACCCCGTGGTCACCGAAGACGATGTCGTCACCGTCACCGGTGGCGATCTCGTCACCGCCACCGCCACCGACGAGCACGTTGTCGCCACCGTCGGTCCCGATCACGTCGTCACCGTGCACGCCTATGGCCGACGACTCCACCGACGCCAACGCACCAGCCTCGTAGTCCAGCTCACCGTGGTCGCCGAAGACGACGTCGTCGCCGTCACCGGTGGCGATGTCGTCGGCGTCGCTGCCACCGAACACCACGTTGTAGCCACCGTCGATGACGATCGAATCGCTGCCCGGCTCATGGCCGTCCGGCTCGATCGTCTCGATTGATGCCGGCGCCCGGGCGATGCCGTCGTTGAACGTGGCGTCGTCGGCGTCACCCAGCAGCGTGACCAGTTCGCCGTCGTCGTCGCGGTACTCGACCCGACCGTGGTCACCGAACACGATGTCGTCACCAGAGCCGGTGTCGATCGTGTTGTCGTGGTCGCCGCCGAACACCACCAGCCCGAGGCTGGAGCCCGAGCCGTCCAGAACGTCGTCGCCCGGGCCGGTGTTCGCGACGAAGAACCCGTCGTTCTCGTCATCGAGGTCGACGGTGACCTCGTCGTGACCGGCACCGGTGTTCAGGGTCGTGATGGTGCGGATCCCGGTCCCGCGACCGTCCCAATCGAGAGTGGTGGGGTCGCCATCGCGACGGGTGCCCTCGACCGAGACCTCGTCACCGTCCGCGTCGGCATCGCCCACGTCGTCGGCGCGGGTCCAGATCGTGACACCGCCGGTGAAGGTCCCACCCGTATCGGTGTCATAGCCGATGTCGCCGCCGGCGAACCCGGTCAGCTCATCGGCGTCGAGCACGGCATCGGTGATCGGGACGGCACCGTCACGGTCGCTGACCATCAGCAGGTTGTCGCCGCCGCCGGCCTCGACGTCGAGGTCGCCCGTGACGTCGACGAGCTCGCCGGGCAGGTACGGCGGGGTGTCGGCGGTGGCGTCGTCGAAGCGGCCGCCCGGCTCCTCGCCGGGCTCGCGCAGCTCCCACTCACCGTCGACGTCGACGCCGACGTCGGCCTCGTCGG
>SKSM01000274.1 GCA_007122985.1 Nitriliruptoraceae bacterium | reverse complement strand
CGAGCGGCTCGGTTCGGCCCGGTGGCGCCGCCCCGGCGTCCTCAGGACGCGGCGGCCGGGGTTGCGGAGGTCCGTCCCCACCGTCTTGCATCGAGGACCTCCGTCGCCGTCGCCGTCGCCGTCGCCGACGGTACCGCCTGCACCCGGCCACTCCCGGGCGACGGCCCCGCCCGTCGGCCGCCGGGCGCGCCGACGACCGTCACGCCGGTGTGACCTCGTAGCCGGCGTCCGCGAGCACCTGCGACAGCCGCTGTGCGTGCACGTCACCGCGGGTCTCGAGCTCCAGCACCACCTCCACCTCCCCCAGGCGGGTGCGGTGGTCCAGCCGGTGGTGGTCCACGGTCAGCACGTTGGCGCGGGCATCGGCCACCAGCGCCAGCAGCCGTGACAGGCCGCCGGGCTCGTCGGGCACACTGGTGCGCAGCGTCGCGTAGCGGCCCTGCTCGGCGAGGCCGGCGGTGACCAGGTGCTGGAGCATCAGCGGATCGATGTTGCCACCCGAGAGGGTCGCGACCGCCGGACCGGGGCTGGTGACCTCACCGAACAGCAGCGCCGCAGCCGCGGCCGCCCCGGCCGGCTCCACCACCAGCTTCGCACGCTCGAGCAGCAGCACCACCGCGCTCGCCAGCTGCTCGTCGGTGACGGTGACCACCTCGTCGACGAGCCGGTCGACATGCGGCAGCGTCAGGTCACCCGGCCGCTTGACCGCGATCCCGTCGGCGATGGTCTTCGGCCCGTTGCTCTCCAACACCTGCGGCTCGCCGGCCTCAAGCGACTGGTTGTAGGGCGCGCAGCTCGCGGCCTGGACCCCGACGAGCCGCACGTCCGGACGCAGCGCCCGCAGCGCCACCGCGATGCCCGACAACAGGCCGCCGCCGCCCAGGCACACCACCACCGTCGCGGCCGACGGGACCTGCTCGGCGATCTCGAGCCCGACCGTGCCCTGCCCGGCGATGATGTCGCGGTGGTCGAACGGATGCACGAACGTCCGTCCCTGCTCGCGGGCGTCCTCCATGGCGACCGGCAGCGCCTCATCCAGGTTCGCGCCGTAGAGCTCCACCTCGGCGCCGTAGCCTGCGGTCGCAGCGACCTTGGGCAGCGCCGCCTCGACCGGCATGTAGACCCGTGCCTGGACGCCCTGCATCGCCGCGGCGAGCGCGACGCCCTGCGCGTGGTTGCCTGCCGAGGCGCAGACCACGCCCTTGGCGCGTTCCTCGTCGCTCAAGTTGGCGATCCGGTTGTAGGCGCCCCGGAGCTTGAACGAGCCCGCCCGCTGCAGGTTCTCGCACTTGAGCAGCACCTCGGCGCCGACGACCTCGCGTAGCGCCCGCGAGCGCTCGACCGGGGTCCGGTCGGCCACACCCTCGAGCCGCGCCGCCGCGGCACGCACCTCGTCGATCGTCACCAGATCCATCCGTGCCTCCGATCCCGGCCGCCGACGTGACGGTAGACGAGGGTGACGTGGGACGGGACACCCGCCACGGGACCTCGCGTTCGACTCGCTACGAAGCCCCGCCGCGCAATAGCCTTCGAGCCACGTGGCGGCCAGGACGGTCGCCGAGCCTCCAGGAGCACACGACCATGGCTGAGGAGTTCCGGACCGCACGCGACACGATGGGCGAGATGCAGATCCCCGCCGACGCGCTGTGGGGTGCGAGCACACAGCGGGCGGTCGAGAACTTCCCCATCTCGGGCCAGGCCGTCCCGGCCGAGGTGGTCCGTGCACATGCGATGCTCAAGTGGGCCGCCGCCACCGCCAATGCGGAGCGGGGCATCCTCGACCAGGGCATCGCCGACGCCATCAAGGCGGCCGCCGACGAGGTCATCGCCGGTGAGCTCGACGACCACTTCCCGGTCGACACCTTCCAGACGGGCTCGGGCACCTCGACCAACATGAACGTCAACGAGGTGGTCGCCAATCGGGCGAAGCAGCTGCTCGGCGAGGACCTCACCTCGACCAGCGTCCACCCCAACGACCACGTCAACGCCTCACAGTCCTCCAACGACACCTTCCCGACGTCGGTGCACGTCGCGGTCGCGCGCGTCGCCCACAACCAGCTGCTGCCGGCACTCGACCACCTCGCCCAGGAGCTACGGGCAAAGGCGGACGCCTGGGCCGACGTGGTCAAGTCCGGCCGCACCCATCTGATGGATGCCACCCCGGTGACGCTCGGGCAGGAGTTCGGCGGCTACGCCCGCCAGATCGAGCTCGGCATGCAGCGCGTCGAGCGCGCCCTCGAACCGGTCTACGAACTCGCGATGGGTGGCACGGCCGTCGGCACCGGACTCAACTGCCCGCCCGGGTTCGCCGAGCAGGTCATCGACCTGATCGCCCGGCGGACCGACGTGCCGTTCCGCGAGGCCGACGACCACTTCGAGGCCCAGGGGGCGCGTGACGCACTGGTGGAGTTCTCCGGGGCGCTGAAGACCGTCGCCGTCAGCCTGATCAAGATCGCCAACGACGTGCGCTGGCTTGCATCCGGCCCGCGGACCGGGCTCTACGAGCTGCAGCTGCCGGCGATCCAGCCCGGCAGTTCCATCATGCCCGGCAAGGTCAACCCGGTGATCCCGGAGTCGGTGCGGCAGGTCGCCGCGCAGGTCATCGGCAACGACGCGGCGACCACCGTCGGCGGGCTGTCGGGTGAGCTCGAGCTCAACGTGATGATCCCGCAGATGGCCCGCAACGTCATCGAGTCCGAGGAGCTGCTGGCCAACGTCTGCCGGGTGTTCGTCGACAAGTGCCTGGCCGGCACCGAGGCCACCGACAAGGGCCCGCAGACCGTCGAGCGCTCCTTGATGCAGGTCACCGCGTTGGTGCCGGAGATCGGCTACGAGCGCTCGGCGGGGCTCGCGAAGAAGGCGCTGGAGGAGGACAAGACCCTCCGGGAGGTCGCCCTCGAGGACGGCATCGACCCCGACACCCTCGACCGGGTGCTCGACTACAAGCGCATGACCGAGGGTGGGGTGATGTAGCGCCCGG
The DNA here is from genome assembly GCA_007122985.1 of Nitriliruptoraceae bacterium. GTDB lineage: Bacteria > Actinomycetota > Nitriliruptoria > Nitriliruptorales > Nitriliruptoraceae > SKTG01. Next base: position 577 of record SKSM01000274.1, on the reverse strand, counting down.
CCCAGCGCCGGGACCCCGCCCGGGACCCGGCTGGGGCGGAATGTCCGAATCATCCGGACGAACGGCCCCAACGCCGGCCACCGGCAGCCGCCCGGACCCCGCCCGGGACCCGGCTGGGGCGGAATGTCCGAATCATCCGGACGAACGGCCCCAACGCCGACCAACGCGCGCACAGCGCGCTTGAGGATCCCGCCCCGTGCGCTCAGCAGCACGGTTCAGCGGTCGGGGCTCGCTTGCTAAAGCCGTCGGGCCGACCTGACGGGGCAAGGGCAACACGTGCACGGCGGGGGCGGGAGCGACAAGGGTCGGGACCAGCCATGAGCAGGACGGCAGTGGTGAGCGGCGGGGACGAGGTCGGTGGGGACGTCGCCGGCTCCGGACCGCGTACGCCGTCCGGGTCGCCGTTGCGCGCCCCACGTCGGCCGGGGTCGACCCCAACCGCTCGACGCTCGCACGCCACCGGTCCGAGCGCGCTCGGCCTGCCGAAGCTGCGGCGCCGCAACATCCGTATCGCCTTCACGTCCGGGGCGGTGATCGCGGCCGCGATCACCGCCTACCTGCTGCTGACGCCCGATGG
>SKSM01000050.1 GCA_007122985.1 Nitriliruptoraceae bacterium | reverse complement strand
GGTCGTCACCGTCGTCGAGCTCGGCCCGCTCGCGCCGACCGAGGTGGGCGAGCTCACCGGGCACCTGCTCGGACAGGAGCCCACGCCGTCACAGGCAGCGCAACTGCACCGTGCGTCAGGCGGCAACCCGCTCTTCGTCGTCGAGACGGTTCGTGAGCAACTGGCGCGATCCCACGCTGGTGGAGCAGCGGAGACGGGACGACGACCGTCGCGGGTCCAGGCGATCATCGAGCGCCGGCTTGCGCAGCTGACACCCGACGGCCGCGAGATCGCAGCCATTGCCGGGATCATCGGCCGCCGGTTCACCTTCGAGGTGCTCCGGGCGACCAGCGGGCGCGGCGAGTCGACGCTCGTCGACGCGCTCGACGAGCTGTGGCGCCGCCGGATCGTGCGCCCCCATGGTGCGGCCGCCTACGAATTCGTCCACGACCGCATCCGCGAGGTCGCCGCCGGACTCGTGGGTCCCGCACGCGCACGCACCCTGCATCATCGCGTCGCCACCGCTCTGGAGGAGCACCATGCGGAGGATCCGGACGAGGCCAGCGTCGAGATCGCCAGCCACTACGAGGCCGCCGGCGAGACGCGACACGCCATCGACCACTACCGGAGGGCAGCCGCCCACGCCCGGCGGCTGGCGGCGATCGACGAGACCGAGACCCTGCTCCGCCGCGCGCTGGCACTGATCGACACACTGCCCGCCGGGCCTTCCCGCGACGAGCTCGAGCTGGAGCTGCACACCGAGCTTGGCGTTCCGCTGGTCACGCTGCACGGGTACGGCGGCAGCGCCACGATGGCGGCGTATCGGCGGGCGCAGCAGCTGTCCGAGAGACTCGGCCGGCCGGCGCGACCTCCGGTCCTGCGCGGCCTCGCCCTCGGCGTGCTCGCCCACGGGAACGTCGCGGAGGCCGCCCGTCTCGCCCGCGAGCTGCTCGCCCTCGACGACACGCGGGACCACCCCCTGCTCGAGGTCGAGGGCCGCTACCTGCTCGGCGTCACCTCGTTCTGGCGGGGCGACTTCGCCGCAGCTCGGCACCAGCTCGAGCACGCGATCGGGCGCTACGACCCCGACCTGGCGGGAGCCCATCTGCGCCTGTATGCGCAGGATCCGAAGGTCGTGTGCACTGTCCGGCTCGCCGTCACGATGTGGTATCTGGGCGACCCCGGTCGAGCACGGAGGCTGCGAGACGAGGCGGTCGCGCTGGCCGAGGAGCTCAACGAGCCGACGACCTTCGTCTACGCGCTGCACTACGCCTGCTGGACGGCCAACGAGCTCGGCGACACCGACGAGATGGAACGGCTGGCCGCCGCCACCGCCGACGTCTCGAACACGCACCACATCGAGTTCTTCGTGCAGATGGGCCGCATCCTGACCGGCTGGGTCGATGCGCTGCACGGTCGACCCGCCGCGGGGGCCAAGGCGATCCGCGCCGGTCTCAGGGCGCTCGACGACAGTGGGCAGCGGCTGCACCACTCGTACGGACTGGCCCTGCTTGCCCGCGCCCATCTCCTAATGCAGAAGCCGCAGGAGGCGTCGGTCGCCGTCGACGAGGCGCTCGCGCTCACCGAGCACACCGGGCAGCGCTACCTCGAGGCGGAGCTGCTGCGGCTGCGCGGACGGTGCCGCGCCGCGCACGGCGACCACGACGGCGCGGCGGTGGCGTTCGACGACGCACTGGCGCTCGCCCACGGACAGGGCTCCCCAGCACTCGCCCTGCGGGCGGCGACGACCCGCGCGGAGCACCGCATCGACACGGGACGCACCGGCAGGGACGAGGCCATCGCCGCACTCGTCGAGATCCGCGACGGCTTTCACCAGCGGCACGACACCGCCGACCTCCGCGCCGCGAACGCTCTCCTCCAGGAGATGGGCGCCTCGTAGAACGCCTTCAGAACGCGCCCCGTCACATCCTCCCCGCGCATGGCCCCGGTCACGGGCCCGTGGCCGGAACGCGGCAAGGAGGGTGCCCCGCCATGACGAACCAGACGATCGACACGAACACCAACCGGCGTCGAACGCTCGTTCTCGTCGCCGTGCTGACGGCCGTTGCCGCCGTCGCCGCGCTGGCGCTCGGGACGCAGCCGTCCGCAGCCGACGACCCGGGTCCGATCGTGGCCACGCCGATGATGCCACCAGCAGAGTTCACCGACGACGTCAGCATCCAGGTGCGGGAGAAGCCCGAGGGCCGCCACCGCGAGGTCGTGAACCTTCGAGACGCGTCGGACATCGCGGTGGTCGAGGTCACCATCCAGCCGGGTGCGACCTTCCCGTGGCACACGCATCCCGGGCTGGCGATGGGCGTCATCACGGAAGGTGTAGAAGCGGAAGAGGGCGAGGACCCACCGTTCGAGTACATCTACGAGAACTGCGACCGGTACTCCTACCAGGTCGGCGAGGCGTTCATCGACCCCGGCTTCGGCAACGTCCACACCGCCACCAACCCGAGCGACGAGGTCACGACAGTGATCGTGACGTTCGTCGGGATCGAGGAAACCCCGCTGACCCAGCCCATCTTCGACCCCACCCAAGAGGTCGAGAACGAGGCGCTGAACGATCAGTGCGGCACGGACGCTCCGCTGCCTCCTGAGGACGACTGACGGCAATCCCATCCCGGGGACACCACCAGGTGCGCAGGCGTGCTCGGGGCATGGCTCCCGAGCGCGTCGGCGCCGTCACCCGCCGTCCCGGCGCAGCAACTGCGCCCATGCGCCACGGCTGTCCCTCGGACGGTCGACAAGCAGAGGCAGGAGCGGCCGCGTGGGACAGGAGCAGGGATCACAGCACTTCGTCGTGCGGCTCTGGGCCGAGGAGCTGGAACCGGGGTGTCGCGAGTACCGCGGCGAGGTGCTCCATCCGGTCACCGGCGCGCGGCGGGCGTTCCGCGACTGGACGACGCTCGAGCGCTTCCTGATCGAACTGCTCGAACGCGACTCGGGCACACAGACCGCTGGGAGGCAACACCGCCCCGACGGACACCAGTCTGGACGCCAGCACGGATAGGGCCTGCCCCGGCTCCGCCCGGCCGGGCGCGACCGCCGGGCTGCGAACCGCGCCGATCGCCGCCGGCTACCCCGTCCGCGCTTGCAGCGCGACCGATCGCGCCGACGCTCACGTGCGCGGTAGACGCGACACGATGTTCGTTGGGTCAGCGAGTTTCGAATTGGTGGTTGACGGGGGACGACTCACGTGCGTGTATGCATACGTATTCATCGGAGCTGCTCGTCGACCAGAGGTCGCGCGTGGGATCCCCTGAAGGCGCGGGCGAGGCCGCAGGTTCGCCACCGGACCTCGATCCGGAGCGGATCCGGACGGCCGGGCCGGTCACCAGCCGGGACGTGGCGCGACTGGCCGGGGTGTCGCAGGCGACGGTGTCCCGCGTACTGCACGGCAGCGCCAAGGTGGCACCCGCGACACGCGACCGCGTGCTGTCGGTGGTCGAGGCGACCCACTACCAGCCGAACGCCGCCGCCGCATCGATGCGCACCAGTCGCTCCGGCACCATCGGCGTGGTGGTCAACCGCATCACCAACCCGTTCTACCCGCAGCTGCTGCAGGCGCTTGGTGCCCGGTTGGAGCCCCACGGCCTGCGCATGATCCTGTGGGACGCGGCCACCGGGCCGGGTGAACGAGCGGCCATCGAGGCCATCGAGCAGAAGCGGGCCGACGGGCTCGTCTTCACCACGGCGACCGCGAACTCCTCTGCGCTGAGACACGCGATCGAGCGGCAGGTGCCGATCGTGCTCATCAACCGCGTGGTCGACGACCAGCCGTGTGACCAGGTCGACAGCGCGAACGAGGACACGGCCGCGCGCATCGCGCGCTACTTCGCGGACAACGGCCACGAGCGGGTCGGCCTGATCACCGCTCCCACCCGCGCGAGCACCGCCGCGAGCCGCATCGCCGGCTTCTCCCAGGAGGTCGCGAACCTCGGGCTACATCTCGATGAGCGGCACGTGGTCGACGGGGACTTCTCCTACGCCGGCGGCAAGGCCGCCCTCGAGCGCATGCTTGCTGCCGGCATCGATCCGCCGACAGCGGTGTTCGCCGTCAACGACCACAGCGCTCTGGGGGCGCTCGACGCCGCGGGGGCCGCGGGCGTCGCGGTCCCTGAGCAACTCTGGGTCGTCGGCTACGACGACATCGAGATGGCGTCATGGGACGCGTTCCAGCTCACCACCGCCTGCCAGCCGATCACCGAGATGGTCCGCGTCAGCGTTGAGCTGCTGCTTGCCCGCATCGCCGCTCCGGACGAGCCCCCGGTCCACCACCGCTTTCCAGGTGAGATCGTCGTCAGACGCTCGACTGCGCACGTGCCGGTGAGCACCTGACCCGCCGCAACCAGCACAGGAGGACCCCGCATGGAGCACCTCAAGCGACCCGGCGCTTCTGATGCAGCTGACCTCGCGTCGGTGACCGAGACCGTCACGGGCATGCTGAACGAGATCCGCGGCGGCGGGATCGATGCGGTCCGGACCTACTCGGAGCGTCTCGACGACTACGCACCCGACGACTTCCGGGTCGCCGACGACACGATCGAGCGCGCCATCGACGAGGTTCCCGACGACCTCCGGCGCGCGATCGACTTCGCCCACGACCAGGTCAGGAGGTTCGCCGAGGCCCAGCTCGACACGATGGCCAACCTCGAGATCGAGACGGAGCCCGGCGTCGTCCTCGGACACCGTCACATCCCGGTGGACCGAGTCGGCGCCTACGTCCCCGGTGGGCGCTACAGCCTGATCGCGTCGTCGTACATGAGCATCATCCCCGCCAAGGTCGCCGGCGTGAAGGAGGTGCACGTCGCCACCCCGCCGCGTTCGGGCGAGATCCACCCCGGGCTGCTCTACTCCGCCCACCGCGCCGGCGCCGACTCGATCCACGCCGTGGGCGGTGTCCAGGCCCTGGCGGCGCTCGCCTACGGCGCCCTGCCCGGCATCGAGCCCGTCGACTTCATCGTCGGGCCGGGCAATCGCTACGTCGTCGAGGCCAAGCGCCAGCTGTTCGGCGAGGTCGGGATCGACCTGCTCGCCGGGCCGACCGAGATCGGCATCATCGCCGACGACACCGCCGACCCGTTCATCGTCGCCTGCGACCTGGTCGGGCAAGCCGAGCACGACCCGTTCTCGCGCGCGATCCTGATCACCACCTCACGTCGGCTCGCGACGGCCGTCATCGAGCAGATGGACGAGCACCTGTCCGCCGTGTCGACCGAGGAGGTCGCCCGCCAGTGCTGGGAGAACGGCGGCGAGGTGATCGTGGTCGACGACGAGGACGAGATGGTCGCGGTCTGCGACGACTACGCGATCGAGCACGTCGAGGTGCTCGTGCGGGAGCCCGAGCGGTTCATCGACCGGCTCACCCACTACGGCTCGCTGTTCGTCGGTGAAGAGGCCACGGTCGCCTACGGCGACAAGGTCAGCGGCCCCAACCACATCCTGCCGACCAACCGCTCGGCCCGGTTCACCGGTGGGCTGTGGGTCGGCAAGTTCCTCAAGACCGTCACCTACCAGCGCATGGACCGCCCCGGATCGATGCTGATGGCCGAGCACTGCGAGGTCGAGTCCCTTGCCGAAGGAATGGTCGCCCATGCGAGGACCGCGTCGGTGCGGCTCGCCCGCTACGCCCGGAGGCAGGCGTCGTGAGCGATCCCTCCCGCCCGCTCGACGGCCGGGTCGCGCTGGTCACCGGCGCCGCTCGGGGGATCGGGCAGCGCATCGCGGTCCGGCTCGCGACCGCCGGTGCCGACGTCGCGGTCACCTCGCGGGACCCGGCCGCGCTCAGCGGGACCGTCGAGGAGATCGAGGCTGCGGGCAGCCGCGCCGCCACCAGCCAGCTCGACCTGCTCGACCCTGACGGTGCGGCGTCTGCTGTCGCACGGGCGGTCGAGCAGCTCGGCGGCCTGGACGTGGTCGTGGCCAACTCCGGCGTCGGTGGACCGACGGCGCCGCTGTGGGAGGTCGACGTCGACGACTGGGACCAGACGTTCGACGTCAACGTCCGGGGAACCTGGCTCACGCTGCGTGCGGCGACCCGCCACATGATCGACGCGGGTACCGCAGGAAGCGTCGTCGTGATCGGATCGCTGACGGGCAAGCGCCCACTCGTCGACCGCTCCCCGTACGTCGTCAGCAAATCGGCGCTGATCGGCCTGGTCCGGTCGTACGCGACCGAGGTCGGACCCATGGGCATCCGCGCGAACCTGGTATCGCCGGGATTCGTCTCTGGCGAGCGGCTCGACTGGGTCATCGCCGGTCAGGCGGCCTCCCGAGGGCTGCCGGAGGACGAGGTCCGCGACGAACTCGCCGCGCTGGCGCCGCTTCGCCGCTTCGTCTCGCCGGAGGACGTCGCAGAGACGGTGCTGTTTCTCGCCAGCGACACGGCCGCCGGCATCACCGGCACCGACGTCAACGTCACAGCGGGGGTGGTCATGTACTGAACCGTCATGCCAACTGCCGGCGGCGCGCCTGCCGTGCACCGGCGCCATGCAACACCCTGACCGTCGACCGGGAGGACGCGTGGGGCGCAGCCCCTCGCGAGGCGGTCCGATCGCGAGCCACAGCCATGGATGGGAGATATACACATGGGAGTATTCCAATCGATGGGCCGCGGCCTGTCCTCGTTCACCGGACGGTGGATGCCCGACCCGATGATCTTCGCACTCGCACTGTCGGTCATCGTGTTCCTGCTGGGACTCATGCTGACCGACAGCACACCGCTCGACATGCTCATCCACTGGTACGACGGGTTCTGGAGTCTGCTCACCTTCGCAATGCAGATGGTCCTGATCCTGCTCACCGGGTACGCGCTGGCGACGGCGCCGGGCCTTGCGGGCGGCATCAAGTGGCTGGCACGGGTCCCCACCACGGGACGCGGCGCGGTGTTCACGACCGCCCTGGTCTCGACCATCTTCACCTGGTTCCACTGGGGCCTCGGGCTCATCGTGGCGTCGCTGTTCGCGCTCACGCTGGCACGTGAGGCCCACAAGCGCGGTGTCACCGTCCACTACCCGCTCCTGGGAGCAGCGGCCTACACCGGCCAGATGGTCTGGCACATCGGCCCGTCGACGTCGGCCGGGCTGCTCTCGGCGACCGAGGGGCACTTCCTCGAGGACCTGATCGGCATCATCCCCATCACCGAGACCGCCTTCACGCCCTACGCACTGATCCTCAGTGCGGTCCTCGTGTTCTTGGTGGTCCCGTTCACGATGTGGGCGATGACGCCACGCGACGACGAGGCGGTCGGCCTGGCGGGCTACGCACCGGAAAAACTCGACGACGATGACGCCCCCGACGGTGGGAGCACCGGTACCGGCGGCAGTGACGTGCCAGCTCCGGTGGGCGGTGGTGGCACCGCGCAGGCAGCCGCCCCCGAGACCGAGGTCATCGAACGCACCCCCGCCGACCGGGTCGAGAACAGCCGGATCGCAGCGGCGCTCGTGTGGATCCCCGGCCTGATCTACGTCGTCTACTGGTTCGCGACCCGCGGTTTCGACCTCAACCTCGACATCTTCAACTTCGCGTTCCTGTCGTTGGGCCTCGCCTTGCACGGCACCCCGATGCGCTACATCCGGGCGATCAGGGAGGCGGTCTCCGGTGCGTCGGGCATCATCCTGCAGTTCCCCTTCTACGGCGGCATCGCCGGCATGATCGGCGCGTCCGGTCTGGCCACGGTGATGGCCGGCGGCCTGCTCGCCATCTCCACGCCTGAGACCTTCCCGGTCGTGGCCTGGATCACCGGCGGCATCATGAACATCTTCGTCCCGTCCGGCGGCGGGGAATGGGCCGTGATCGGCGAGGTGATCAGCCGCACGTCGCTCGACCTTGACGTGCCGGTCGGCAAGGCGATCATCGCCTACGGCGCCGGCGATATGTGGACCAACATGCTCCAGCCGTTCTGGGCCATCCCGCTGCTGGGCATCATGGGCCTGCGGGCACGTGACATCATCGGCTACACGCTGGGTCTGATGATCGTCGCGTTCCCGTTCATCTTCCTCGGGCTGACGTTCCTGCCCTACTGATCACCGACTCCGAGGCACGACGTGGGGCGGCATGCTGTCGGATGCCGCCCCACGTCGTCGTCGGCGCACGAGGAGCCACCATGCTGGCCGCGATCTTCGAACGCACGGGCTCGGCCGAGGAGGTTCTGCGCGTGGTGAGCCTGCCCGACCCGGCCCCGGACCCAGGGGAGGTCCGCGTCAGGGTCCGGGTCTCCGGGGTCAACCCGACCGACTGGAAGGCGCGCGCGTCGGGCAGCCGGCTCGAGGCCGACGGTGGCCCCGGCCTGATCTGGCCGTACCAGATCCCCGGACAGGACGGCGCCGGCACGATCGATGCGGTCGGACCCGGCGTCGACGCAGACCGCGTGGGCGAGCGCGTCTGGGTCCACCTCGCGGCCGCCGGACGCCCGCACGGCACCGCCGCCGGCTACGTGTGCGTCCCGGCGGACCGTGCGCTGCCGCTTCCCGACGGCGTGCCGTTCGAGCAGGGCGCCGGCATCGGCATCCCGTTCGTCACCGCTCACCACTGCCTGCACGCCGACCGCGACATCCAGGGAGCGACGGTGCTCGTCACCGGCGGCGCCGGGGCGGTCGGCAACGCCGCCGTCCAGCTTGCGAAGCTGGCCGGTGCACGAGTCATCGCGACGGTCAGCTCACCGCGCAAGGCGGAGCTGGCCTCGGCTGCGGGCGCGGACGTCGTCCTCGACTACGGCGAGCCCGACTTCTCCTCAGATCTGCGTGACGCCGCGCCGGATGGCATTCAGCACGTGGTCGACGTCGCGCTGACCACCAACTTCCCGACCTACGTCGGGGCGCTCCAGCAGCAGGCGGTGATCGCCTCGTACGCGGTCGAAGCGTCGGGCGTCGCGACCGTGGCGCACATGACCGCGATGGAATGCAACCTGCTGGTGCGCTTCGTGCTGCTGTACACGCTGCCCGACTCCGTCCTGCGACACGCCGCCGAGTCGGTGAATGCCGCCCTGTGGGCCGGACAACTCACCGCGCTGCCCATGCAGACGTTCGCGCTCGACCAGATCGCCCAAGCACACGAGGCCGTCGAGGCCGGCACGGTGGGGCGGGTACTCGTCGAGATCCCGTGACCGGCCCGAGGAAGCCCCGATGAGCGATGACCCGGTACGCCTCTCCGCAACCGCGGCGGTCGCCGAGCTGCGCGCGGGCACCGTCAGCCCGACCGAGCTGCTCGACGCCGCCCTCGACCGGATCGAGGCGGTGGAGCCCGCGATCAACGCCCTGCCGACACGCTGCGAGGCACGCGCTCGCGAGGCAATCGCACGTCTGCCACCGCCGGCACGCACCGGCCCCGGGCACCTCGCCGGCCTGCCGATCGCGATCAAGGACGTCACGCCGGTCGCCGGCGTGCGCACGACATACGGCTCACAGCTCTACGCCGACCATGTCCCCGATCGCTCCGGTGCGCTCGTCGAGCGCCTCGAGCACAACGGTGCGGTCGTGATCGCGAAGTCGAACACCCCGGAGCTCGGTGCCGGTGCAAACACCTTCAACGACGTCTTCGGCGCGACGCACAACCCGTGGGACACCACGCGCACCGCGGGTGGCTCGTCGGGCGGCTCCGCTGCCGCGCTCGCGGCCGGTGAGGTGTGGCTCGCGCACGGCTCGGACCTCGGCGGGTCACTGCGCACACCGGCCGCCTTCTGCGGCGTCGTCGGTCTGCGGCCGTCCCCGGGACGCGTCGTCCGCGGCCCCGAGGGCGAGCTGTTCGGCGACGCGGGGGTCCATGGTCCGATGGGCCGCACCGTGGCCGACGCCGCACTGTTCCTCGACGCGATGGTCGGCCGCGACGTTCGCGACCCGCTGAGCCTCGATGCGCCGGCGACCTCCTCCGCCGAAGCGGTGCGGACCGCCGAACCACCCGCCCGAATCGCCTTCACCCCGGACCTCCGCGGCTTCACGCCCGTCGACGCCGAGGTGGCTGCGGTCTGCGAACGCGCAGCCCGGTCGCTTGAGGGGCTCGGCACGGTCGTCGAGCCCGCCTGCCCGGACCTCACCGACCTGTACAGCGTCTACCACGCGCTGCGCGGACGGGTGTACGCCGACCTCGGCCAGACCCTGAGCCACGCCGACCGCGAGGTGGTGAAGGAGGAGATCCGCTGGAACATCGATGTCGGGGAGCGGGCCAGCGGCGCGGAGCTCGCAGCGGCGCGTGCAGGACGCGCGCGCCTGTACCGGGAGGTCGTGGCGTTCCTGTCGCAGTACGAGGTCCTGGCGTTCCCGGCCGCCGTCGTCCCCGCACCGCCGGTGACGACCCGGTTCCTCGAGGAGCTCGACGGCCACCGCTTCTCGACCTACATCGACTGGGTGCAGATCACCTTCCTGTCGACGGTGGTGGCCTGCCCGACGGTCGTGGTTCCCGCCGGGCTCACGCAGTCAGGGCTACCGGTCGGCCTGCAGCTGCTCGGGCCTCCTCGCGGCGAGGCCGCGGTGCTCGCGGCGGCGGCGCTCGTCGAACAGCAGGTCGGCCTGCCGGTGAGCCTGCCGATCGAACCTCGAGCTGGCCGGCACTAGTGGTCTGTAACCGAAGTCCCTCTGCATTCGACGCTGGAGGCCGTCAAGAGCGGCCTTCTTGCGAACTGGACCGCAGGTACAGGTAGAACAAGGTGCAACCGTCGTCGAGCGCCTCGAGGCCGTGCGGGACCCCCGCTGGGACGTGGAGGTAGCTGCCGGCGGTCAGGCGACGTCCCTCGACCCGTGCCGACCCTGCCACGACCCAGACGTGATGGGTCGACGCTCCATGCGTGTGCTCGGGCAGCTCGGCGCCCGGGTCGAGCTCCATCAGGCCTGCCAGACTCTTGTGCTCACGCCAGAGGGTCACGTAGTTGACCCCGGGCTCGAGCACGTCGCGCCGGCGTCCCGCGATGTCCTCTGGAGCGAGTATCACCTGCTGGCGGCCGGTGATCGTGGGCTCGGACATGACGACCTCCTCAGTGCGCGCAGCCGTACGGTTCTACGGTGTCGTCCTGTCGGTGCCCCACCAAGGGGCAAAGGCCACCAGACAGCGGGACCAGCCGTCCTCCCCGAGCCGGAGCCGTGCTCCTCCGTCCGACGGCCGGTGGGTGGCCTCCGACCCTCGACGCCCGCCGGGTCTCGCTCCACGCTCGCGACGGAGGGATTCCCCACCCTGCGAGACCTGCCATGCCGCCCTTCGCACACCCCGACGCCCACACCGACGCCCATCGGGATACGCATCGTGCCGCGGACGGAGCCGTCACCGCCCGGTTCTGGCACCGGCTCGACGACGGACGGCTGCAGTGCGACCTGTGCCCCCACCACTGCCGGTTGCGTGACGGTCAGCGTGGCCGCTGCTTCGTCCGCGCCCGGCCAGGGGACCGGCTGGTACTGACCACCTACGGACCCGCTAATGGCTTCTGCATCGACCCGATCGAGAAGAAGCCTCTGCATCACGTGCTTCCCGGGTCCGCGGTGCTGTCCTTCGGCACGGCTGGGTGCAACCTGTCCTGCCGCTTCTGCCAGAACTGGGAGATCTCCACCTCCCGGGAGATCGACACCGTCACCGAGGACGCAGCTCCCGCCGACATCGCCGCCGCCTGTGCGGCGCCCGCCTCGGTCCAGTGCTCGACACGCTGCGCTACGTCGCCCACGAGACCGACGTCCGGCTCGAGGTCACCACCCTGCCGATCCCTGGCCGCAACGACATCGACACCGAGGTGGCCGAGCTCGCCAGCTGGATCGCGAACATGAACGCGGAGGCAACGCGTCTGCCCGCGGAGATCGCCGGCGACGGCCGGTTCGTCGTCGACCCCGAGCCACCCGGCTACCTCCGCCTGCACGAGGCCGGAGAGCTACGCATCCGGGCCGAGGCTGCCCGCGACCTGCTCGCCCCCTGCCGGGTGTGCCAACGACCCTGCCGGGGTGTCGACCGGCTCGCCGACGAGGTCGGAGCCTGCCGCATCGGCCGCTACGCCCACGTGGCCAGCGCCTTCCCGCACCTCGGCGAGGAGGAGGTGCTCCGCGGCTGGCGTGGGTCCGGCGCTGTGTTCTTCTCCGGCTGCAACCTGCGATGCGTGTTCTGCCAGAACGCCGACATCAGCCAGCGGGCCGCCGGCCCCGAGCTCTCTCCCGGCGAGCTCGCCGCGGTGATGCTGGCCCTGCAGGCCGAGGGCTGCCACAACATCAATCTGGTCACCCCCGAGCACGTCGTGCCACAGGTGCTGGAGGCCCTGCCGATCGCTGCCGAGGCTGGCCTGACCCTCCCGCTCGTCTACAACACCTCCGCCTACGACGCACTCGACAGCCTCGCGTTGCTCGACGGCGTCGTCGACGTGTACATGCCCGACATCAAGTTGTTCGACCCGTGGCTGACCCGCAGCTACCTCGGTGTCCACGACTACGGCGAGGTGGCACGCCAAGCCGTAGCAGCGATGCACGCCCAGGTCGGCGATCTGATCGTGGACCGCCACGGCATCGCGCGCGGCGGGCTCGTGGTGCGCCACCTCGTCATGCCGGGGCTCGGCGCCGCGAGCCAAGCGATCGTGCGCTGGCTCGCCGAGCTGTCCACCGACACGTTCGTCAACGTGATGGACCAGTACCGGCCGGACTGGAAGGTGCTCACGACCGAGCGCTACCCGGAACTACGTGACCGGGTCACCCGCGCCGAAGTGGACGCGGTGCTGACAGCCGCCCGCGACGCTGGGCTGTGGCGCTTCGACCGGCGGCGACGACCGGTGTGATGCCCCTGCGCGGCCACGCCGCAGTACGAGCCCGCTGGTTCGTAGGCCTTCAGGCTGTCCGCCTAGGAGGAGAATGCCGTGTCCACGCTCACGCGGGCGGCTGCACCAGGGGCAAGAGGGGTCGACACTGAGGCGGCGAGCTGATGTGATGGACTCGGTCG
>SKSM01000229.1 GCA_007122985.1 Nitriliruptoraceae bacterium | reverse complement strand
CGAAACCTGTCCAGGAGTACCTGCGCTCGGAGCTGGTCGGGCTCGCTCAGCGTCTCGAGCCTGAGGCACTGCTCGCCCGGGTGCGTGACCGCAAGCAGCGCACCGGCAGCCGGCTTGCTGCGGAGCGGATCCTCGAACACCGTGACCACGCTCGCCGGTGACGGGATCGCGCCGACGTCGAGCTCCGCGGTGGGCAGGCCATCGTCATCGAGCGCCGTTCAGGCATGGGTCGCCGCGTGAGCCTCAGTTCGGCGCGACGCGCTCCACGGCCCGTAGCTTCAGGCCGGCCTCGGCGAGATGCTCGAAGTCGTCGGGGTTGCAGGTGAACAACGGGAGATCATTCGCGAGCGCGACCGCGGCGATCATCTGGTCGACGGCCCGCGCACCGCGGCGCTTGCGACGACGAGCCCGAGTCGCGGCGTAGATCCGCCCATAGGCGCGAGCCGCAGCAGCGTCGAACGGCAGCGGATCGAGCAGCGCTTCGACCCGTTGGAGACGGTCCTGGCGACGAGCCCGCTCGTTCTCGTCATCGGTGGCATGGGGCCCGGCTGTCAGCTCGGCCAGCGTGATCGCGGCGACGGCCGGCTCCGCCGGCAACTGCTCGGGCGGTACGCGTTCCAGCGAGATCACCACGGAGCTATCCAGCAAGCCATGGGCGGCCACGTCCGACGGCTGGTCGCTCACGCCCGGGGCTCGACGTCCTGGTCCTCGCCCCGGTAGAGGGCACGCATGATCTCGCCGCTGTCGTTGCGCAGCTCGCGCTGCGTGATCGTCCTGGTCATGCCGCCATGCTCCCGCGGAGCATCGGCTCGGTCCGCTGCGACACGCTGGCGGTGCGGCCGACGTGACACCAGAGGTCCCGGCGTCGGGGTCCCAGGGCACGGTCGTCGGATGCGGCAACGGGTCCTTGCGTCCCGTCACGCGTGCCTTCGCAGGACACTGCGGACCACCTCGATGTAGTCGCTGTAGTCGCGTCGCGCGGCTGGCGTCGCCGCGGCAACGAGGTCGAGGTCGATCCGTCCGTACTCGTGGGTGAGCAGGTTGCGCATGCCGACCGAGGGAAGGAGTCGAACGACCAGCTCCTGCGGGAAGAGGCCGAGGTGCTGGGGCAGCTCGAAGCAATCGCGGTAGCCGGTGGGAGCCCGGTGCCCGAGCCCGCGTGCCAGCAGGCTGTTCTGGCTGCCGGCGATGTCCACCAGTTGCGTGAGGATCCGTTCGACGACGTGCCGGCGGTCGCGATCGGCCCTCAGTTCGCGACCCGTCACGTCGGTGTGTCGGTCGAGATCGGCGACGAGGTCGGCCAGCAGGGCGAGCTTCTCCTGGCAGGCATCGATGTCGAGGCGGGGAGGCGTCATGCCCGCGGATGCGCCAGCGCTTCGTCGCGGAACCGGGCGGTGTCGAGGTAGAGCATGACCGCCGCGGCGTAGGCGTTCGCGAAGGCGGTCGGCTCGCTCTCGTAGAGGGGCTCCCCGTCCGCGATCGCGCGGTACCGGGCGGTCTCCGTGGCTTTCTCGGCATCGAGCAGGTCGAGCCGTTCGGTGCCGAGCGTGGAGACGAGGGTCTCGAGCAGTCCGAGTACGTCGTGCTCGGATCCCGGTTCGAACACGACCCCGATGTCGAGGTCCTGCGGAGCCGTCACCGTCGCGTCCGTCGCACTGCCGAAGACGGTCAGGACCCGCACCTGGTGGCGACGACACAGCCGGTCCAGCTCCGCGTCCGCCAGCTCGCGGAGCGTCTCCAGCGCCACCCGAACCTCCTCCATGCGGTCGATGCTACACCCCGTGTGCTTGCCGAACCTTGGAACCGTTGAAGCTGGCGGACCGGGCCGCAGCGCCCCGGATGTCGTCTCG
The DNA here is from genome assembly GCA_007122985.1 of Nitriliruptoraceae bacterium. Lineage (GTDB taxonomy): Bacteria > Actinomycetota > Nitriliruptoria > Nitriliruptorales > Nitriliruptoraceae > SKTG01. Next base: position 1,753 of record SKSM01000229.1, on the reverse strand, counting down.
CTGCCAGGTCGCACAGCACCACTAGCCTCAGGGGGCACGGCGCTGCTCCGAGCCTCGCCGGAGCCGACGGAGACTCGTGGAGCCGACGGAGACTCGTGGAGACCGACTACGGCACGTTCGCCCACCTCGCGGCGGACAAGCGTCACCTCTACCGCGAGGTGCTCGACGTCTTCGCCGACGCGAAGGCGCGGTTCGTCCTGCACCTGCGGCCGAGCGACGTCGCCGCGGAGCTGTCCAACCGGGTCGACGCAGCCGAGGTGGAGGCCGTTCTGCCTCAGCTGGTCAGCTGGGGGAACCTCTCCGCAGATCCGGACACGGCCGAGGTCGCCACCGTCGAGGAGTTCTACCGCGCCCGGTTCCTCTACCGGCTGACACCCGAGGGCGAGGCCACGGAGCGGGCCCTCGACGTGTTCGAGCAGGGCCTGCACCGCTCCGGGGAGCTCCAGACCGCCGCCCTGGGCGACATCCGGGACCTGCTGCACGAGCTGCGCGACCAACTCCCGGCCGGTGGTGATCACGTCCCGACCGGCGAGGACCTGGATGTCGGCAAGGTCCACCTCACCCTGCGCTCCCTGTGGGACCGCTTCGACGAGCTCACCGACCGCGCCCAGACCTTCGTCGCCAGCCTGCAACGCACCGTCGACCTCCACACCATCGACGTCGAGGCACTCCTTACCTACAAGGACGCGCTACTCGACTACCTCGAGCGGTTCATCGGCGAGCTGGTGATCGCCCAGGCCCACATCGCCGCGCTGCTGCGCGACCTCGAGGGACCGGGGATCGAACGGCTCCTCCGGGTCGCCGCCGACCGGGAGATGGCCGACGCCCTCGACCCGAGCGATGCCGACCGCGCCGCCGCTCGGCACAGCTGGCAGTCACGGTGGACCGGTCTGGTCGGCTGGTTCCTCCCCGACGAGGGACGTCCCGCCCAGGCCGAACTGCTCCGCGCCCGGGCCCGAGCCGCGATCCCGGCGCTGCTCCAGGCCATCGCCGAGGTCAACGAACGGCGGCTGTCCCGCTCCGACCGGGCCGGCGACCTGCGTGCGCTGGCCCGCTGGTTCGCCGCCTGCGACTCCGACGCGGACGCCCACCGCCTGTGGCGCGCCGCGTTCGCGCTCGCCCCCGCCCGCCACCTCACCGTTGACCAGGACACCCTCACCGAGCGCGACCAGCAGCCCGTCCCGCCCACCACCAGCTGGCTCGACGCCCCACCGGTGCGCATCAGCCCCCGCCTGCGCCGCACCGGACGGACCACCCGCCGAGGCCGGGTCAACGGGGTCATCGACCGCACTCGTGAGAAGGAGCTGCTCGCCAGCCTCGCCGCCGAGGAGGCGAGGCAGACCGCCGCCGCCCGCCGTCAGCTGTGCACCGACGGGCCCGTGCGGCTGGGTGAGCTCGGCACCCTCGACGCGGTGGCCTTCGACCTCTTCCTCGACCTGCTCGGCGCCGCGCTCGCCGAAGCGGTCGACCGGCACGGGCCGGCGATCGCGACCAGCGTCGACGGTGCGCTGGAGATCGGGCTCGAACCCACCGACGACGGCAGCTGGGCCGAGGTCGCGACCGCGACCGGTGTGCTGTCCGGCCCGGACCACTGGGTCGAGATCCGGGAGACAGCCGACGTGCGGGCGGCATCGTGACCGCCGCGAACGCGGCCGGCGCCACCGCCGCTGACCACGCCACCGCCACCGCCCCCGTGTCGGAGCTGCGGGAGCAGCTCGAAGCTGCGGAGCGGCACGAGTTCCGTCTCGCCCTG
>SKSM01000077.1 GCA_007122985.1 Nitriliruptoraceae bacterium | reverse complement strand
GGACGACGGTCGTCGCGGCCGTGGTCGACGACCGGGGTGTCAGCGGTCCCGTGGGGCGGGTCGACGACACGCCGGCAGCGGCGCACGCGCGGGCGCCGGCGGTGGTGGCGCTCGGTGACCGGCTGGTCGTCGCCTGGCAGGACACCCGCGACGGCGAGATGCTGCGTACGACCAGCCTGGCCTGCCGGGATCTGCCGGTGCCGCAGACGCGACCCCGGTGAGCGCGGACGGCGGCCGGGATGCCATGCTGGGACCCGTCGGACCGGGAGGTGGCCGAGATGCGGCGGGGACTGTTCGTGCTGCGCCATGCGAAGTCGAGCTGGGAGGACGCGTCGCTGGCCGACCACGACCGGCCACTGGCGCCGCGCGGGCAGCGCGACCTCGGCCGGCTGCGTCGCCACCTCGGTGCCCGTGACGCCCCCGTCGAGGTGGTGCTGTGCTCCTCTGCCGCCCGGGCCGCGCAGACGCTCGAGGGGGTGCGACCGGCGCTGCCGGAGCACGCGGACGTGCGGATCGACCCCCGGCTCTACCACGCCAGCGCCTCGCAGTGGCTCGCGCAGCTGCGCGAGCTGCCCGCCGACACCACCGCGGCGCTGATCGTCGGGCACAACCCGTCGCTCGAGACCCTGGTGCGCGAGCTCACCGGATCGGGCGAGCCGGCCGCGGTCGGGCAACTGGAACGCAAGTACCCGACCGGCGCGCTCGCCGAGCTCGAGCTCGCGGACGCCTGGGCCGACCTGGCGCCGGCCACCTGCCACCTGGCCGCCCTGGTCGTCCCGCGTGAGCTGCCCGACTGACGTGCAGAGGAGCATTGGGCGGCCGGGCCCGGACGCGGCGAGCGGGTCGCGAGGCGACCCGTCGCACGGCCGCGTCAGTGTCGCCGTCGCACGAGCTCGACCAGGTCGTCTGCGGCCACGCCCTGTTCGGCGACGAACGCCTCCGCGTAGCGCACGCCGATGCGCTGACCGTGGGCGCGCGCCCGGGTCGCGACGACCTCGAGGTAGTCGTCGATCCCGTAGAGGGTGTGGTCGATCTCCGCCGTGGGTGCGGTGAACTGACTGGCGAAGGCCATCATCAGGCCGAGCCGCGCCTCCCAGACCTCGCTGACGTCGACGTGGACGTGCCCGTCGACGACGCGGTCGGTCGCGAAGTACAGCACCCCGTCGACGACGTGGTGGTCGAGGGGGTCGCCGTCGAAGGTCAGCTCCAGGGAGGCGAGGGCGGCGGCGAAGACCGCCCGACGCACCAGCTCGTGCGCGGCGCGGTGGTCGGGGTGGGTGTCCTCGGCCTGGTGGGTGCACACCAGCGTTGGCCGGGCCGCACGGATCACCGCCGCCAGCCGCTCGACGCCGGCCGGGTCGGCGCCGATCCGGTTGTCCCCGAGGTCCAGCCCGTGGCGGAAGCGCGCGCCGTAGTGGCCGGCCGCGGTGTCGGCCTCGCGCGCCCGCTGGTCGGCGCTGCCCTTGGTGCCGAGCTCGCCCCGGGTCAGGTCCACCACGCCGATGCGGTGGCCGCCCCGGTGGTGGCGCAGCAGCGTGCCCCCCATCCCGTACTCCACGTCGTCGGGGTGGGCGCCCACCGCCAGGAGGTCGACCGGGACGGGGGATCGGGGGGTCACGGGGCTCCTCCTCGTCACGCCGTGGGTGCGCCGCGGTGCTGCGACCCGGTCACGTCACGCTCGACGGCGACGTCGATCGCGTGCGCGAGCCAGCCGGCGCAGGTCGCGAACGCCAGGCCCGTGCGGGGCTGGCCGGTGTCGACGTCGTAGGTCTCGCAGGCGAGCCCGCCGTCGAGTGGCAGCCGGGGCAGGCGCGTCAGCCAGCGGTCGTCGCCGCGGAGCAGCGCGTTGCCGACGGCCAGCAGCCAGGGGTGGCGGGCGTGCTCGCAGATCGGGGTCGGATCGCGTCCCGGCGGAGGGCCGTCGGGGTTGTCGTCGCTCCAGATCCAGTCGACGGTGGCGGCGAACACCGGATCGTCACGCGCGACGACCCCGAGGTGGGCCAGCAGCTCCAGGCTGCCCGGTGGCTCGTCGAAGCACCGGTGGTCGCCGTGGCCGTCGGTGGCGCCGGCGAACATCGGTCCGGCCGGGCCGTCGACGATGCAGTGCGATCGGATCGCCGCCGTCAGCGTGTCGGCGGCCTGCTGCGCCGCGTGGGCGGCGTGCGGATCGGCGTGCGGCCCGGGCGCCGCCCGGTGCAGGCGTGCGCGGGCGTGCAGCGCCGCCACGGTCAGCGCGTTGCTGTAGGTCACGAACGGCAGCGGTGCGGGATCATCGCTGGAGAGCAGCTCGGTGCGGTGCAGCCCGGTCGCGTCGTCGCGCGCCGCCGCGATCGCGGCGTCCACCCGTGCCAGCCCGGTGCGCACGTCCGGCTCCGCCAGCAGGGCGGTGTCACCGGACACCTCGACGTAGGCGTCCAGGGCCAGCGGGAACGCTGCGGCCTCGTCCAGTTCGAAGCCCGGGTAGAGCACGGTGCCGTCGAGGTAGAGCGCGTGGATCCCGGGGTTGCGGGCGTAGCGGGCGAACGCGGCACGCAGCCAGTCGGCGGCGAGCGGCGGATCGACGGCCAGGACCGCGGGGAAGGCCCAGCGCAGGGAGTCGCGGCTCCAGTGGGCGCCGCTGACGTAGTAGCGGGGGCTGCGCGAGGTGACCAGCACCAGTGCGTCGGTGTCGATGGTGTGCCCGGCGGCGAAGGTCAGGGCGAACAGGCGGTTGCGGTCGCGCACGGCCTGGAGGTCCGGGTCGGCCAGGGCGGGACCGCGGCGCGCGTCCTGCCAGCGGCGGGTCGCCTCGAGCAGCGGCGTCGCACCCGTGCGTGCCAGGTCGATGCACGCCAGCGCCGCGCCGTCGCGCTCCCGGGCGACGCCGAGCATCAGCGTCAGTGAGGCCGACCCCCCGGGCTCGAGCGTCGCGGTGCGGTGCTGGCGGTAGGTGGCCGGTGTCGGCAGCTCGTCGGTGGGATGTCGGGCCGTGCCGTCCGGCCCGTCGGGGGTCAGCGACAGCTCGGCGTCGTCGGCCGGACGAACGGCCAGCGCCGCGACCGGCAGCCCGGTGGACACCTCCGCGGTCACCGCGTCGGTCCAGGGGTCCAGCCGGACCCGGTGGGGTCCGTGGACGGGGCGGGCGGAGAAGACGTGCACGAACGGCTCGAGCAGCTCGCCGACGATCGCCAGCTCCGCCCGGGCAGGATCGGTGTCGCCGGCGGTGACGGTCAGCTGCAGCACCGCGCCGGCGCGACCCGGTGGGCAGGCCAGCGTCCAGGTGAGCTCGCAGCCACCCAGCACGGCGCGCCAGGTCGGCACCAGCGGATCGGCGACGTCCAGCGTCCACGCCGGGTCGACCGGGGCGCCGCCGTCGACGGCGACCACCGGCCGGGCGACGGGGTCGCCACGCAGCTCGAGCAGCCCGGCCACCCCGTCGTGCAGCAGCGTGACGCTCGCCACCGCACCGGTGCGCGTGTCGACGTCCGGCAGGGCGAGGCGCTCGTTGGCGAGCGGCACCACCGCGTCGGTCGCGTCCAGCTCGTCGGGAACGGTCAGGATCCGCCCGTCGTTCACGGCACACCCACGGGTGCGGCGTCGGGGGCCGGCATGCCGGCACGCCGGTCGCGGACGCGCCAGTAGC
>SKSM01000269.1 GCA_007122985.1 Nitriliruptoraceae bacterium | reverse complement strand
CGCCGTTGACGTACACGATCGCTGAGCCGTGCATCGACGTGAAGGACAAGGCCTGCGTCGAGGAGTGCCCGGTCGACTGCATCTACGAGGGTGGCCGGATGCTCTACATCCACCCGGAGGAGTGCATCGACTGTGGCGCCTGCGAGCCCGTCTGCCCGGTCGAGGCCATCTTCTACGAGGACGATGTGCCGGACGAGTGGCAGCAGTTCACCCCCATCAACGCGGAGTTCTTCGAGGACTCGGTGACGGGGCTCGGCTCTCCGGGAGGCGCTGCCGGGGTCGGTGCGCTCGACCAGGACCACCCCACGGTGGCGGCCTGGGACGCCTGAGCCGGACCCGTACCGGTCGCAGAGCGGGGATAGACTGCCCGCTCGCTCGAGTCCGTCTGACGAGGTGAGCTGTGGCCTACGTGATCGCTGAGCCGTGCATCGACGTCAAGGACAAGGCGTGCGTCGAGGAGTGCCCGGTCGACTGCATCTACGAGGGCGACCGGATGCTCTACATCCATCCGACGGAGTGCATCGACTGTGCGGCGTGCGAGCCGGCCTGCCCTGTCGAGGCGATCTTCTACGCCGACGACGTCCCTCCGGAGTGGAGCGAGTTCACCGCGATCAACGCGGCCTTCTTCGAGTCCGAGGCGACCGGACTCGGCGCCCCGGGCGGTGCCGGCGAGGTCGGTCAGACCGGCGTTGACCACCCCAAGGTCGCACAGTACGAGATCGCCTGAGTGCTGCGACGTCGGCGCGGGGTCGACGTCGACGCACTCGTCGCCGAGCACCTCGCAGCGGGGCGGCCGACCGGGTGGTTCGAGCCGGTGTACGCGGCCGGCTTCGGTCGACGCGAGGCGGTCCCGTGGGCGGGGGACGGCCCGCATCCGTTCGTCGTCGACTGGCTGGAGGATCCGGTGGCGACGCCGCCGGGCGGCCGTGCCGTGGTGGTCGGCTGTGGCCTGGGGGACGACGCGGCCGAGCTCGCCCGGCGAGGCTGGCGTGTCACGGCCTTCGACATCGCGCCCTCGGCGGTCCGCTGGGCGCGGCGCCGCCACCGCCGGGTCGACGTCGACTGGCGGCAGCAGGACTTGCTCGACCTGCCGGACTGGTGGGGTGGCGCCTTCGACCTGGTCGTGGAGGTGCACACGGTCACCTCGTTGCCGGGTGTGGTGCGTGACGGGGCCATGGACGCCGTCGGACGGCTCGTCGCCGAGGGGGGTGTCGCGGTGGTCGTCACGCTGCTGGCGACCGGTGCGCAACACGCACAGGGGTGGGTCGGTCCACCCTGGGCGCAGGCGCCGAGTGAGCTGGCGACCTACCGCGCCAGTGGGCTGGTACGACTGACGCTGGAGCACCCACCGGCGGGTGCCGAGCCGGCCATCGAAGCGCGCGTGACCTGGCAGCGTCCCATGGGCGTGCCCGCGTCCGCTCGGGCCGGGCCCCCGGACGGTGGCCTTCCCCTGGCGTGAGCAGGCGAGGTCGCGGGGCGCGGACCTCAGGTCGGCGGTGTGGGGGCTCCGGGGGGCTTCTGCATGCGTCCCCCGGCGACGGCCGCCCGGACGGTACGGCGCCCGGTCCACACCAGCGCCGCGCCGGCCAGGCTCAACGCCGCTGCGGTCAGCCACGCCCAGCTGAACGAGCCCACGCGGGCGACGACGCCGAAGAGCAGTGGCCCGACCACCGCCCCCGCGGTGCCACCGGCCAGGACGATGCCGCTGGCGAGCCCCGGAGCACCGGGATGGAGCCGCACGACCGCGAAGGCCAGCAGCCCCGGCCAGCCCCAGCCGGCCGCGAACGCGGTCACGACGCCGACCACCAGCAGCGCCGGGTGGAGGTCGCCCACGGCGAGCAGCAGGTAGCCGAGCGTGCCGATGGCGAGCATCCTGGCGACCACTGGCAGGTGTGCGTGGCCACGACGATCCGCCCGCCAGCCGGTCAGCACCCTGGCGGTGACCCCGGCGGCGCTTCCGAGCGCCAGCAGGTAGCCCGCCGGGCCGGCCGTGATGCCGGCGGCGACCAACGTCAGCACCGTGAACGCAGCCAGCGAGTTGGCGGCGGCGGACCCGAGTCCGGCACCGGTGGCCAGCAGCAGCAGCGCGGGCCGCGGTGCGTCGGTCGCGATGCCGGTGCCGGTCGCGCGCTGCGCCGCGGGCGCGAAGCGTCGGGGCACCAGCGCGATCACCGCCACCGCCAGCAGTACGGCCACCGCGAACGTCCACCGCCAGCCAAGCGTCAGCCCGATCAGCGGGATGGAGAGGCCGGTGAGCAGGCTCGCGAGGGGCACCGACGCCTGCTTGATGCCGAACGCGAAGCCCTGGCGTGCCCGACGGATCCCCCGGGCGAGGCCGAGGTTGGATGCCGGCTGGCCGATGCCGTTCGCGGCACCTCCGAACGCGCTGGCGACGAAGACCCCGGCCAGGCTCGACGTCGCCGCCAGGGCGAGCAGCGCTCCCGCGCTGAGCAGGGCGGCGGCGATCATCCCGAGTCGCGGACCGTGCGCCTCCGACAGCCTCCCACCGACGACCGAGGCCAGCGCCGACGCCCCGAAGAACACGCTGACCGCCGCACCGAGGCGTGCTTCGTCGAAGCTGGCGATGTCCTCGCGGATGAGGACGGCCAGCCCGCCCAGCAGGAAGACGGGCAGGTGGATCAGCACCGTCGACGCGGTCGTCGCGAGCGTGACGTGCGCCGTCGGCCGCAGCAGCCGCCTGCGACCGTCAGCCACGGGCAGCTGCCCCCCGAGGTGTCCGCGCCCGACTAGTCGTCGTCGACATCCAGCAGCCGTTCGGCGCGGGAGACGGCCAGTTTGCGTGCGACGGTGACCGCGCCGACTACCACCGCCGACCACACCAGGAGGTCGCGAAGGTCTGCGTCGGTGCGGACGTCGGCTGCGCGCGGCGGTGCGCTGCCGTGCCACCGCTGCCAGCCGACCTCGGCGGCCCGACGTGCGGCCACGACCGCGGCGGCAGCCGCGGCGCCGCTGACCATCCGGGCGAGGTAGGGGGACATGGCTGCTCCGGTGCGGCTCAGGCGGAGGGTGGGTCGTCGAGGTGGGCGGTGACCTCGGCGACGTCCGCGTCGAGGTGGTCGAGCACGGTCCCTGCCGTCTCGCTGCGGAGCCGCTGCTTGGTCCGAGCGTAGGCGCGGGCGGGCAGGTCGGTCAGTTCGCGGGCCCGCTCCATCGCGCGGTCCGGGACGTCGTCCGGGCGGCCGAGCTCGTCTGCGTAGCCGGCTTCGACCGCCGCGGCGGCGTCGATCCGTGCACCCGGCAGCATCAGGTCCTCGAGCCGGTCCGCGCGCACGTTCGCGCGGGCGAGCGCGATGCCGAACATCGGCATCTCGAAGTCGATCCGGGTCTCGGTCAGCCCCCAGTAGCCGTCGTCGGCGGCCACGGCGTGGTCGCAGGCCATCGCGAGCAGTGTGCCGGCCGCGACGGCGTGCCCGGTGGCGGCACAGACGGTCGGTCGCGGGTCGGTCCACCAACGCATCAGGCACCGTCCGAGGGCGGTCAGCACCTCCGCGGTGCCCTGCCGGCCGTGAGCGGCCATCCACTTGACGTCGAGGCCGGCGGTGAGCACCCCGGGCCGTCCGGCCAGGACGATCGCCCGGGCGTCGTGGTCCAGGGCCTGCTCCAGTGCCGCGAACGACGCCGGGCGCAGGGCGTTGCGCTCACCGTCGTCCAGGGTCACGACCAGCACGCCGTCATCGAGCTGCGCGTGGACCCCGGCGTCCGTGATCGACTCCATCGCCCGCTCCCGTCGTCGCTGCCGGCGGTCGGCGCTCCCGGCCGGCACGGTCACCTGCGACCGGGCCGGCAGGTTAGCCCCTGCGCCTGCGGACGCTGCCTGCGGACGCTGCCTGCGGACCGTGGAGGCCCGGTGCCCGACGCCGCGAACGATCCATCCGATCGGGACACCTCGTGGCCGGGCCCGCTCAGACGAGCAGGCGGGCGGCCGAGCGCTCGTGTGCCGGGGTGTAGGCGGCCCATGCGGCGGTCAGCCGCCGGACCCCCTCGACCAGCACCGGCTCCGGACGCGCGAACACGATGCGCAGCGAGCGGCGGTTGCCGTCGTCGACGGACAGCGCGGGGCCGGGGACGATGTAGACGCCGTGCCGTCGGGCGACGTCGGCCAGCTCCTCGGCGTTGCCGTGGGGCATCGTCGCCCAGACGGACAGGCCACCGCTCGGCCGTGTCCACTCCCAGCTCGGCAGGTGACGGTCCAGCAGCTCGCACAGCAGGTCACGGCGGGGGACGAGCTCGGCGCGGCGCTCGGCCTGGATGCGGTCACGCTGCTCGAGCAGCCGGACGGCGAGCAGCTGGCTGACGAGCGGGGTGCCGAGGTCGGCGACCGTCTTGGTCGCGAGCATGCGCACCGCCCAGTCGTCGGGTGAGCGGATCCAGCCCACACGCAGCCCCGCCCAGAACAGCTTGGCGGTCGAGCCCAGCGTGTGGACGGTCGCCTCCGGGGTGAGCGCGGCGATCGGCGGTGGCACCGGGCGGTCGTCGAGGTCGACGTCGGCGAGCGCCATGTCCTCGATCACCACCGCGCCCGACTCCGCGGCCAGTCGGCCGATCTCACGGCGACGGTCCTCCGGCATCACCGCGCCCGTCGGGTTGTGGAAGGTCGGCGCGACGTAGATCAGGCGCGGCTCGGCCTGATCCACCAGGTCGGCCAGCGTGTCCACCCGTGCGCCGTGCTCGTCGACCGGCAGGGGGACCACCCGTGCGTCGAACCGCCGGAAGACGTCCAGGGCACCGGGGAACGTGGGCGACTCCACCAGCACGCTCGCCCCGGGCTCGAGCACCTGGCGGGCGACCAGGGAGATCGCCTGGTGGGTGCCCGTGGTCACGATCACGTGGTCCTCGCCGGTTGCCAGGCCGGTGGCGTCGAACCGGCGTGCGACGGCGTCGCGCAGGGCGCGCAGGCCCTGGGGCAGGTAGCCGTGATGGTCGGTCAGCGACCGGATGTCGTCGAGGTCGAGCGAGGCGAGCACCTCGTTGACCGACTCCGATCCGGTGACCGCGGCCACCGACAGGTCGAGCGCTTCGTCGTCGAGGTGGTGCTCACCCGGCCCGGTGCGCTGTTCGAGGCCGTCCTCGGAGAGGAACAGCCGGGCGGTGGCCACCGCGTCCACCCGTTCGTGGTCGCGGTGGTCGGCGGCCGTGCGCACCCAGGTGCCCGACCCGCGCCGGCTGGCCAGCCAACCCTCGGTCTTGAGCCGGTCGTAGGCCGACACCACCGTCGCGCGGCTGACCGAGAGCGAGCGCGCCAGTGCGCGCTCGGGCGGCAGCGCCGTGCCGAGCGGTACCTCGCCGCGGTCGATCGCTCGCTTCATCGCGTCGGCGAGCAGGCGGTACAGCGGACCGTCGCCGGTCAGTGCCGGCGCCAGCAGCTCCGCCAGATGCGGTCCACTCTCACGAATTGGATCGTCCAATAGCAGTCCAAAATTGAGGGATTGCGAGTTGGACCGGTGGATCGGTCGTGTTACCGTACCATCTACAAGCCAATCGGAACGGTCCATCTCCCAGGACCAGACCGATGACCCGGGACCGGTTCAACGGGTTTCTGGTGGATGCTCTCCATCCACCGCCCACACGGCTCCGAATGACAACTGCAAACCCGCGCGTGGCGAGCTCTCCCACTCCCACGCGCCGCTCGGGACTCCCAGGAGCTCGCTCTCTCCCGCGCGGTGGCGCTCCCACCACCGCAGCCTGGATGCTCTCCCCATCCGCTCCCTACGAGCTCCCACCCGAGCGAACGACGTCCCCCCGGCCCTCCCACCGGGGGGACGTTTCGTTGGGTCGCAGACGTCCACCCCGCGAACGACACCGCGCCGGGACTATGACAGCGGCAGGCTCGGGACGCCCTCGAGGCCGTCGAGCAGCCGGACCCGCACCCCACAGGAGCGCAGGAAGTCGCGAACCTCGTCCCAGCCCTCGTAGCGTCCGCCGGACGCCACCACCTCGGTGACCCCGGAGTTGGCCAGCAGCTTCGCGCACCCGAAGCACGGGGCGCCGGTGCAGTACAGGGTCGCGCCGTCGCGGGCCTCCGGCGAGGAGAACAGCAGGGCGTTGGCCTCGGCGTGGATGGCGATGCAACGCTCGTAGTCGTGGCCCTGCGGCGCCGGCGACGCCGCCCGGGGGCAGCCCCCGTCCTCGCAGTGCGGGTAGCCACTGGGGCCGCCGTTGTAGCCGGTGGCCACGATCCGCCGGTCCTTGGCGATCACCGCGCCGTGCTTGCGGCGCGAGCAGGTCGCGCGCGTCGCCGCCGTCCGGGCGATCTCCAGGAAGTACTCGTCCCATGAGACCCGGTCGTCGGTCCGGGTCCGACCCATGCCGTCCACGCGATCCCCACCTGACACGGCGCCTCCACCGCACACCGGCCGGGACCCTACCGCGCCGACACGTGGGCGGGCGCCTCCGGAGGCTCGTCCCGGACGCCGGCGGCGTCGACCGCAGAGGAACCTCGGCTCCAGGCAACTAGAGGTTGCCGCGACGGGCCTGCGCGCGCTCGATCGCCTCGAACAGCGCCCGGAAGTTGCCGGCGCCGAACCCCTGGGAGCCGCGGCGCTGGATCACCTCGTAGAACAGCGTCGGGCGGTCCTGCACCGGTTCGGTGAAGATCTGCAGCAGGTAGCCCTCGTCGTCGCGGTCGACGAGCACCCCGAGCCGCTCGAGGTCGTCCCACGACTCGTCGACGTCGCCCACGCGTGCGCGGGCGTCCTCGTAGTACTCCGGCGGGACGGACAGGAAGCCCACCCCACGGGCGCGCAGCGCGGCCACGGTGCTGACGATGTCGTCGGTCTCGAGCGCGAGATGCTGGACGCCGGGACCGCCGTAGGCGTCGAGAAACTCCTCGATCTGTGAGCGTTTCGGGCCCGCCGCCGGCTCGTTGATCGGCAGCTTGACGCGGCCCCGACGGTCGGCGAGGACCTTCGACATCAGCGCCGAGTCGTCGGTCCGAATCGTGTCGGCATCGAAGTGGTAGCGCTGCTCGAAGCCGAGCGCGTCCTGGTAGAGCGCCGCCCACCGGTCCATCTCGCCCGCGGCGACGTTTGCGACGGCATGGTCGATGCGTCGCAGGCCGACCTCCCTGTGCGGCAACGGCTCGTCGACGGCGACGTAGCCGGGGCGGTGGGCGCCGGCGTAGGCGTCGCGTTGCACCAGCGAGTGGACGGTGTCGCCGTAGACCGAGATCGCGGCCACCACCAGCTTGCCGTGGTCGTCCTCGAGCACCGCCGGCTCCTGCAGCGGTGTGGCACCGTGCGCGACGACGGAGGCGAAGGTCGCGTCGGCGTCGGAGACCCGCAGGGCCAGGTCGCGGATCCCGTCGCCGTGCGCATGGTGGTGGCGGGCGATGCCGTGGTCGGGGTCGAGCGCTCCGGTCAGCACCAGGCGGATCTCGCCCTGGTCGAGCACGTAGGAGCACCGGTCGCTGACCCCGGTCTCCGGACCGGCGTAGCCGGTGAGCCGAAAGCCGAGTGCCGTGCGGTAGTAGTGGGCGGCCTGACGGGCGTTTCCGACCCAGTACTCGACGGCGTCGAAGCCGTCGATCGACGGCTGCGGCGCACCGCTGCTCTGCGCGGCCTGGGACATCGAAGCCTCCGATCGGCGACCCGGCACGGGCGGTCAGCGGCGCCGCGGACAGCGACACCCGATGCCGTGGCCCGGCCGGGGAACGGCGCGGCGGCGAAGGTAGGCCAGCCCCGGCGGCAGCCACCAAGGCGCTGAGCGCCCGCGGAACGGCGGCGTGCGGTGGCTGCCGAGCCGCCGGCGGACAGCCGGGGGACGTCCGGCCGGTGGCCGTCCGACCGGGAACGGTGGGCCCGCCTCAGGCCGGCGGGATCTCGCCCGGCGGCAGGTCGCTGCGACCCTCCAGCGGAGACAGCTCGAACTCCGGCCGTCCGATGCGCAGGAACTCGACCGGCACGTCGTTGGCCAGATGCTGCTCGACGAGCTGCGGGACGTCCTCGACGGTCACCCCGCCGTACCACACGTCGTCCGGCGCGACGTAGACGGACGGGCCGACCATGCACGGCTCGAGACAGCCCGAGGCGATGACCTTGACGTCCACGAGGCCCTGCTGGCCCGTCTCTTCGCGCAGCGCCTCGAAGACCGACCCACTGCCGCGCCGCAGGCACGAGGGGCGCGGGTGCTCGTCCGGCCGCTCGTTGATGCAGACGAACACGAACTTGCGGGGCATGCCGACCCTGGCCATCGCTGCCACTCCTGATCGTCGGTTGGTCGTCGATCGTCGGGCCCGTCGCCGCCGACCGCTGGGTGGTCTGCGGGGCCCGCCCACCGTAGCCTCCGCCGCGTCCGCGACGAGGAGCCTGACGTGACCGAGCCGTCGACCGGGCCGTCGACCGGGCAGCGCGGCCTCCGACCGTGGGGAGGTCGCCGCCGGTGGGTGCTGTTCGACCTCGACGGCACGCTGCTCGACTACGCCGCCGCGGAGACCGCCGCGGTGCGCGCGACGCTCGCCGACGCGCGGCTCGAGCCGACACCCGAGCTGACCGCCGCCTACCGCGAGATCAACGCCCGCCACTGGGCCGCGCTCGAGCGCGGCGAGACCACCGGCGCGCGCCTGCGGGTCGAGCGCTGGCGGGAGCTACTCGACGTCCACGGGGGCGACCACAGCGATCCTGACGAGCTCGCGCAGCGCTACCTCGCACACCTCGCCGCGGGGGCGCAGCTGCACGACGGCGCCTACGAGGTCGTTTCTGATCTCACCGAGGACCACGCCATCGCTTACGTGACCAATGGGCTCGCCGACGTCCAGCGGCCGCGACTGCTCGCGTCGTCGCTGGCCGGATTCGCCGAGGTGGTGGTGATCTCCGACGAGGTGGGTGCCGCCAAGCCCGACCCGGCGATCTTCGACGCCGCGTTCGACCAGATGGGTCGACCCGAGCGCGACGCGGTGGTGATGGTCGGCGACAGCCTGTCGGCCGACATCGCCGGTGGCCGGGCCTACGGGTTGACGACCGTGTGGCTGGCCGACGCAGGCCGCCCCGACCCGGTGCTGGACGATCGCATGCCCGACCACCGCATCGCGCGGCTGTCCGAGCTGCCCCCGCTCGTGCGCGGGCGCGCGTGAGCGCCGCCGGGCGGTGGACGCGTCGCCGCACGCCGACCCATCGACGGGGACGGTGGCTCCGTATCCCCCGGTGACCCGAGGAGACCGCTCATGAGCGCCCGACCTGCCACCTCGACGTCGACGCCGTCCCACCTGCATCCAGGCACCGTCGTGCTGCCCGCGGGGCCGCACCGCTTCGAGCTGCGCCCGGGCGCGCCGGCGGTGATGGGCATCGTCAACACCAACCCTGGGTCGTTCTCCGACCGGGAGCACCTGGCCACCACCGACCAGCAGCTCGAGGCGGCGCTGGGGATGGTCGCGGCGGGGGCGGCGATCATCGACGTCGGCGCCGACTCGGGGGTCACCCACGGCCAGCCGATCGACCTCGACACCCAGATCGCCCGGGCCGTGCCGTTGGTGGCCGCGCTGGTCGACCGCGGGGTGCCGGTGTCGGTCGACACCCCGTCCGTCGAGGTGGCCCGTGCGACGCTGCAGGCCGGCGCCTGCCTGATCAACGACGTCTCGGGGTTGGCCGACACCGCGATCGCCGAGGCGTGCGCCGACCACGACGCCGCGCTGGTGATCCTGCACACCCGCGTCGCGCACAAGCAGGACGGATTCGTCGACTACGACGACGTCGTGGCCGACGTGTGCGCACTGTTCGACGAGCGCATCGCCCTGGCGCAGGACCGCGGGCTCGGCCGCGAGCGCATCGTGCTGGACCCCGGCCTCGGCTACGCCAAGCGACCTGAGGACGACCTCGACCTGCTGCGGGCCTACGACCGCATCGCCGGCTACGGCCTCGCGGTGCTCACCGGGGCCTCGCGCAAGTACGTCACCGGCGTCATCACCGGGGCCGAACCGCCGGCGCGGCTGCCGGAGACGCTGGCCACCGTGGAGACCGTGCGCGGCGTGCCCGGCTTCGTCCGCGTCCACGACGTCGACGAGGTGGCGCGGTTCCTCGCCGTGCGCGAGACGATCGCCGGGCTGCGGCAGCTGCCGGACTACGACCTCGCTGACGCTCGGCTGCGGTGGGTGCCGGCGCAGGACGGTGGCGGCTGACGTCCACCGAAGGGCGGGGGCGTGCCCGCCGGGTGGTGGCGCGCCCGCCAGGTGGGGGCGTGGCGGTCAGGCGGGGGCGTGGCGGGGATGGCGGTAGCGCAGCAGCAGGTCGCCGCCGTGCTCGAAGACCGACACCAGCGCGAGCTGTCGGGCGACCTCCTCGCGACCGTGGATGATGCGTGCCGCCGGACCACCGACCAGGGACGGCGCGAGGGTGAGGAACACCTCGTCGACACGGTCGGCCGCCAGCACCGCCTGGTTGAGCTGCGGCCCGCCCTCGCACAGCACCCGCCGCAGGCCGAGCTCGGCGAGCCGGTCGATGGCGTGCGTGACGGCGACCTGTGCGCCGGGCAGGGTGTGCACCTCTGCGCGGTCACCGAGCCGTTGCACGGCGGTGTGGTCGGCGGCGTCGCCGGTGAGGATCAGCGGTGGCTGTGACGCGTCACCGAACACCGGCAGGTCCGGGTCGAGACGTCCGGAGGCGGTGACGATCGCCAGCCGTGGCACCGGGCCGAGCCCCCGCGCCACGCGGTCGTCGCGGCGGCGCGCTGAGCCGGTCAACGGGCCGTAGCGCTCCGCACGCACCGTGCCGGCGCCGACCAGGGAGACGTCGTTGGCCGCGCGCAGCCGCGACAGCGCCAGGCGGTCGGCGCGGCCGCCGAGCCCGTCCGACCCACCCGCGACCGCGACCGCGCCGTCGACCGAGGCGACCATGCTCAGCGCAACCCAGGCCGCCTGCTCCGGTCCGCCGTCCGGCAGGGTCAGCCCGGCGTAGAGCGACTCGAGCTCGAGCTCGGCCGGGTCGGGGTGGAGCCGTCGGAGCATGGCGGGCTCGTCAGGGGGTGGGACCGGGCTTCGGTCCGGCCGGTCAGCTCAGGAACTGCAGGATCCGTGCCGCCACGGCGCCGGGAGCCTCCAGTGGCGACCAGTGTCCGACGTCCGGGAGGACCTCGACGCGGCTGACGGGGATCGAGGAGGTGATCTCCTCGGCCATCGCCAGCGGGGTCGAGCGGTCGTGGGCGCCGGCGACGACCAGGGTCGGCTGGCCGATGTCGTCACGGCGGATCTTCGGCGCGTCGGCCATCGCCCGGCAGGACTTGGCGTAGTGCTGCGGTTCGTTGCGCAGGAACAGTTCGCGCAGCAGCCCGACCATGCCGCTGTGGACCGCGTGCGACTGGGGCGACACCGCGCCCTCGAGCCACGGGTCCACCAGCGGCTCGAGGCCGTCCTGCTCGACCATGTCGGCGCGCTCGCGGTAGGCGTCGGCGGTCGGCGGCTGGAAGTAGGAGATCGCACCGACCAGGGCCAGCTGGTCGACGCTGTCGGGTTGGGTCTGGGCCATGTGCTGGGCGATCAGCGTGCCGAGCGAGTGGCCGACAAGGGTCACCGCCGGCAGCTCGAGGTGACGGATCAGCTTCTGGATGTCCTTGGTCCACCCTTCGATGGAGAACTTGCCGCGGCCCTGGCTGCGACCGTGCCCGCGAAGGTCGAGCGCGACGCAGTGGTGGTGCTGCTTCATCGCCTGCATGACCCCGTGCCACACGTTCGACGAGCCGCCGAGCCCGTGGACGAAGACCACCGGCGGGCCCTCCCCGTAGCTCACGTAGTTGATGGTGTTGCCGTCGATATCTGCGAACATCTGCCGACTCCTGGACGACTCGGGGACGGCGGTCGCTGCCTGAATGGGCGCGCTCGCGGCCGTCGGGGGGAGGGTCGCCGTCGCGGTGATCCCGACCGGCCCGGATTCCACCCGTCGAGCTCGACCTGTGGCGCCGACCCGATCGGCGAGACTAGTCGTCACGGTGAGCCGGTCCGGTCGCTGCTCCGAACCCTTCGAGGTCCCGCCCGTCGCTGCCCCGACGACCCTGGAGGACACCGTGTGGTTGGAGGTCGCCCGTGAGGCCCACGCGCCGCGTGACCGCGTCTGGACGGTGCTGACCACCTGGGAGCGTCAGCCCGAGTGGATGCTGGACGCCAAGGCGGTCTACGTGCTGACCCCGCAACGCAGCGGCGTGGGCGTCACCATCCGGTGTCCGACCAACCTGCTGGGCGTCACCGTCCAGGACGTGATGCGGGTCACCCGCTTCGACGCACCCCGCGAGCTCGCGGTCGTCCATCTGGGTCGGATCATCACCGGCTCGGGCGCGTTCGTCCTCGACGACCTCGGTCCCGACCGCACCCGGATCACCTGGTGGGAGCGGATCGATCCGCCGTTCGGGGTGCTCGGCGAGCGGGTGGCCACCACGGTCGTGCTGCCGATCCTGCGGCGGGTGTTCGGCCGCTCGCTCGACCGGCTGGTCGCGCTGTGCGAGCAGGAGCACGCTGCCGGCCGCGGCTGAGCCCGACGGGCCGGGAGGTGTGTCGGACGGTGCGCCGGAGCCGTCCGGGTCAGCGTGATCCGCCGCCGAACAGGGTGTCCAGCAGCCGGCGGACCGCGCCCGGCTGCTCGCTGGCCCACGTGACCGCCTCCGCCTCGTCCGTGACGGCCGTGGCCGCGCCCTCCTCGCCCGGGGGAGCGGACGCCGCCAGCACGATCAGCGGGTCGGGCGAGCGGTTGTCGATGCCGTGGACGGTGTCGGCGGGGACCAGGATCGCGCCCATCGGGTCGAGGCCGATCTCGCCCTCGTCGGTGACCACCCAGGACCGGCCGCCGATCACGGTGTAGGCGACGTCGCGGTCGGACAGGTGGACCACGCCGGTGGACGTACGCGGCTCGATGCACCACAGATCGACGGCGAGGTGGTCGGTGCGAAACACCCGGGTGCGGGTCGCCGCGCCGCGCTGACAGTCGGCGTAGTCGCGCAGGTCGACCGGCCGCACACCGTGGTGGTCCGGCGCGGTCGTCG